>JAUNBX010000068.1 GCA_030526875.1 Clostridium perfringens | reverse complement strand
ATAGTTCGTGTATTAGAAGATAACTGGGGTGGTCGTATTGACTTTAGTGATTATTTAGTAATGATGAAGATGGGGAATGAATGGAAATGTGTTGCTAAAGTTTATAATCAAAATTCTAACACTATAAAAAAATAAGTATAAAAAATTAGCAAAACAAAAAGAAACAAAATAAGTTCCCTAGCCTAAGCTAAGGAACTTATTTTCATTGCTTTAAAAAACTAAAATGTAGTCTTTAAAGATTTATATCTTAAGAAGCCTCTTCAAATTGGCTATTATATAATTCTGCATAGAAGCCACCTTTTTCAAGTAGTTCTTCATGGTTTCCACTTTCTAAGATATCACCATCTTTAAGTACAAGAATAACATCTGCATTTTTAATTGTTGAAAGTCTATGGGCTATAACAAAAGAAGTTCTGCCTTCCATAAGCTTGTCCATAGCTTGTTGAATTAAAAGCTCTGTTCTTGTATCTACTGAACTTGTTGCTTCATCTAAGATTAACATTGGTGAATCTTTAATCATTGCTCTTGCAATTGTAAGCTGTTGTTTTTGGCCTGCTGATAAATTAACCTTATCATTTAAAATAGTGTTATATCCATCATGTAATGTTTCTATAAAGTGGTCTAAACCAACTGCTTTGCAAGCATTTTTAATTACTTCATCTGATACATGAGCTTGATTGTATACTAAATTTTCTTTAATAGTACCTTCAAATAACCATGTATCTTGTAGTACCATACAGAATAAATCATGTATATTTTCTCTTGTTAAATCACTAATAGGAGTACCATCAATTAAGATTTCACCACTATTTATTTCATTAAATCTCATAAGAAGATTTACTAAAGTTGATTTACCTGCTCCTGTTGGCCCAACAATAGCAATCTTTTGTCCAGGCTTTGCAGTAGCTGAGAAATTATTTATTATAATTTTACCTGTACCTTTATAGCCAAACTTAACATTTTTAAATTCAACTTTTCCATGAGCATTTGCAAGGGCCATTACCTTATGGCTTTCATCTTCCATTTCTTCTGCTTCTAAAAATTCAAACACTCTGTGACTTGCTGCTGCTGCTGATTGCATACTTTGTATACCTTGTGCCATTTGACCTAGTGGTTGAGTAAAATATCTAACATACATAATAAATGCTACAATTACCCCAAAGGAAATGTTCCCATTCATAGCAAGGGTTGCACCTACTATACAAACTGCAACATAACCTAAATTACCTATAAAAGTCATAATAGGCATCATAAGTCCTGAAAGAAATTGAGCTTTATAAGCACTATCCTTAAGAGTAGCATTTAAATTTTTAAAGACCTTCATCATTTGATTTTCTGCATTATAAGCTTTAATTACAGTGTGACCTGAATATACTTCTTCAATATGACCATTTATTTTACCTAAGTATTCTTGTTGACTAGCAAAATATTTTTGAGATTTTTTCATAATTACTGACATTAATCCAAAGCCAATAATTGTTGATAAAACAGCAGTTATTGCCATTATCACATTTGTTTTTAACATCATAACTAAAGAACCTAAAAATAAACATATAGCACTTATTAAAGTTCCAGTACTTTGGTTTAATGCTTGTCCAATTGTATCTACATCATTTGTTACTCTAGAAAGTAAGTCACCTGTAGTACTGTTGTTATAGTACCACATAGGTAACCTGTTTATTTTTTTAGAAATATCTCTTCTTAAACTTTTTGAAATTCTTTGTGTAACAGTTGCCATAATATATCCTTGAGTTAAGTTTAAAACAACACTAACGCCATATATCACAACAAGAGTTAATCCTATAGAAGTTATTCTTTCCATATCAATACTAGTTAATATCCCAGAAGTTATAACATCTGTCATTTCAGAAAGCTTATCAGGACCTAATAAGGTTAATATAGTTCCTATTACTGCACTTGTTAGTGCTATAACTATTATAGGCATATAATTTTTACAGTAAGTTATAAGCTTACCTAAATTCTTCTCTGGTTTCTTCTTTTTATCCATTATATAGCCTCCTCTTCTTCTAAGATTTCTGCTTCTTTTTCTCTTCCTAATTCTTCTTTTCCTAACTCTTCTTTTGAAAGTTGTGAGTATGCTATTTCTTGATATACACTACAGTTTTCCATTAAGTCATCATGTTTTCCCATACCAACAATTAGTCCATTATCTAAAACAATAATTTGGTCTGCTTCTTTTATACTACTAATTCTTTGGGCAACCACTATAGTTGTAGTTCCAACACTTTCATGTTTTAAGAATTTACGAAGCTTACTATCTGTTTTATAATCAAGAGCTGAGAATGAATCATCAAAAATTAATACTTCAGGATTACGAGATATTGCCCTAGCTATTGATAAACGTTGCTTTTGTCCTCCTGAGAAGTTATTTCCTCCTTGTGAAACATGAGCATTATATTCACCATCTAATTTTTCAACAAACTCAGATGCTTGAGCTCCATAAACACCATAAACCACATCATCCTTTGATATTTTTGATTTTCCGTTATCACCAAAGGCTATATTTGATTCAACTGTTCCTTCGAATAAAGTTACCTTTTGAGATACATATCCTAATTTATTTCTAAGATATTTTTCATCATATTCTTTTACATTAACTCCATTAACTAATACTTCCCCCTCTGTTGCATCATAAAACCTAGGAATAAGATTAATCAATGTACTTTTTCCTGAACCTGTTGCACCTATAAATGCTACAGTTTCCCCTTTATTAGCTTTAAAACTAATATCTTTTATCACATAATCCTCTGCGTCTGGATATTTAAAGCTAACATTTTTAAACTCAACATCTCCTATAGAACCAATTGGAGATTCTTCTAATGTACCATTTTTTATCTTAACTTTAGTACTTAATACTTCATTAATTCTCTTTGCTGCAACAGATGCACGTGGCATTAAGATAAACACCATAACAAGCATCATAAATGCCATTACAACTTGCATAGCATAAGAAGAAAAAACTACAACATCTGAAAATAATACCATTCTACTTGTAATGTCTGCATTTTGAATAAGTATTGCTCCAACCCAATAAATTGCAAGACTTAACCCACTCATTATAAAGCTGATACTTGGCAGTAATGTTGCCATAACACGATTAGCAACTAAATTAACACTTGTAAGTTCAGCGTTTGCATCCTCAAATTTATCCTCTTGATACTTTTCTGCATTGTATGCACGAGTAACAGAAATACCTGAAAGATTTTCTCTAGCAATACGATTTAAGTTATCTGTCAATTTTTGAAGCTTTACAAACCTTGGATGAGCTATTGAAAGACATATACCAACAATAACTAATAATATTGCCACTGCACTACCTGTAGTTAAAGATAGTTCCCAATTCTTACCTATAATTTTAAGAACTGCCCAAACTGCAAGTATTGGAGCTTTTATTAATAGTTGTAATCCAATAACTATAAAATTTTGTACTTGAGTAACGTCATTTGTTGAACGTGTTATTAAACTTGCTGTAGAGAAATTATTTATTTCCTCCATAGAAAATCCTTGAACTTTATCAAACAATCTAAATCTAAGCCTAGCTGAAAAATTTGAGGCTATTCTTGCAGCAAGAGCAGCAACTATAACTGACGCAACTAAACTACCTAAGGCACAAAGAAGCATCCATCCACCTGAAGTTAAGATTTCACTCATTTCACTTCCTGGCATTTGAACAAGTCTTGTAATATCACTCATGTAATCTGGTAATCTTAAATCTAACCAAACTTGTAAAACAATAAATACAATACTAATGCTTAAAAGTAGCCATTCTTTCCCTTTAAAATTTTTTAATACTTTTAACATAAGCTAAAACACCTTCCTTTTCCATACTTTTATATTAATATATAAATATAAACTAAAAATAAACTTTTTGGAAGATATTCATATTATATGAAACAAAACAATATAACTTAAATAGCCTAGCGTTATTTATATACAAGATTGAACTGCCTTATACTTAAATATAAGACAGTTCAACCTTTAAATTAGCTTAGTATTTAATTTTCTAATTTATATACTTATTCTATAGGTAACATAATTTTAAATTTAGTTCCTTTAGATACAACACTTTCGCACTGTATTGTCCCTAAATGTAGTTCTACTATCTTTTTAACTATTGTAAGTCCAAGACCATTTCCCTTAGTAGCATGAGATGTATCTCCCTGATAAAACTTATCAAATATTTTAGAAACAGCACTTTCACTAATTCCTACACCATTATCACCAAAAGTTATAAAGATATTATGTTCACTCTTTTTAACATCAACACTAATTATTCCATTTTCTTTAGTAAACTTAATTGAATTATCTAATAGATTTAACCATACTTGACCTAACATTTCTTTATTGCCATTTAAAATGCAATCATCAATATTAATATCCAATGAAATATTTTTAGCTTTAAACTTAGACTCTAAAAGTAGTATACTCTGACGAATTTGCTCTCCTACGTTAAACTCTTGTTTATTCTTTAATATAGCTTGAGTTTCTATTTTTGAGAGATTTAAAACATTAGTTGCAAGATAGCTGAGCCTTTGTGATTCTTCTATAATTATATCTAAATATTCATCTCTTTCTTCTTTAGAAAGGCTATCATCTTTTAATATTTCTGCAAAACCTTTTATAGATATAATTGGCGTTTTAAACTCATGAGAAAAATTATTTATAAAATCTGTACGTAAAACCTCCATACCACCTAATTCTTCTGCCATACGGTTAAAATTTTTAGATAAAACTATAAACTCTGGAGGATATTTTATATTAAGACGTGTGGAAAAATCCCCTCTAGATAACCTTCCTGTAGCTTCAATAAAGTGCCTAATGCGTTTTAGCACAACTTTACTTGAAATAGTTGAAACTACAATACCAATAATCACACATGACATTAAAGTTATCATAGGCACCACCATGTTATGCTTTATATTATCATCATCTAAAATACCAATACAAAATAAAAAATATACTAACCATGCGGTAATAGCCGTTGTTATTAAATTTATAATAAAAATTGAGATAGAAAAGGATATTGTGAGTCCAAGTTTACCTATAAACTTTCCACATCTATTCATCCCTTTCATCTTTTTTAACCGCCTTATATCCAAGTCCACGAACTGAAATTATTTCAAACTCTGAGTAAGAATCAAACCTTTTTCTCAATCTATTAATATGCACATTAATAGTTGTATCGTAGCTCTCTGTTTCCATTCCCCATATTT
The DNA here is from genome assembly GCA_030526875.1 of Clostridium perfringens. Taxonomy (GTDB): domain Bacteria; phylum Bacillota; class Clostridia; order Clostridiales; family Clostridiaceae; genus Sarcina; species Sarcina perfringens_A. The sequence continues at coordinate 4,038 of JAUNBX010000068.1, read as the reverse complement.
CATCCATTAATTGAATACGAGTAAATATCTTATCTGGATAAGATAAGAGCTTGTACAATAAATAAAACTCCTTTTGTGGAAGTGTTTGTTTTTCACCTCCACGAGTCACAGTTAATGAATCATAATCAATAGTAACTTTTCCAATTGTAATCTTCTTTGAAATAGATATTTGGGAACGGCGAAGCAAAGCCCTTACTCTAAGTAGCATTTCCTCTGTATCAATTGGTTTTGTCATATAGTCATCAGCACCAGATAAAAAACCCTTGATCTTATCTTCTTGGAGATGCTTTGCAGTAACCATAAGTATTGGTATCATACACTCTCCTTCTCTAAGTTCTTTAGCAAACTCTAAGCCATCCATGTTAGGCATCATTACATCTAAAATAATTAAATCAATATGGTGATTATCAAGAACTTCCATTCCCTTTAATCCGTCTTCTGCTGTAAATAAGGAGTATCCTTGTCTTTTTAAAATAGTTTCTAACAGCTTTCTAGCATGTTTATCATCTTCAATAACTAATATATTAATCATAATATCCCCCCACCATTATTTTCATTATTTAATATTATAATACTTTTAAAGAATAAACTAAAAATAAATATTAATAAAAAAATCCTCTTTTTAAAACACCTAGATTAAATAACCTAAAGTCTTAAAAAGAGGATTTTTATTTAAATATATAATTTATCTTAGTCAGCAGGAACAAACTTAGATAATTGTTCTTCCTGTTCTTTTAGCCCTAAAGTAAAGAAACGCTTATTTCTATCAAGATTCTTAATTTCTTTCATTTCATCAGCAGTTAAAGAAAAATCAAAAATATCTATATTATCTTTCATATGTTCAATATTTGTTGTTTTAGGGAATACTATATTTCCTTCTTGTATATGCCATCTTAAAATCACTTGTATATTTGTTTTATTATATTTATTAGCTAATTTTGTGAATACTTCTTCATTTAATAACTCTTTATCTGCGTGTCCAATAGGGTACCAGCTTTCTATAGCTATTTTATGCTTATTTATTCTTTCTTTTAAATTATCTTGTTGATAATATGGATGACATTCCACTTGTATTACTGATGGCTTAATTTTAGCTGCTTCTAATACTTCTTCTAATCTTTCAGACTCAAAGTTACTTAAACCAATGCTTCTTACTTTCCCTAAGGCTACTGCCTTCTCCATATCTTTCCATGCTCCTAAGTAGTCACCAAATTGTTGATGAAGTAATAATAAGTCAATGTAGTCAGTGTCTAAACGTTCTAACATTTTATCAATAGCTTTTAATGTTACACCTTCACCATATTCACTAGGCCAAAGCTTAGTTGTAATCCACATATCTTTTCTATCAATTCCACTTTCTTTTATAGCAGCACCTACTCCTCTTTCATTTTGATATGCATGTGCTGTATCAATATGACGATAACCTAGGTTTATAGCTTCTAAACATGCTTTTTTAGTGTTTTCATCACCTTCAATTAAAAATACTCCAAGTCCAAATTGAGGAATTTTTGTTCCATCGTTTAATGTTATATAAGTTTGTTCCATCTTTATTTACCTTCCTTATTTTTATTTATTTTATGATAATTCTAATGATTTATTTATATTTTAATTTTACTTACACTGTGTCACTAAAATCATCTTATCATTTAATTTACACTGTGTCAATTATTAATTTACGTTGTGTAAGCTAAATTGAATTAATTTAAAACTCATGCTATACTTTTGTTATACTCTTGTTAAAGGTTATATATACTAAGGAGGTCTCTATGAGTTTTCAAAGAGCAAGAACAGAAGAACAAATTTTAATTAGACAAAATGAAATTATAAAAGCGTGTGACTTAATCTTTACAACAAAGGGATATGAAGAAGTTAATTTTAAAGCAATCTCAGAAATAACCTCTTTTACTAGACCTACAATTTATAAATATTATGAAACAAGAGAAGAAATTTTTTTGGACTTGTTAACAACTGAATACCTAAATTGGAAAGATGAATTAAAAAATACATTTGATAATACTGAAAGTGTAACTAAAGAAGATTATTGTAGACTTTTAACAAATTCATTGATAAATCATAAAAAAATGTTGCAATTACTCTCTCTACACTTAGTAGAAATAGAAAATAATAGCCGTCTAGAAAGACTTGTTGAATTTAAAAAGCAGGTTCTTACTGTAGGAAATGTTTTTTCAGATAGTTTAAATAAATATTTTCCTCATGGAACAGAAGAAGATAAATTTGAATTTCAAATGCAATTTTTCACATATATATATGGACTATATCCATATACTCATCATTCTACTAAACAAATAAAAGCTATGGAATTAGCTAATATTCCATTTACAGAGTTAAAATTCGAAGATTTTTGCTACAATGGGTTAATACTTTTAATATCTAAATTATAAAAAAACCTTAACCATATTAGTTGGTTAAGGTTTTTTTATATTTAAAACTAAATTGCCTCGTGAATAGCTTCAGCAGCCTTTTTGTATCCACCACAAGCTCTTAAAGATTCACCTATTTTTTTAGCATTTTCTTTGTAAGAGTCATCTGATAAAATCTTATTAACTGCATTTCCTATAGCTTCTACTGATATATCATCCATTAAAGGTATCCCTGCTCCTAACTCTTCAACTCTCTTTGCAACAACAGGTTGGTCACCAAATTGAGGAACAACAATTAAAGGAACATTATTGTATAAACCTTCACTTGAACTGTTCATTCCACCATGAGTTATAAATAAATCAACTTTCTTTAAAACTTCAAGTTGTGGAACATAATTATAAACATCAAAGTTTTCAGGAAGTTTTCCTAAGTCCTTAATATCAGTCTTTTTACCAATAGACATTATAACTTTTAAGTCTTCTCTAGAACCTAAAGCTTCTAAGCAGTTTTTATAAAATTCCACATTTGTATTTGCAATAGTTCCTAAAGATATGTATACAAGCTTTTTATTTTTAGGATTTTCTATTTTAAAATCTTCAAGTTCATGTCTATCAAATATAGAAGGCCCAACAAACTTATATGTTTCATCAAAGCTTTCTCCATTTGGTTGATAGTATTTAGATGTAAACACTATAGTTAAATTACTTTTACTTCCCATTAATAATTCTAACGGATTATTAGGAAAATCTACTCCAAACTCCGCCCCTAACTTTTCATACTCAGGGAATAATTTATTAAAGTTTTCTATCATTCTATTAATAACGCTAGGGTCTTTTGTCATAGACTTTGAAATTCTTTTTGAAGTTTCTTCATTAAAAGCAAAAGTTGTAGATGTTGCTATAACTTTTTTAACTTTAAATTTTTCTAATATTTTTGTTCCTGGTCTTATAAAGGGATCAAGTACTATGTAATCAAATTCTCCTTCTTCTTTTATAGCAGTGTTTAGAACACCTTTAAATATATCTAAGAATCTTTCAGCCATGATGTCCATTCTATTTTTACCATCAAATTTTGATATATCTACCTTGTAACCTACAAATTTAGCTCCTGTATTCTCAAACTTACTTCTAAATTCTTCTGCACATATATATGTTATTTCGTCTCCATTTTTTATAAGTTCATTAACTAATCCTATTGTTGGATTAACATGTCCATGTCCTGGAAACATTAAAAATAATCCTCTAGCCATTGAAATCACTTCTTTCTTTTCTTCATTTGTTTTACACTTAAAATTTTCTCTAATTATTTTATATCATAAATTCTAAACCTATAATTAAAAATTTTATAAAATCTTTATAAAATTTTTACTTTAATTCATACTGCTTTTGTTCTGCATAATAGTTTTCTGTTGCATATTTAAATGAATCTTTTAAAAACTTAAAAGCATCTTGGCTTACCCTTGCATTTGGACACATTTGGTCAAATGCATGATAACATCCCTTATATAACTTAAATTTGGTTTCTACACCAGCTTCCTTTAAATCTTCTACATACTTTATAGTCTCATCTCTAAAAGGTTCTAAATCTCCTACAAAAGTCATTGTTGGTGGAAGATTTCTAAAATCTTTAGCTCTAGCTGGTGCTGCATAATAAGGA
>JAUNBX010000067.1 GCA_030526875.1 Clostridium perfringens | reverse complement strand
GCAGCTGACTTGTAATCAGCAGGTTGTAGGTTCGATTCCTATTGCCAGCTCCAAAAAGCTCCAATATATATTGGAGCTTTTTTGTTGTATTAATTTAATAGATTCTGAATTTTTATAAAAATTCACCCTATAAATTATTAATAGGATGAATTATTGTTTTTATTATTTAATCTATTAAAATTTTTTCTTATTTCTCTAGTATTATTTTTAATTCTAATATCCTCACCATATACATTAAACAATTTAAAATTCCCAAAAAGTCTGGAAGTTATTCTTTCTATATAAGTTGATGTAAGTTGAGATATATTTAAATTAGTTGATATAATCATCTTCTTATTAAGAAGTAATTTTTTATTTAAAAGATTAAAAAGTTCTGTTCTTGTAAAGTCTGTTATTTGTTCAGCACCTAAATCATCTATTATAAGTAAGTCACAATTTACAAGTAAATCTTCTAGTTGTGAATTATTATCAAACTTTATTTCTCTTAAATTTCTAACAAGTTCATCAGAAGTTCTGTATATAACTAATGTACCTTTATCTAAAAGTTCTTTAGCAATACAATAGGTTAAAAATGTTTTTCCGGTTCCTGGACTTCCATAAAAAAGAAGATTATCATTTGTACTTTCAAAGTTAGGTATATATTCGTTTAATACTGTGTCTAATATTCTCTCCATATTTTCTCTTGGAGAATAGATTTTATCAGCCTTTTTATCAGAATATATATCTAAAGAAAAACCTTTGAAGTTATTTATTCTTAAAGTATCTTCTAAATGTGAGTTTTCATAGTAAACTTTTATTAGATTGCCCTTATAGCAACTACATTTTTTAGGTCCTATGTAACCTGTGTCTTGACATTTTGCACATCTATAATGAAGACTTAAATAATCAGGAGTATAACCCCTTTCCACAAGCATTTCATATTTTTTAGCCCTTAAATCATCTATTGAATTTCTAAGTTTTTCAAGTTCTTCCTCTTTGTTAGAAGATTTTTTCATAGTACATATAGATAGATTTAAGCATTGTCTTGATATGTCTTTTTCTAGTTTTAGTATTTCGGGATATTTGCTTTCAATTTCTTTAGTTCTCTGTTCAAGGGATATTTTTTCTTCTTTACGTATTTTTTCATACAAATTCATAAGTTTTGTTTGATATCCTTTAATCATCATCACCATCATCCCATCCTAAAAGTTGTTTTTCTAATTTGCTATAGTCATAATCTCTTTGAGTGAAGTTAGAAAAATTAGAAGGTTTTTCTTTATTATAAAAATTATTATTTTTATAGTTGTTATTTTGAGTTTGAGCTGTTTTATTTACATCTTTAGTAGCAATATCCTCTAAGGTAGTTATATTATCATTATACCATTTGGTAAGTATGCCATCTATATATCTAAAGTCAGCCCTATTTAATCTTTGCGAACAAATTTCACAAGCTTTTAATATAACATCTGTGGAGAAATTATATTGAAATAGCCATTTTTCTATCATATCTTGTTGTGGCTTCATGATGTCTGTATTTTTTATACCAAGGTAATTTAGTATATGTCTTATTCTAACCCACTTATCCTCATGTTTTGTAATAAGATTTTGTGCATCTTCTATAGTTTTAACTCCAGAATCAAACCATGAAAGAGCTACTTTTTCAAAATATCTAGAATCATTTTTTCCTTTAGATAAGCAATATTCTATAAGAATTAATATAAGCTCAGATGAAAAATTAAATTCTGTTTGCCAAGATAAATAGTTTGACATCTCTGAAGGTGATAAAGTTCTTCCTATAAGGTTTTCTATATCTCTAAGCATATCTTTATTGCTATCCTTTGATAATGCTGATAAAAGGTCTATATTTTTCTTGAACTCATCTTCTGAATCAACTAAATCAATAAATTCTATATCAAAATTATTCATTTTATCTATAGGGTTTAATTTTAGTACACCTTCCTCATTCCAGTATGATAATGCGTTCATAATATCAGATTCTAAAAGGTTAAGCTTAGCTGCTAGTATTGAAGAACTTATACCAGGCTCACCGCTCATGCTATACTTTAATAAAAGTATATATACTTTTACAAACTCTCCTCGAGCCTTTAGCATATATTTATCTATAAACACATTATTAACTGGGGTGAAATCATTAGCTGAGTTTTTAAGCATAAAAGTACTCACTTTTAGACTCCTTTCAACTGTTAGTTATGCTAGTAAGCATAATAATTATATCAAAGACGGTTTTTTATAACAACAAGGTAAGACTTAATGTTTTATAAAATTGTTTTAAAAAATCTTCTTAAGTCTAAATACCCTTCCCCAACTATATCTTTAGAATAGTATTCAACTTCATTACAACTTAATGTAATTAGAGAGCGTAGATCCCTTAATGTTAAACTTGGGGTATAGTCTAATAAAACTGCACAAAGAGCTGAAACATAAGCACAGGCAAGGGATGTACCACTAAAGGTTGTGTAGTTGTCACTAAGTTTTTTAGGATATAACCTAATGCCATTACTCTCAGAAACATATAAAGAATTACAGTTTAAACACCTTATTTCAGCACAAGCTGCGCTAACTTCAGGTTTTTTTAAAGATTTATTCCCAGAGGATGAAAAAACATAAGGTTCAATTTCTCTTTTAGTAGTATTTAATCCACCAACTGTTAAGCAGTTCTTAGATAAAGCTACACCTTTAATTGAGTTTTCAGAGCCTGAATTACTTCCAGCAGAAATAACAGGAATTATATTTTTAAATTCTGCTAGCTGGAAAAGGGAATCAAAACAACCTAAAATAAATGGATTGTTATCAAAGGTTTCAAAAGGAAGGCATAAAACCCTAATATTTAAGGCAGTATCCATTATTAAAGATTCTATAGCAAACAAAACATCTGAAATAAAACCTTTTCCAGTTGAATTAAAGGCTTTATAGCAACAAACAGAGCCCTTTTCTAAAACTCCTTTATATATGTTTTCAGAAGAAAAACCACTTCCACAAATAATACCAGCTACAGCTGTTCCATGGCCATTGTCATCATAAGGGTATTCATAATTATTTACTAGATCAACAAAATGTTCAATTTTATTAAAAGGGTTTATTAAGTCAGGGTGAGGATAAACGCCACTATCAACTAAGCCAATATTTATATAGTCGCTTTTAAGTGGAGGTATTTCAAGATTGATATGATTAGCTGTTTTTAAACTTAACCCACTTAAAAAGGCATAAGAGTCAAGAGATATAAATTCGATTTCAGGATACTCTAAGAGCCTATTTATAGCTCTAGGAGTCAATAAAGCGCAAATTATAGAGATAGAGTCTATGCTGCTTAAAATTACGCCTTTTAACGCCTTTATTTTCTTTTTCATATCATTTATAAATTTTTTACACTTTATAATGACCCTATAGGAAGTATAGTAGGACTTCTCTAAAGAGAATTTAAGGTTGTAATCTAACTTATTTTTGTATGAAAACATAATTATTACTCCCATTTAAAATACTATAACATTATATATTATGAATGAGAGTAAGGTTTTGATATCTAAAATTTATTGATATTAATCAGAATTTCCATTTAAAAATTATAATTCCAGCTATCATTACACCAACCCCTATAAATTCGTTAAGGGAGAAAGTTAATTTAGGTGTACCAAATAAACCAAAAGCATCTATAAGAGCTGCAACTACAAGTTGGGCTACTAAAATTGTTGCAATGCCATAGGTTGGTCCAAGACCTGCAACTGTTTTTATAACGGTAAAGGTAATAATTACTCCTAAAACACCACCTAAAAGATAGAATTTGTTAACTGATGCTAACTCTCGTAAATTGCCTTTTCCAATAAAGAACATAGTTATTAAAGATAAAACAAAAGCAATTCCTTGAACGATAGTTGTAGCTTCCCAAAGACCTATTTTTTCATTTAATCTAGTGTTTAAAACTCCCTGGACACTCATGGCAGCTCCAGAAATAATAGCAAGTATTATTGCTATCATAAAAAGCACCTCCTATGTTTATAATAATATTTTGCCTATCCCCTAAAAATATTAAGAGTACATTAAATATCAGATAAACATAGTATTTCCAAAATAAAAAAAAACTCTCTAAAAATTAGAGAGCAATTTTACAAAAACTATTTTGGAAAAATTCTTGTTTTATTTTAGACATAGAAAAACCAAGAGTTATTCCAAGACTAATAAAATCTTCAAGTAATGTTTTATAGTGATCCATTGAGTTTGAGATTATTAAGTCATTTGCATCAATAAGTAAATTTAAAAATTGATCGCTTAAACAATAATCATCAGGTTTTACTGCAATGTAATCTAAAGAATCGTAACCTCTATCTACACCAATACTTAATATGTGACTTAAACAGTCAACATATTTTTCAAGAACAGTATTTTTTGAAACTAAAGCATCATCATTAGCTATCCAATACTTAAAGCATTTAGTTTCATCAGCTAAATTACTTATCTTTACCTGTAAAGATAAATGCTTTCTAGTATTAAGTTTGTAGCTAGTCAGGCTTTTATCTATAAAGATATTTTTCATTAAATCCTTCTCATGGGAGAAGAAATCTTTTAAATACATAAAATAACCCCCTCGGCATTATTCGAAAATATCATTAAGGTAATTTTACAAAAAATTTTGATAATTGAAAAGGATAGAAAACGAATACAAAGCAAAAAAATAAAAATTAAGTAAATATTTTAATAATAAAAGGTAAAGATATGAAAAAATATCATACCCTCACCTAGATTTTAATAAGATCTAAGATTATAAATCTTTACTATATTATCTTTATTATCTTTTTTATTATTAGTAGATTTCCAAATTTCAATATTAGAAATTTTAGCTACATTTCTTTTAGAGGCTGTTCTAAGTGGAAGGAATTGTTGTACTGATTCCGTTTTCTTAATTCCTTTACCAATAGAATTAAATGATACAGGCATAAAAAGTGGTGAATCAATATTTTCTCTAATTGAAAAACCATTAAGTTTTAACATATCATTTAAAGCTCTATGTAGCTTTTTTATGTAACCCTTATTTTCTATTCTAATACTAACTGATTTATTCAAATAATCGTGACAGTTTATATCACCTGTTAATTCTATTTTAAATTTTTTATATGGTTTAATAATCTTTGATACAATTGCATCTAATTTCTCCATATTAGGATCTTCTAAAGTTTCTAAAGGAATGTGTAGGGTAGGTGCATTTCTTGGTAATTTATATTTTCTCTGAATATTCCTTTGTAAAAATTCAATAGACTTTGATGAATCAAAATCTAAGGTAGCAACTAAATAGTATCTCATAATAAAACCCTTTCTAAAACCCTATGGTTATAAAAATAAATATTTCTAAGTATAATAGTTTAATATCTACATTAGATTATAATACATTTCCTAGTTAATATATTATAATTATTTAATAAGTAGAAATTAATTAAAAATGTTAAATATGTCCTTAATAACATGACAAGTTAATATAAAATATGACAATTATTTTATAAAATAATATAGATATTAATAAATTAAAAAAAAACTTTAAATATTAACTTATTATGATATAATGAAACGTATGAGTAATTCAAATTAAATAATTTATAAGAAAAAGCACTAAAATTATTTAAAAATTTTAAGCTTTAATTATGCAATAAAGTTAAATTATTTAAATTCGTTTAATTTTATTAAATAATTATAGCATACAATAACTTTACTAATAAAGAATATTTTAATACCAAATGAAATTAATTGGAAATTTATATATAAAAAATAGCAAGGGTGAATTTTATGGAAAAATTAATAATAAGTGGTGGAAACTCACTAAAAGGTGAAGTTGAAATAAATGGTGCTAAAAATGCCGCTGTAGCAATATTACCTGCGGCAATATTAGCAAGTGATGGAAAATGCATTATAGATAACGTTCCTGACATAGAAGATGTACATTGCTTAGAAAGAATACTAAGAGGGTTAGGAGCAAAAGTTAACAAATTAGATTCTAATACATTAGAAATAGATTCTGCTAACATAGCAACAGTTGATGCATGTACAGAAGATGTAAGAAGAATGAGAGCGTCTTATTACTTTATAGGTTCATTATTAGCTCGTTTCAAAGAAGCTAGAGTTGAACTTCCAGGAGGTTGCCCAATAGGGGTTAGACCTATAGACCAACATATAAAAGGTTTTGAAGCTTTAGGTGCAAAGGTAACTATAGAACATGGTGCTGTAAACATAATGGCTGAAAAATTAGTTGGAACTAACATCTTCTTTGATGTAGTAAGTGTTGGAGCAACTATAAATCTTATGATAGCTGCTACTTTAGCAGAAGGAACAACAACACTTGAAAATGTAGCAAAAGAACCTCATGTAGTTGACGTTGCAAACTTCTTAAACTCTATGGGAGCAGATGTTAAAGGTGCAGGAACTGACGTTATAAGAATAAAAGGTGTTGAAAAACTAAAAGGATGTAACTACAGTGTAGTTCCAGACCAAATAGAAGCAGGTACATTTATGATAGCAGCAGTAGCAACAAAAGGCGATGTTGTTTTAAAAAATGTAATACCAAAGCACTTAGATTCAATAAGCGCTAAACTTGTTGAAATGGGAGCTAAAGTTGAAGAAAGAGATGACAGTGTTAGAGTATATGTTGATGGACCTTTAAACGGCATAAACATAAAAACAGCACCATATCCAGGATTTCCAACAGATGTACAACAACCAATGTGTACACTTTTATCAAGTGTTCCAGGAAGAAGCTTAATAGTAGAAACTATCTGGGAAAACAGACATAAACATGCTGATGAGCTTGAAAAAATGGGAGCTAAAATAAAAGTTGAAGGAAGAACTGCAATAATAGATGGAGTTGAAACTTTAACAGGTACTTTAGTTAACGCAACTGACCTAAGAGCAGGAGCTGCTTTAGTAATAGCAGGGCTTATGGCAGAAGGGGAAACTCAAATTACTAGTATAGAGCATATAGATAGAGGATATCCTCATATAGAAGATAAATTCAAAAAATTAGGTGCAAACATAACAAGAAGATAAATGGTATAGGGGGAAACTTATGATATTTTGCTCATTATATAGTGGGAGTAGTGGAAATAGTATATTTGTATCATCAGAAAAAGCAAAAATCTTAGTAGATGCAGGGTTATCTGGTAAGAAGATAATAGAAGGATTAGAAGAAATAAAAGAAAATCCTAGAGAGCTAGATGGAATATTTATAACTCATGAACATGTAGACCATATAAAAGGTGCAGGAATAATATCAAGAAAGTTTGACATACCCATATATGCAAATGAACATACATGGAGTGCCATGGAGAGCAGTCTAGGAAAAATTAAAGAGAAAAACATAAGAGTTATACCTAAAAGAAGTGTTACAACTATTAAAGACTTAGATGTAATTTGTTTTAACACACCTCATGATGCAGTAGCACCTATGGGATATACTTTTCACTCTAAAGGAAAGAGGGCAAGTATAGCTACAGATATAGGAACATTTACAGAGGAAATTAAAAATAATTTAATAGAATCAGAGGTAATACTTTTAGAAGCAAATCACGACGTTCAAATGCTAAAGTATGGTCCATATCCTTATAATCTTAAAAGAAGGGTTTTAAGTGAAATAGGGCATTTAAGCAATGAAGACTGTGGAAGTGCAATTTTAGATATACTAAAGGAAAACAGAATGTGCAGAAAAATAGTTTTAGGGCATTTGAGTAATACAAATAACGTACCAGAACTTGCATATAAAGCTGTAACGAACATATTAGATGAAGAATCACTAGTTCTTGGTAAAGACTTAGAGATTAAATTGGCAGACAGAAATAAACCAAGTAGCTATATTAACTTTTAAATTACTATTTATATAGACAATAAAATTACTTTGGTTACTGTGACAATAAGTAAATTATGAAATTACATATAATATATTGAAACAATTGGTTTTAATGTATTATAATCTAATTAAATTAAATACTATAGAAAAAAAGAGGAGTATGGATATGAGTTTATATAAACAATGGACAGACATGGTTGTAGAATATGTAAAAACTAAAGGAGAAGCTGCTTTCTGGACAGAATACAGCGATATAGAAACTAGAATATACAAAAATCTTTTAGCTAATCACAATGAAGTTAGAAAAGTTAGTATAGCTGATCTTGCTAAAGAATTTGATGCAAGTGTAGAATTTGTAATGGGATTTGTTGACGGAATAAACGACAGCTTAAAAGCACCATACGATTTAGAAAAGGTAACTGCAGATGAAGAGTTATCTTTTGATATCGACTTTGAAAAACTTTATTTCAATATGTTAGATGCAAAAGCAGAATACCTATTTACTTTACCACAATGGGAAGCTATATTCTCAGAAGAAAAGAGAAAAGAAATAGCTACTGCTTACAAAGATTCAAAAACAGTTAGAAATGAAAACAAAGTTGGAAGAAATGATCCATGTCCTTGTGGAAGTGGAAAGAAATATAAAAAATGTTGTGGTAAATAATCTACAACATATAAAGGCTGCTAGAAATTCTAGTGGCCTTAAGTTAGTTTATGGAGAAATATTGATTTACCCCACAATATTAATTTTATAAAAGCTTAACAATGGATTTAATTGCGCAAAGTATTGTTGATATTTTTTCAGAAATAATATGGGTAGTGGATAAAAAAGGCTTAAATTTATGAGTTTTTGGACAAATTATATCTATGTGGATAAGATTTTAAAAAGTTTTCCACAGAAATCACAGGAAAACTAATAGAAATAAGTAAAAGTTGTGGATGAAATTTAAAAACTTGTGGATAAATTTTAAAATACACTTTGTTCAAGTAATAAAGTTTTTTATATACTTTATCTAAAAAATAAAAAATGATAATAATTTATTACTTATTCTTCATGTTTATTTAATTAAGATTAAATTGAATATATCCATAAAAGCAAAATATAGAGAAAAATATAGATAAGATTAAAAATGTAAAGGTTATAAAAAGAGAGGAAAACAAATGAATATAACTATAATTTCTGTAGGAAAGTTAAAGGAAAAATACTTAAAGGATGCAATAGCTGAGTATTCAAAAAGATTAACTAGATATTGCAAACTAGATATAATAGAACTTCAAGATGAAAAAACTCCAGATAATGCATCTGAAAAAGAAGAAGAATTAATAAAAGAAAAAGAAGGTAAAGCTATACTTTCAAAGATAAAAGAAAATGCTTTTGTAATTGCTATGGACTTAAAGGGAAAGCAATTAACATCAGAAGAGTTTGCTGATTTTATAGAAAATCAAGGTGTTATAGGAAACTCAAATATTGTCTTTATTATAGGGGGAAGCCTTGGTATTTCTCAAGAAGTTATAAAAAGAGCAAACCAAAAGATTTGTTTTTC
>JAUNBX010000066.1:8233-9372 GCA_030526875.1 Clostridium perfringens | reverse complement strand
ACACACCCTAATTACTTTCAAAACATATATTGTAATTAGTGTACTTATAGTTTTGGAGGTTTTAAGGGATGTGTACTGCTATTACACTACAATGTGCAAAAGGGGAGAATTTCTTGGGGAGAACCATGGATTTTTCCTATGATATTGAACCAGGAATTTATATAATACCTAAGAATTATAAATGGTATGATAGTGCAACAACAGGAAGTTATATTAATTCTTATAGTTTTATTTGTATGGGTGAAAAGAAAGATCATATGTTAGGTTTTTTTGATGGTGTAAATGAACGAGGCTTTGCAGCGGCTGCTTTATATTTTGCAGGTTATGCTTATTATAATCTACCAATAAAGGACAAAAAGCCTATTTCTTCTTTAGATTTTTTACATTATATTTTAGGAAATTGTGCATCAATAGATGATTTAAAAACCTTATCAAAGAATGTAACTATTGTAGGTGAGAAAGATCCTGTTACAAAAACAGTAGCTCCTTTGCATTGGATTGCAACTGATAGGAGTGGAAGATGTGTTGTTATAGAACAAACAAAAACAGGTCTTAGGGTAATTTATAATCCTATAGGAGTTATGGCAAATAGTCCTGATTTTCATTGGCATATGACTAATCTAAGAAATTATATGAATGTATCTATTGAGCAACAAAAGCAAGCCTATTGGGGGCATGCATCATTAACTCCTTTTGGGCAAGGTGCAGGAACTATACCACTTCCAGGAGGCTTTACATCACCAGAACGTTTTACTCGTGCAGCATTTTTAAAAACACATATAGAAGTTCCTGAAAAATCATCTGAAGCAGTTATGGCATATTTTCATATTATGAATAGTGTTTCTATTCCAAAGGGTATTATTATGACTGATAGAGGAACTTATGATTATACTAAATATACTGCTCTTATTAACACTAATAAATGTCAGTATTATTTTAAAACCCATGACAACGATGAAATAATGACAGTAAGTCTTTGTGATTATTCTAAGTATAATGATACAAAGCCAATCTTTCTTGGAAGTATAATGGAGATTCCTAGATCATTTCAAGATTTTTAATGAAAAATTATTTTTAAATAGACTTCCTTAAAGCTCTATACTAAAGAAAATGATAGAGTTTAAGGTTGTCTATTTTTT
>JAUNBX010000066.1:0-8133 GCA_030526875.1 Clostridium perfringens | reverse complement strand
CTTACATTTTCTCATAAATTTAAATCCCCTTTATAATAAGTTTTATTTAAGTATATGTGATATTTTATATCTAAACAAGTATGTGCTTTTAAGTAAAGTACTAGCCTAAAGTTGAGTATTTTCTTTCAGAAAGGGAGCAGTCTTTAATGCCTATTTTAGAGGAAATGTGTAATTGGGGTGAAATTAATAATAAAGGTCTAAGAGACTAATATTAAAAATATATTTATTTTATTATATGAGTAACTTTAAAGATATAAAAAATAATTGGAGGAGGAAATATGGAGATTATAGAATATGACAATAAATATAAACAAAGATTTATAGATTTAAATACTGCATGGATTGAAGGGTATTTTCATAATTTAGAAGATGGAGATATAGAAACCTTTGAAAATTTAGAAGAACATATAAAAAATGGTGCTATGGTTTATTTTGCTGTTGAAGATGATAATGTACTAGCAACATGCATGGTTTTACCTATGGAAAAGGGAACATGGGAGATTTGTAAATTGGCAGCAGAACCTAAGTTTAAAGGAAATGGGGCAGGAAAAGCTGTGCTTAAAAGGTGCATGGATTATGCCATAGAAAATGGGGCGAAAAGGTTATTTATGATATCTAATACTAGATTAGAATCAGCACTACATATTTATAATAAACTTGGATTTAAGGAAATCAAGTTAGATGATTATGGATATAATCGTGGTGATATTGCTTTTGAATATAATGTGTAGGAAGTATTTGTTTAATGCTAATTTTATATAGTATATTATTTTAAGAGAGAGTTATTTATTATTATAATAGAATCATTTAAGTAATATTTAAATAGAGATGAGTATAATTAAAGGAGTTAATAAACATGAATATAAGATTGGCAACTATTGAAGATTTAGATGCAATTACAAGTGTTGAGGCTAAATGTTTTCCAAAGGCAGAGGCTGCTTCAAGGGAAAGTTTTGAAAAAAGATTAACAGCATATCCTAATCATTTTTGGCTTTTAGAAGATGAAGGAAAGTTAGTTGCCTTTGTAAATGGAATGGTGACAGATGAAGATACACTAAGGGATGAAATGTACGAAAATGCTAACCTACATAATGAGAACGGGCAGTGGCAAATGATTTTTGGAGTAGATACTATTCCAGAATATCAAAGACAAGGCTTAGCAGAAAAAATACTTAGGAGAGTAATTTTAGATGCTAAAGAGCAAGGACGTAAAGGCTTGGTACTTACTTGTAAAGAAAAATTAGTACACTATTACGCTAAATTTGGGTTTAAAGATGAAGGTATATCAGAGTCAACTCATGGTAATGCAGTTTGGTATGATATGCGTTTAGTTTTTTAAAAGATAAAAACTCCTATTACTAAATAGCAAATAGGAGTTTTTCATTAAAATATTTTTAAGTTTTACGGCTTTAAAGATTAATGATTAGTCATGGATAGATGGTTCTTTATAAAGTAAATTTAAACTACTATGTATTGTTTTATATTCTTTTATTAGGTCTTTTAAGCCATTAACAATTGACTCTTTTATATCCATTTCTTCTAATTCACTTATTACCTTTAATCCAGATTTAATTCCCATATCCATACCCTTAATAGCAGAGTCTAAAAGTTCATAGTCTCTAGCCATAAAGGCTTCTTTCATTTTTTCAAAAGCGCTTGCTATTTCTGCACCTAGGCCTAAGGAATCTTTAGGTTCTCCACCTAACTCTTTTATATAGGAAATTAATAGTTTCTTTTGAGACTCAAAGATAGGTAAAATCTCTTTAAAACTATGCTTTAAATTAGGATTTTGTGCCTTTTCTTCATAGGCTTTAAAAGAATCTAAACTCATATATATTCCATTTAAAAAACTATTTAATTTTTCTATAGCTGATTCATTTTTATCTTCAATCATCTATCTCACCTCATATAATAATTTTCCCATAAATATTACTAGATTATTCATAGAGAAAATAACTTAAGGAAGTTTGAAATTATTATTTGCTAGAGTTTAAAATTTTAAGAACATCTCTAGCTACAGCAGCACCAGATGCTGGGTTTTGTCCTGTAACAATTCTCTTTTCTTCTACTGCAAATTCAGCCCAATCAGCTGCTTTAACGTAGTTTGCACCTCTATTTACAAGTTCAGTTTCAGTAAGGTATGGAACAAGTTTGGTAACTCCTACAGCTTCTTCTTCAGTATTTGAAAACCCTGTAACTTTGATTCCCTCAATTAAGTTTTTACCATTAGATAGTTTAATGTTTAGTAATCCAGCTAAGCCATGACAAACTGCTGAAACTATTCCACCATTTTCATATATTTTCTTTGCAACTTCTTGCATTTTTGAATCATTTGGGAAATCCCATATAACTCCGTGGCCACCAGTATAGTAAATTACATCATAATCATTTGGGTTAACTTCGTCAACTGATAATGTGTTTCCTAGTTTACTCATAAAGTTATGATTAGTGTAATACTCCCAATCTAGTGGGCTCATAGAAGCAGCTTCTAAACTATGAGGATCTATTGGAGTATAGCCTCCCTTTGAACTTACATAGTCAATTTCAAGTCCTGCCTTTTGTATAACGTCTACAAAGTGAACAGCCTCACTAAGCCATAAACCAGTAGGTCTTTCAGTAGTTTCATATTTAGATACATTTGTAACAACAACTAATATTTTTTTCATATGTGCATCTCCTTTAATTTTTTATTTATTATAAACAACTTTTGTAGAACTATATTTAAAATTTGTGTTGATTTTGGTAAAGTTCTTTCACATTTATCTAAATCAGCATTATATTAAAACATAGTCTTTGTAAAATATTTTTTATCTTTTATAGTTTTAGTATAGAGGTTAAACCATACTTTAAAGCAATAGGGAAATTGAAAGTTTTTATTTTAACATTTAATATAGTATTTACTTTTAAGTTATCTTTTAATAAGAAATTAAAATAAAAATAGTTAAGAATAAGAGAATTTTTTAAAGTTTTAAAATAGGTTATAATATTTTAAAGTAGGTTTAAGAATAAGGAGAGGTTTTATGTATCAAATAAAGGAAGTTTCTAAAATAGCACAGATACCAGAGTCTAAAATAAGATATTATGAAAAAGAGGGGATATTTCCTCCATTTAAACGTAATAAGAATAATATAAGGATATTTTCAGATAGGGATATAGAGTTAATTAATCTGGTTAAGTGCTTAAGAAATATAGGAATGCCTATGAAGGAAATACGTGAAAATGTATCTCTTTTATTAGATAAAAATAAACATCTAACAGCTAGGGATATTTTAATAGAACACAGGGATAAACTAGAAAAACAAAGAGAAGTATTAAAAAGGTACATAGATGAAATAAACTCAAAGCTTGATAATAATGTAAATGTTTAGAAAATAACTTGACTTAAAGTATACTTTAAGTGTCATAATTAATATATAAACATATAAAAAAGGAGAGAGTCAAATGATAGTAAACAGAGATAAATGTATAGGTTGTACATTATGTACACAAGACTGTATAGTAAGTGATATAGAAATGGTTGACGGAAAGTCACATATAAAAAATGAAACTTGTATAAAATGTGGACATTGTATTGCAATTTGCCCAGTTAAAGCAATATCTTCAGATGATGAAAAAGAATATTCAATGGATGAGGTTGTAGAATACAACAAAGAAACTTTTGATATAGATTCAGAAAATTTAATGAACTTTATGAAGTTTAGAAGAAGTGTTAGATTATTCAAAAAAGATGATATAGAAGAAGAAAAAATAGAAAAGATAATTGAAGCAGGTAAGTTTACTCAAACAGGTAGCAATGCTCAAGATGTTTCTTATATCATTGTAAAGGACAAGCTTCAAGAAGTTAGAAAAGCTGTTTTAGAAACATTAAATGCAGCTGCAGATCAAATGATAACAGATAAAAATACTCCAAAGAACTTCCTTACATATGCATACATGTGGAAAAAGATGAATAGCGACTTTTTAGAAAATCCAGATGGGGAAGATAAATTATTCTTTAAAGCACCTTTATTAATTATTGTAGAAGCAAATAGTGTTGTTGATGGAGCTTTAGCAGCAGCAAAAATGGAACTTATGACAGATGCTTTAGGACTTGGAACATACTTTAGTGGATTCTTAGAAAGAGCTGTAGCAATTAATCCTAAACTAAGAGAGTTATTACAAATAGGAGAAGGTAAACAATTAGCTGCATGTATGGTAATTGGATACCCTAGAGTAAAATATAAGAGAACAACGCCAAGAAAAGATGTAAAAGTAACAAGATTATAAAATTTATAATTTTAAAGATACCTTTATCTTTATAAATTTTAGGTATGAGAGCTAGATTAAAAAATTTTAATCTAGCTCTCATTTGTATTTTTTACAAGTTAATATTAGTTGACAAGTCAACAGATGGTGGTATAAAATAGACAAGTATCCTAATGATTTTCTTCATAATTAATAATTTAGTTGATAAATCAACCTTTATATATAATTAATTGATTTATCAACAATAATTATAAGAATCAATTAGGCTTACATAGACGTAGAATAAAATATTAAATTTTACAATATACAAAGGAGAAAAACATGAGAAAAAGTGCAAAAATACCTATACTTGCCGTTGCTTTATTAACTATAATAGCTACAGCAGCTATAGGGCCATCACTTGGTATTATAGAGCTGAGTTTTCCAGGAGTAAATCCTACTTTAATAAAATCAATAGTAACTATTCCGGCTTTAGTATGTATACCTGTAAGTTTGCTTAGTAATAAGGTAAGTAGACATATGAGAAAGAAATATTTACTTATTTTGGGACTAATAATTTATTTAATAGGGGCTATTCTATGTTATTTTTCAAATAATATATATATGCTTTTAACTTCAAGAGGTGTTTTAGGAATAGGACTTGGGATAATTGCACCTATGTCTTTAGTTTTAGTTGGTGACTTTTTCAACGGAAAAGATAGAGCTAAATATATGGGATATTCAAGTGCTTGTAGTAATATTGGTGGAGTTATAGCTACACCAGTTGTTGGATTTATAGCTGCTGCTAATTGGCATAATATATTTTTAATTTATTTAGTAGCCTTTCCTATATTATTTATTGTAATATTTGGGCTTCCAAAGGTTGGGCCTTTTGATACATATGCACCTGAAAATCGCATAGAGCATGCACATGATGGCGATAAACATATAAAATTAAATTTAGGGGTTTTTAAATACTCCATTATAATAATACTAGCTTTTATAACATTTTATAGTGTTCCAACTAACATAGCTCTTTTAATTCAAGATAGAAACTTTGGAAATTCAGAAATATCAGCTGTTTTAATAACTCTTGTTACATTATTTGCTTTTATTTCTGCAATGTTATTTGGAAAAGTATTAAAGATATTTAAGGAAACATTAATACTAATATCATTTATAATTATATCAATTGGTTTAGCTGTTTTAATTTTATCTAGCACTCTTATTTTTATGGGTGTAGGAGTTATTTTAATTGGGATAGGATTTGGACTAATTGTTCCTTACTCTATTTTTTATTCAGCAAAGTGTGTACATAATAAGCATACATCTCTTGCAATCACTATAGTAACAACTTCTATTTATGTAGGGGAAGCTATATGTCCTGTAGTATTAGACTATATTGCTAAATTGCTTAATTTAAGCAATGTAATTGGTTCATTTTATGCTGCTGAAATATTAGGTATTGTGGCTATTATATTTTCTATTATTGTTATAATATCATCTAGGGTGAAGGAAAATAAAATAGAAGAAGTTATACAAGATAATGAAGAGAATATTGAACCTTTAGATGAATTAGTAGATGAATTTGTAGAAGAGGTTACAGAAGAAATTAGCTTTGATTATACAGGAAAACACATAAACAAAGAAGATTTAATAAAGTATAATAATGATATAACAATTGAAAATTTAAATGCTTTAGAAGATAATACTAATATAAGAAAAGAATTAAAAGAGGAAATTAGTAAAGAACTGCATGAACATTTAGATCAATTAAGTAATGAAATTGTAGAAAAAATTAGGGATGAAATTAAATCAGATAATATAAAAAACCAAGAAAAGGTACAAATAAATCAAAAGATTATCATAGAGCCTACTGATAATAGAGTTAATGATAAATCAAATAATGCAGTTGAAAATCTTATAAGAGAAGATAAAAAAACAAAGAGTATACTTTTATTAGGATGTACTGCTATGGGGGCTGCAGCAATATATCTTTTACATAAAAAAAGAAAATAATTAGAATAGATTATTGAATAAACTAAGTTTATAAATTATTATAGGTTAGATAATTTTTCTAGGAGGATATTATGGAATTAAATGAAAGAATAAAATTATCTAAATGGGCTGATATTCTTAGCAATAACTTTCAGGCTTATGTAAATTCAAAACTTAAGCCTTATGATTTAAAGTTTGCTGAGTTTATATGTTTATTAAATTTATACGGAAATGATGGAAGTCATCAAGACTTTATAATAAAGCGTAAATATACGGATAAATCTGCAATAACTAGAACACTTCAATCTTTAGAGAAAAAAGGTTTTGTAAAACGTGAAAAAAGTGACGAAGATAAAAGAATTAATTGTGTTTATTTAACAGAAAAAGCTTTAAGGAATAAAGATGAATTAGATAAAATTCTTGATGATTGGCAAGAGTTTTTAAATGATTGTATTCCTAGAGATGAATATGACAAAATTGCAAATGCTCTTGAGGATTTAACTATAAAAGTGTTAACTAAACTAGGTAAAAAATAATTATGATAAGAGGCTATATCTTAGATTAATATCCACTAAGATATAGCCTCTTTAAAATACAGCCTAAAATAAAAAAGGTTTTATTTTATCATTATTATCAAAAATCAATGTTGTATATGGTAAAATCTAAAATATCTAATACAAATAGTAAATATAAAATTAGATTACTTAAATAAAGAAGGAATTATAAATATGATAATAAGAAAAGCTAAAATAGAAGATTTAAAAGAAATGTTAGGAATATATAATTATGAAGTAGAAAATGGAGTAGCAACTCTTGATTTAGAGAGAAAAACTTTAGAAGAATGGGAACAGTGGTTTTATTCATATAATGTAGATAACCATCCATTAATTGTAGGAGAAATTGATTCTCATGTTGCAGGTTATGCTACTTTATCGTCTTATCGTGAAAAAGAGGCATTTAAAAGCACTGTAGAACTTTCAATATATATTGGAGTAGATTACAGAAGAAGAGGACTTGCCTCTGCTCTTATGAAGTTTATTTTAGAGGAAGCTAAAAAGGATGAAAGAACACATACAGTGGTTTCTGTTATTACATCTGGAAATAAAGCTAGTGAAAAGCTTCATAAAAAGTTTGGTTTTGAATTTTGTGGAACTATAAAAGAAGTAGGAATGAAGTTTGGAGAATATAGAGATATTGATAACTATAGATTAGGTGTTTAGTTACATTTATTAATAAATTTTATAGATTTTTAAATTTAATAAGCATAAAA
Organism: Clostridium perfringens; assembly: GCA_030526875.1. Classification (GTDB taxonomy): domain Bacteria; phylum Bacillota; class Clostridia; order Clostridiales; family Clostridiaceae; genus Sarcina; species Sarcina perfringens_A. Next base: position 641 of record JAUNBX010000066.1, on the reverse strand, counting down.
AATTTGAGGTAAAGTTATGAAGATAAAGAATAGTATGATTGATAGAGAGTTAAGAGTTAAGGGTAATTTTATAAAGTTAATAAATAGTTCATTTACAGAGAGAAGATTAAGATTTCTTGGGAAGAACATGAAAAAATTTAAAATGAGAGTAAAAGATAATACTATGAAAGTTACGGAAGAATGGATTGCTCGTAAAGATGGTTCAAAAATGCGTCTTTGTATTTTTAAGCCTTTAGATGAAATAAAGGATGCTCCAGGAGTTTTATGGATTCATGGTGGTGGTTATGCATTAGGTGCACCAGAACAAGGAAAGCTATATGCTAAAAAGTTTATGGAAGTAAGTGATTGTGTAGTTGTGGCTCCTGATTATTGCTTATCTGTTGATAAACCATATCCAAAAGCTTTAGAAGATTGTTATGAAGCACTTTTATGGATGAAGGATAATGCAAAAACATTAGGAATTAGAGATAATCAATTAATGGTTGGGGGAGATAGTGCAGGAGGTGGATTAACAGCTGCCCTTACACTTTATGCAAGAGATAAGGAAGAAGTAGCAATAGCTTTTCAGATGCCACTTTATCCAATGATAGATGATAGAATGACAAGTGAATCTGCAAAGGATAATAACGCTCCTATTTGGA
>JAUNBX010000065.1 GCA_030526875.1 Clostridium perfringens | reverse complement strand
AAGAAGCCTTATTGGATGATTAAAATCAGGAAAGTTTAATACTTTCCTGATTTTTTCTTTTGATACTTCCTTAATTAGATATATTATTATGGGTAATTAAGCCATTTTTATTAATTAATACTTCTAAATAGTATATAAGTTCCTCTTTTGAGCAATTATTTTTATTTATATATTTCCACTCTAATATAGTTAATACTGAATTTGCACAATGTTTAGCTGTTATTTCATAAGGGATTGAGGAAGTAGAAAGACAAGGGAAAGATTTAATTTCAGATAAAATGCTATCTGTTAGATAAGTGCGGAAACTATTAATTAAATAATGAGATAAATCATTGTGCTTTAAAATTAGATATATATTTTCCTTATTTGAATCAAGAAAATCAATCCATTTTGAAATAAAAATTTCTAGATAGTGCTGATAATCAGTATTGTCAGAGAATGTTGGGCAGGTTTGTAATTTTAATGTGAACCAACAATAATTTAAAAGGTCATATTTATCTTCAAAATAATTATAAAAAGTAGCTCTTGGTATTAAACTTAGATTGCAAAGCTCTTGGACAGTGATAGTTTCAAAAGATTTTGATTCTAATAGTTTAAACATTATACTGGACAATGAAGATAAAGTCCTTTTTGTTGCTATAGTTTGTTTTTTATTTAAATCATACTTCATAATATAAGCTCCTTTTTGTACAAAAATATAAATTTGTCTAACACTATACATATGAATAATATTGTAAGTTGAATGATATTTGTCAGTAGTATAACATTATTTTAGACATATGTAAAAATATATACAGATGATTATATTTTGTTTGGTTAGTTCAGTGAATGATTTATAAATAGAGGAAATAAATATAGGACAAAAAAGGATGGGGAGAAAATGAAAATTAATATTCCAGTAAAAGAAACTATCAAAAATCGTAATAGTGTAAGGACTTATGAGGAAAGAAAGCTTTCTGTAGAAGATAAAGAAAAGCTTATAAAGTATATAAACAGTTTAACAAATCCATTTGGAGAAAAAGTTAATATTCACATTATTGAAAAAGGAATAAATTCAAAAGGAGAAAAGCTTGGAACCTATGGAATTATTAAAGGAGCAAGCACTTTTTTAGGAGTATCAGTAGAAAACACTGAACTAGGACTTGAAGCTGTAGGCTATGAGTTTGAAAATTTAATTTTATATGCAACAGATATGGGACTTGGAACAGTGTGGTTAGCAGTAACATTTAATCGTGATGGTTTTGCATCAGCAATGGGTATCAAAGAAAATGAATTATTTCCTGCTATTTCACCAGTGGGATATCCAGCTGAAAAGAAAAGTATAAAGGAATCAATGATGCGTAAGATGATGAAATCAGATCAGAGAAAACCTTGGGATACACTTTTCTTCAATAATAGTTTTTCAACACCTTTAACAGAAGAAGAGGCAGGAGTATATAAAGAACCTTTAGAAATGCTACGTTTAGCACCTTCAGCAACTAATGCTCAGCCATGGAGGGTTGTAAAAGAGGGGGATGCTTATCATTTTTATGAGACACATAAGGTTAGTTCATCAGAAGAAGAAAAACTGATAAAAAGGGTTGATATGGGTATAGCTTTAAGTCATTTTCATCAAACAGCATTAGAAAATGGTTTATTAGGAAAGTTTGAAAAACTTTCAGAGCAAAATATTAAAACACCTAAAAATACAAATTATATTATTTCGTGGGTAGGAAATATAAACTAGAATAGTGGAAGAAAATATTATAAAGGTTGATGAAGTAAACAGTTGTTTTGACTTACTTTGTGAATATGGATATTATAAATATAAAAATCTTAGTCCTTAATTGGATTGGGATTTTTTTATTTATAAGAATATACATTACAATAATATATAAGATTTTTACAATTAATCTAATAAAACTTAGTAATAATAAGAGTAAATTGTAACTTTTTATGCAGATACGGAAGTAAATATACAGGATTTAAAAGGGTGATCTTTACAGTTAGTAGATGTAGAGATTTTAGATACAGCTAGAGAACTTTTGAGGTAGTTTACTGATTATAAAGATGATAGGAGTTAAAGGTTATTATTGCATATTCACTCTATTTTTAGTGAACACTATTATCAAATAATTTATTGATTTATAAGTTATAAAGCTATTTTTGAGAGATGTCATATGAGTAAAATCATTAAATAGCAGGATATAAATTAATCATAAAAAGGAGTTTAGTTAAGATATGAGTGAAACAGTTAGGAAAAAATTAGAGGGTCGTGTAAGTTATCATGATTCCGTTGAGGAAATGCTAAAGAGAATACAAACAGATGGTCTTTCAAGTGTATTTTCAAGATGGGAGATACAAGAAAAAATAAGATGCAAATTCTGTCTTCAAGGTTTGAGTTGTCAATTATGCACACAAGGTCCTTGTAGAATTAATGAAAAAACAGGGGCTGATAAAGGGGTTTGTGGTATTGGACCAGATGCTATGGCTATGAGAAACTTCCTTATGAGAAATATAATGGGAGCAGGTACATATGCACATCATGCATTTGAAGCTTTTAGAACACTTAAAGCTACTGGTGAAGGTAAATCTCCATTTAAAATAAAAGATGAAACCAAATTAAAATGGATGTGTGAAAAAGTAGGAATAGACACTAATCAAGACATTAATAAACTTGCTGTAGAATTAGCTGAGTTTCTTGATAAAGAGATGAAAGTAAATCCAGACCAACCTAGCATAATGACAGAAGCCTTTGCTCCACAAAAAAGAAAAGCAGTATGGAAAAAGCTTGATATATATCCTTCTGGTGTTGAACATGAAATTCAAAATTCAATTGCAAGTTGTTTAACTAATGTAGATGGAGACTATGTATCACTTGCTACAAAGGGTTTAAGACTTGGACTATCAACTATATATACAGCACAAATAGGCCTTGAAATGGTTCAAGATATATTATTTGGAACTCCTATGCCTCATGAAGTTAATGTTGACTTAGGTATAATGGACCCTGACTATGTAAACATAGTATTTAATGGACATCAACCTTGGGTAGGTGCACTTACTATAGAAAAACTTAGAAAAGGTGAATACAAAGATGAGGCAATAAAAGCAGGAGCAAAAGGTATTAGAGTAGTTGGTTCTATTGAAACAGGTCAAGAATTATTACAAAGGTTTGAAGTTGATGACGTATTCGTTGGACTTATGGGTAGTTGGTTATCCATAGAACCACTTCTTGCTACTGGTACAGTAGATGCAATTGCAATGGATGAAAACTGCTCTCCACCAGCTATAGACCAATATGCTGAAAAATATCAATTAGCATTAGTTAGCATAAGCACAATAATTGGGGTACCTGGCACAGAACATAAGCTTCCTTATTATCCAGAAAAGGCTACTGAAATGTCTGATGAATTAATTAAAATAGCAATAGATAATTTTAAGAAAAGACATAATAAAATAGAACCTATGGTACCTAAGCATGTTACAAAGGCTATAGCAGGATTTTCAACAGAAGCTGTTTTAAGCGCCCTTGGAAACAAACTTGAACCATTAGTTGATGTAATCACATCAGGTAAATTAAAAGGCATAGTTGCCCTTGCAAACTGTTCTACACTTAGAAATGGTCCACAAGATTGGAATACAGTTAATATAACAAAAGAATTAATAAAAAGAGATATATTAGTAGTAGCTGGAGGTTGTGGTAATCATGCCCTTGAGGTAGCAGGATTATGTAACTTAGATGCAGCAGAAAAATTTGCAGGAGAAGGACTAAAGGAAATATGTAATATGCTTAAAATACCTCCAGTATTAAGCTTTGGTACTTGTACTGATACAGGTAGAATATCAATGCTTGTTACTGCCTTAGCAGACCATTTAGGTGTTGATATACCAGACCTTCCTATAGCAATTACTGCTCCAGAGTGGATGGAACAAAAAGCTACTATAGATGGTGTGTTTGCAGTAGCATATGGTGCGTATACACATTTATCTCCTGCTCCATTTATCACTGGTGCTCCTAATTTAGTAAAACTTCTTACAGAAGATGTTGAAGGATTAACAGGTGGTAAAGTGGCTTTAGGAGATGACCCAATTGAAGCTGCAAAGGGAATTGAAGCACATATAATAAGTAAAAGACAAAAGCTTGGGCTTAAATAAAAAATTGTACTTCTAATGTAGTATTAAAAATAAATTACATATAGAAAATAAGAGACCTTTATCTAGTTTTAGGAAGGGTCTTTTATTTTTATAAATAAAAATCATCGTTGTATATTTAATTTATTTTTAGCACAGACTACTATCAAATGTTAAAAATAAATAAAGCCCTGATTTTATAGGTGCAGTCACACCTGTAAATTCAACAGATAATGGTGGTATCTGAGGAACATAAAATCAAGGACTTCTTTTGTATTATAGACTGTAAGTATAGATTTTATACTTATTATTGATTTGATATATAAATTTCTTTAGATTTACTATACAAAAGTCCTCTTTTTAAGAACCTCAGATTATTAATAATCTGCTAAGTGGTTTTTAAAGGGAGGATTTTTTTATGTGCAATTTTATAAATAAGGATAATTTTAAGGTTTCAAATTTTTATAGGTTTCCTAAGGCTCTTATGTCAAAGAGATATGATTCTTTGATGTTAGAGTCTAAGGTTGCCTATTCTTTTTTACTTGATATGGTTTCTTTGTCTATTGAAAATGATTGGGTTAATGAAGAGGGAGATGTTTTTGTAAAGATAAGGAGAAAGGAACTTATGAAAAAGCTTGGAATAAAGGGAAGTCAGAAGATGACTAAGATTATGGAGGAGTTAAAATCTTTTGGTTTAGTTGTTGAGGAAAAGGTTGGCCTTGGCAGATGCAACAAGATATTTTTATATGATTTAGAGAGTTTTGAAAATCAAAATTCAGAAGATAAAAATTCAAATCATGATACTTTTGAAAATCAAAGCACAGGGTTTTTAAAATCAAAATTCAAGGGTTTTGATTTTAAAAAACATAATAAGACTAATATAAATAAAACTAAAAATATTAAAACTAACTTAACTAAAACTCAATCAAATCAAGACTCTTCTAAGACTTTTGATTTTAAAAACTTAAAGGGTAAAGATTCAAAACTAAAGACTTTTGAAAATCAAAACCATGAAGACATAAAGAAAGACTTTGATGATGAAAGAGTCATATTAAATCATAAAGAATCAAAAAGACTAGGGTTAACTCATAAAGACACCAAAGCTAATGGAATAAACAATAAGAAATATGATTATGACATAGAAACTTTAGATACAGCTAGAGAACTTTTGGGGTGGTCTGTGGATTATAAAGATGCTAATACTCTTTTAAAAGAAGCTTGTGGAAATCTTTATGTTTTAGATTTAGCTTATGAAAAAATGGTGAGTATTAAGGGAAAAGTTAGAAACATTGTGGGATACTTAAAGACTATCCTTTGCTGTTGATTCTCAAATTAGCGAAGTAGCATGTTAGGTTAATGGTATTTTAAAATTATAGTGGATTACTGCTATAACCTTGACCATTGTAGTTTGAAAATTTTACAATAAGAGTACATAAAATATATATTTAGGTGGTGAGGGGTTTTGAAAGAGTTTTATTATACATATAGTAAGCCTAATAAGGGTATAAGTTTAAAGCAGTATATCTATACTACTGGGTCTTATCATTATAATTGGCATAATGATTTAGAGTTACTTCTTGTTATGAGTGGTAGGATAGAGGTTTGCACAAGTGGTGCAAGTAGAGTCCTTAAAGAGGATGACATGATATTAATTAATTCAAATATGGGTCATGCAACACTAGCACAAGAGCCAGACAGTATTGCTATGGTTATTCATATAGATCCTGTATTCTTAAAGGATTATTATGAAAATATAGAACTTTTATCTTTTAATCTATGTTCAACAAGAAAAACTAAAAATGAGAAGCCCTTTGTATTAATAAGAGCTTATCTTTCAGAAATGATTTTATATTTTAGTAAGGAAAAGCCACAGAACCAATTATTTTTTGATAGTACTTTTTATTCTTTATTGTGCACAATTATTTCTTATTTTCCTCCTACTCAAATTCAAAGTAAGTCTTTTATAAAAAATGAAAAGAATTTTAATACTATTAATAAGATGATTAAATATATTGATAAAAATTATAAAAAGAAAATAACACTAGAAAAGTTAGCTAAGGAAAGTGGCTATAACAGCAATTATGTATCTCAATTCTTTAAGTTGAATTTAGGAATTAATTTTTATAGTTATTTAACAAGAATAAGGCTTAGAGAAGCAACAAGGCAACTAAGCCAGTCAGATAATAAAATTTTAGAGGTCGCATTAGATAATGGATTTCCTGACATAAAAGCTTTTAATTTAGCATTTAGAGAGAACTTTGGAAAATCTCCTACAGAATATAGAAATCAATTAAAAAGTGAAAATCTGAAAAATGATATTAATTTTAAAAAGCAATTTATTTCTATTGATGATGAAACAATTAATAATAAACTAAGAAATTATATAAATTTTATAGATTTATATAATTTAGACAATGCTAAAGAAAGTAAGTTGATAGATGATAATGATAAGGCTGATGAGTCAATTAAATACATAGAAGAATTATCGCATAAGTTTAAAAAATTAAGTGAAGAGTTATCACAAACAACGGACCTTTTAGAAGAAGGTATTAAAGACTTATATTAAACAAATATATCAATTTTTAAAATTAAATAAAAAAACAAAATCTAAATATTTGCTAGTAATAAAATATTTAGATTTAAATTAGGTATTTAATGGATAGAGAATAAATTATATATTTAGAAAGCCCTCCTTTTTACATTATTTTAAAAGTAAAAGGTTAGGGTTTTTTTATATTATTTTTTACATTTACTCTTAAAAATTAATACTATTTAAAGAGAAAATTTATTTTGAGCATCAAATAACGGATAGTTAGTCTTTAGTTAATTTGTTAAATTAACTAATGAGGAAAGTTAATTTTTACATAAATCTTGTAAAGATAATATATAAAATTATTTTTTATTTATAAGGAGGTAATGACAATGGAAAGAAAAGAAGCATTAAATGAATTAACTAATTTAATTGCAAACTTTACATGTGTAATCGGTAAGCGTCTTCCAGATGATGTTATAGCTAAGCTTAAGGAATTAAGTGAAGAAGAAACTGAGCCAATGGCTAAAATGATTTATGAAGCTATGGCAAAAAATCAAGAAAAAGCAGAGGAATTAAATAGACCATCATGCCAAGATACTGGATTAATTCAAATGTTTGTCCGTGTAGGTTCCAAATTTCCATACATTGATGATTTAAATAAGGTTTTAAAAGATGCAGTTAGTATTGCAACTAAAAAAGCACCATTAAGACATAATACAGTAGAAACTTTTGATGAAGTTAACACAGGAACAAATGTGGGAACTAAATCCCCATGGATATATTGGGACATCATTCCTGATAGTGATAAATTAGAGTTAGATATTTATATGGCAGGAGGTGGATGTTCACTTCCAGGACAAGGAAAAACATTAATGCCAAGTGAAGGATATGAGGGAATAGTTAAGTTTGTATTGGATATTATGACTTCTTATGGACTTAATGCTTGTCCACCATTATTAGTAGGTATAGGTGTTGGTTCAACAATTGATGCAGCAGCATACATGTCAAAACGTGCACTTATGCGTCCTGTAGGTAGTCACAATAGTAATGAAAGAGTTGCAGAGCTAGAAAATGAATTGGTAACTGCTATTGATTCAATTAAACTTGGGCCTCAAGGGTTACGTGGAAGCAAATCAGTTATGGGTGTAAATATTGAAAATTCAGCACGTCACCCATCATTAATTTCAGTTGCTGTCAATATAGGTTGTTGGTCACATCGTAGAGGAACAATAATTTTTAATAAAGATTTAAGTTATGAAGTAATTACACATAAGGGGGCAGAACTATGAAGAAAATTTTAAATACTCCAATCTCAAGTGAGGATTTAAAGGATATTAAAGTAGGGGATGTTATTTACCTTAATGGTCATATAGTAACTTGTCGTGATGTAGCACATCGTAGATTAATTGAGTATGGAAGAGAGTTACCTGTTAATCTTCAAGGAGGAGCTATCTTTCATGCAGGACCTATTGTTAAAAAAATAGATGGTGAAGATAACAAATATGAAATGATTTCTGTAGGGCCTACTACAAGTATGCGTATGGAAAAGTTTGAAAAACAATTTATTGAAGAAACTGGTGTTAAGGTTATTGTAGGTAAAGGCGGTATGGGTCCTAATACAGAGACAGGATGTCGTGAAAATAAAGCTATACACTGTGTTTTTCCAGCAGGATGTGCTGTTTTAGCAGCTACAACTGTAGAAGAAATAGAAAATGAATATTGGCAAGACTTAGGTATGCCAGAAACTTTATGGGTATGCCGTGTAAAGGAATTTGGTCCACTAATTGTTTCTATTGATGCAGAAGGAAATAACTTATTTGAACAAAATAAGGTTCTATTTAATGAAAGAAAGGACAAGGCTCTAGAGGAGTTATATCCTAAAGTTAAATTTATTAAATAAATAGGGTAACAAAAAGGTTACCTTGTAACAAAAAAGTGCCGTATTTTGTATCTAGCTTTTATGATATAAAATAGAAATATAGCTTATAACTGATTCTACATATGAATTAATTAAGGATATTTTTTATAATTTTATATATGTAAAGTAAATGATTAATACGGAGGAATTAAAGATGAATGAAGTAATTAAAACTATACTAGAAAGACGTTCAATACGTAAATTTAAGGACGAGCAAATTTCAGAAAATGAATTAAAACAAATATTAGATGCTGGGTTACATGCACCAACTGCTGGTGGATTGCAATCTTCAGTATTTCTTGTATGCCAAGACAAAGAAGTAAATGATAGACTTGGAAGAATAAATCGTAGTATATTTGGATTTAAAAAAGTAGAAGGATTAATACCATCAAAAACACAAGTAAGTATTGCTGAAGATGTAACTATTAAAAGTGCATTTTATGGGGCACCTACAGTTATTACACTATTTGCACCAGAGAAGTGGATATATGGAGCTGATGATTGTTTAATAGCTGCTGAAAATATATGTATTGCTGCACAATCTCTTGGGATTGGAAGTTGCATAATAGCACGTTCAAAAGAAACTTTTGAAACAGAAGAAGGAAAAGAATTAATGAAAAAGATGAACATTGATTCAGACTATGTAGCAAGAATTCACGTAATATTAGGCTATCCACAAGGTGAAATTGGACATGGAAAGCCATTAAAAGAGAATAGAGTTAGACGTATATAGAAATATTTATTTATAATAGAATAAGTTGTATCAAAAACTGATACAACTTATTTTTTATTTATAAGTAAATCTTAAAATTATTTAACATAAGATGCACTTACATATCCATAGGAGTTATAGAATTTAATTTTGTACCAACCATTTTCCTTTGATACTATTTCAACTAAATCTCCCTTTTTTAAAGTACCTATTATCTCATTTGATGTAGATGAACCACTTCTAACATTTAGTTTAGAGGCTATAACTTTTGAGGTTTGAATTATAGGTAGTGAATTTGAATTTATTATAGATATATAATTTCCGTTAACATAGGCATATTTACTTCCAAATTTAATCATATACCAGCCATTACTTTCTCGATAGACTACATCTACCTTTGTTCCTCTAGCTAAAGAGCCAACTATACTTGAAGTAGCTGATGAATCACTTCTAACATTTAAAACAGAGGCTGTAACGAGGCCTGTTTCACAATCAGATGTACTTGATGATAATACAGTTTTGTTTTCAATAGTTTTGGAAGTTGGATTTGAATAGGATAAGCCTTGTAATACTATGCATGTCCCAATTGTACATAGTAGGAATAATGTTTTTGCTTTATTTTTTACCATTTAAAATCCCCCTTATATATGAATTATGTAGTAACTACACTAAGATATATTGGTAAAAT
>JAUNBX010000013.1:34895-50061 GCA_030526875.1 Clostridium perfringens | reverse complement strand
CTTTAAATTTTTCTTCATTATTTATAAACCAATCTTCAAATTCTACATTTTCTTTTTTAAGTTCTTTAGCTATTTCCATTAAATATTCAGGGATTTTAGTTTGTAATATTTCCCCAACATGACTTCCAAACTTAGCTTTTTCTATTGCAAATTTACCACCAATATGAAGCTCAAAAGCATTTTGCATAGTTCCATCTACTCTTTTCATCTTTCCCGCAAATCCTATTGGAGCAAGTTCATGAACTGCACAAGAATTTGGACATCCTGATATAGCAAGTCTTGGAAGTATATCTTCTGTCATATTATTTTCTTTAAAATATGTTAATATCTCATTTAATAATAACTGAGATCCCATAACTCCCATTTGACATATTGGAACACCAACACAAGATACTGAATCCTCAAGTCTTGTTTTTCCTGTCATAGAATCAGTTAAATCTAACATTTTTTCAGCTTCTTCACCATTTAAATTTATTATATAAAATCCTTCTGTAGTAGTAAGTCTTACTTCTATGTCTTCCATATTCTTTATAGCATTTAAAACTTTCTCTAAATCTAAAGTTTTAAATTGTCCACCTATTGGTTTTACATATACACTATATAATCCCTGTTGCTTTTGCTCTACTAATCTAAATGATTTTTTTTCTGTTTCAATTCCAGCCTTTGTTACTTCTTTTGTGTCAGCCTTAAATTTTAAAGAATCTCCGTATTTTTCAAAGGCTTCTTTAAGATGTTTATTATAACACTTCTTAAATTCTTCTTCTCCCATTCTCTCTACTATATATCTTACGCGGGCTTTTCCATGATTATTATAATCACCTTCAGCTACAAATAGACTTGTCATAGCTTCCACATAATATACAATATCTTCTGGATTTATAAGATCTTTAAGTTCTAATGCTAGCCTTGGATTCCTTCCAATTCCCCCACCTACAAAAACTCTAAATTTATTCTCATTTCCATCTTTAACAGCTAAAAAACCTAAATCTGCTGCCCTTACATGAACTCTGTCCTCTATATCACTTGATAAATTAATTTTTAATTTTCTTGGTAAATGATAACTTGTTACTTGTCCTTGAATATTATTATCTATAGCAAATGCATAAGGTACTATATCAAAAGCTTCTCCAGTTTTCACTCCTGTTAATGCTGTCATAACTATATTTCCTGGATTATCTCCACCTACACCTCTTGTACAAATTCCAAATTCTATAGACTCCTTTAAAATTTCACAAGCATTATCTATACTTACTCCATGAAGTTGGATTGTTTGACGAGTTGTCATATGTATGCTATCTAGACTATATTTTTTAGCTAAATTATATATGAACTGTAATTTTTTATCAGTAATTACTCCAGCTGTTGTTCTTAATCTAACCATAAAATTCTTTCCATCTCTATGTGAATATACTCCCATTTTTCCAGATGCTTTTTTAAATTGAGCTCTATTTATTTCTCCTTTTAAGAATTTATAAGCAGGCTCTCTAAATTCTTCTACTTCCTTAAGTAATGTTTCTTTTAACTCAATGTTCATGTTCTTGTCCTCCTAATATGATAAACATATTAATTAAAAATTTTATAGTTTTTGTTAATAATTTATCTATTCTTTTCTTTATTATACACATAAATTTTATAAAATTTATATATATAATAAATACCAATAAAAAAATTAACAATTTATTGAATAACAATTAACTTAACCATTATATACATTTTTTTATTTAATTACTATGATAAATATCATGAATTAAAAATAATTCATAAATTTAGAAAATTCAAGTTCTTTTCTATAAATAGAAAATTTAAATATAAAATATAGTTGACAACAATACTTTAATGTCTTAATATATTATTTGTTTAATATAATCTTACATAGAGTTTAGTTAAACTAAACTCTATGTAAGATTATATATATGTTAATTTTTATATGATAATAAATTTAGGTTTAGCTTAAACTACATCTAAATAAGTTTTAACTTTTAAAAATTACTTTTATTTTTAAAGATAAAACTTTAATAATTTAAATTTAAATTTGGAGGAATCATAAATGAACATTAATATGATAGGAGTTCCATTATTTTATGGATGTGATAACCCTGGTGTTGAAAAGGGTCCTGATACTTTAAGAGAAAACAATATTATAGAAATATTTAAAAGTGATAATAATAAAATTTATGATTTAGGAAATTTATGTGTAAAACCTATGAATATTTGCGATAAATTTGCTGATGATAAAAACATGAAATATTTATCCTCCGTTATAGATGTAAATGAAAATTTAGCTGAGGTTGTTTATAATAGCTTAAATGCTAATAATTTTCCTCTTGTAATTGGAGGAGATCATTCTTTAGGTCTTGGCTCTTTAGCTGGAACATCTAAATTTTTCAATGAAGATTTAGGAGTTATTTGGGTAGATGCTCACGGTGACATAAATACTGATTTAACTTCTCCAAGTGGAAATATTCATGGAATGCCTCTTGCAGCCTCTATGGGAGTTGGAAATAAGTGTCTTCAAGATATTTATTTTAAAGGAAGAAAAGTTAATCCTAAAAAAGTTTTTATTCTTTGTGCTAGAGATTTAGACCAAGGCGAACTTGAGCTTATAGATACTCTTGGTTTAAATGTTTGGACTTCTAAAACTGTAAAAGAAAAAGGCATTGAAAGATGTATAGAAGAGTTACTAAGTAAAGTTAATGAACTAAATATACAAAATATTCATTTAAGCTTTGATATAGATTGTGCAAATCCTGATTTAGTTCCTGGAACTGGAACACCAGTAAATGATGGAATATCTATGAATGAGGGAAAATATATAATAGATAGTTTATTTAAAACTAAAAAAATTAAATCTATGGATTTTGTTGAATTTAATCCTAAAATAGAATATGAAACCACCCTTAATAACTGCTTAGATTTATTAAAATGTGTTTCTAAAAGCATGCAATACTAGTGAAATTAATAGAAAAGTCATAATATATTTTCAGTGTACAAGTTTATACTGAAATATATTATGGCTTTTTATTTTTTAGTAATATTTATCTAAAGTAGATATTATGCTAAAATAGATAGATATTCATTTAAATTCATCGTATCATATAGTTTCTAAAACTACATGTTGCATTTATTTTATTTTATATTATAATAATAGTGTGGTATTTATTGTAAATACCAATTTAATTCCTAACTTAAGGAGGATTTTATGGAAAAAATTGCTTTAATAACTGATAGTTCATGTGGACTTTTTGAAGATTATCTAAAGGAATATGATATACATTTACTAAGACTTAAAATTTTATATAAAGATAGAGAATTTGTGGAAGGAATAGATATAACACCAGAGGAGGTTTATGAGAATTTAGGAAAAGAACTTCCTAAAACTTCTATGCCTTCTGTTTCAGATGCTACTAATCTTCTTAATACCCTTTTTGAAAAGGGATATACCCATGTTATAGCTCTACCTATATCTTCTGGGCTTTCTGGAACAATAAATAGTATAAGATTAGCTTCTGAAAACTTTGAAGGAAAGCTTGAAACTTTTATATTTGATACAAAACTAGTTTCAATGGCAGTTGGAATTTTTGTTATAGAAGTTGCCAAACTTATAAAACAAGGAAAAAGCTTTAAAGATATTTGTGAAACTATACCTAAAATACGTGAAAAAACAAATATATATTTCACTGTTGATAGTTTAGAATACTTAATTAAAGGTGGAAGAATTGGAAGACTTAGTGGAAATATTGGAGAACTTCTAAACTTAAAACCTATAATAATTATGAATGAAGAAGGAAAATATTCTTCTCTTACAAAGGTTCGTGGAACAAAACAAGCTTTAAAAAGGTTAATTACAATTGGAGAAGAAGCATTATCTAAAGGCAAATGTTCTATTACTGTTTCCTGTGGAACTATGGTAGATGAAGCTAATATATTAAGAGAAACATTTTCTAAAAATTCTAATGCAACTATGGTTTACTCAAAAACTATAAGCTCCGTAATTGGAATTCATTCAGGCCCTAAAGCTTTTGGCTTTGCAATAATAGAAGAATACTAATCTAATATATTTAAAATTTTTTATAGGTTGTATAAAAACCATCTTATAAAAACATATATTTTATTAACTAGTTATTTATCTAGGAGTTAAAGATGAATAAAGACCTTATAATAACTGTTTGTAAATGTGTTTCTTTAGGTCTTGGTATAGGTGTTACATGCCTTTCTCTTTTGAATGCTTTAGAGTTAAATAATGCTATAACTCTTTTAGCCTTAGGATTAACTTCCTTATCTTTTTCACTTTTTATAGAAGGATCCTTTAAATAAACTATTATACATAAGCTTCCTTCTCCTTTATAAATTAATATTTATATTAAAAGAAAGGATAACCTAATATTTTAGATTATCCTTTCTTTTAAGCTTCTACTTCCTTATTATTATTTACTAAATTTACTTCTTTATTTACCAAGAATATTCCAATACAAACTAAAATAAGTGCTATAAAAGTTTTTATATTAAATATACTTTCATTTAAAAATACAGCTGATAATATTGAGCCAAATACAGGTATTAAAAAGTTGAAAACTGCAATTTTACCTACTTTATTGTATTTAAGAAGTAAAGTCCAAAGTAAAAAGGCAACTGCCGACAACATAGCCATATATATTAAAAGTGATGTTGATATTAAATTAAATCCACCTAAATTTCCTCCTAGGCTAAAACCAAGAACTGTTAATACTATTCCTCCTATAAAAAGCTGATAACCTGTTATTATAAATGTATCTTGTTTTTGAGATAAAGTTTTACCATATATAGCAGCAGCTGAGGATATAAATGTTGAGAGAATTATAAGTCCATCTCCTTTGAAATTAAAACCTTGTTCAAAAAAGTTTCCAGTAAGATTTACTAAAATAACTCCTACAAATCCAATTACACATCCTATAGTTTTATTAAGGGTAATTTTATCATTTTTATATAAAAAATGTGCTATTATTATACTAAAAAATGTTCCTGTTCCATTTAAAATTGCTCCCCTAACTCCCGTTGTATAAGATAATCCTATATAGAAAAAAGTGTACTGTAGCGCTGTTTGACTTATCCCTAAAAGTATGAGACTTATTATTTGTTTTTTATCTAATCTAAATATCTTTTTCTTTAAGATAATAGCTAAAACTAATACAATTAAACCTGCTAATAAAAATCTATATCCTGCAAAAATAATTTTAGAAGATATATTGTTTTGTGCTATATGAAAAACATCATAACCTATTTTTATAGCTGGATATGCACTTCCCCATAAAATACAACTTATAAGTGCAAAAACTAATATTATTTTTTTACTTGTAAAAAACTCTCCCTTATTCATTAATCCCCCTTAAAATAGTTCATCTATTTTTTTTATAATTTCACTTGTTTTATCATCTAATGGAATCTCTCCATACCATGGCTTTGTATGGTCTAATTCTTCACTAAAATATTTAGCTTTTAAAATTATTTCAGGTCTATATTCAAAATGTAATATATCAAACTTAGCCCATTTTCCTCCCCAAACAAACCCATTTTCCTCAAAGGCCTTAACAAGTTCCTTTGGATATGAAGCAATTCTTTTAGATGCATCTTCCTTTTTGGCCCATTTCCAATAATCACTATTACTCTTATTTAAATCAATGGCAATTCCAAAAGAATGAGGACTAAGTCTTCCTGTACCTTGAATGTATCTATAATTAAAAGTTCCCATAATAGGCAAAACAAATTGTATTATTTTTGAATTTTGCTCTTTTTCACAAGACTTTGCCTTTTCTAAAGCATTCTTTAAGGCTTTAGCTGCTCCGTTTTTACCATTAAAGGAAACTGTACCATAAGGAGTTATTATTGTTTCTAGATTATTTTGAACATTTATTTCACTATAACCATAGACCTCATTTAAAAGAGGATAAACTCTCACTCTTCCTGGATTTTTCCCCTCTTCAACTACACATTCTATACTATTTAAGGAATAAGTATCCTCTAACATATCCTGAAGATCTGGACTATTTAATTTTTCCTCATCACTTTTTACCTTTTTATCATCATATAGTATTTTTCTATTAGACCTAGTTATAAGATAAATAAATCCATTATCATCTCTACATATATCTTTTATATAATCATTATAAGCAAGACTAAGACATAAAAGGTCTTCCTTAGCTACCATATCATAATTATTATAATCATTTTTAGCAAAAACACAAGTATTTGTAAATAAAATCATAATTATAGACATAATTATAGTTTTAAAAAATTTTTTCATAAAAACTCACCTCTAAAGTATTTTTTTCTTTAGCTTTACCATAGTTTATCTTTTAATTCTAAAATTTTATAAATTAAGTTTTTATTTAAATTAAGACGTACCTTCTCCTATATGTTAACTTTAAAGCTAAAGTAATACCTTTTTAAATCTATCTAAAAGCTTTTTATAAAATCACTACATAAATGAAAAAGATTAAAGAACCTATTTTTAAGGCTCTTTAATCTTTCATTAGATTTAAAAATTCTCATTATAACTTAGATGCTCTTCTAGGACTTGCTTAATATTATTTGAATTAAATTCATCCTCCCAAAGTTTTCTCGATAAATTCGATTTATTTTTCCATATACTTTTTTCTGTAAGATATAAAATTAATTTTTCAAAGTCATTGTCACTACTTGCTAAATAACCATTATTATTTTTTACAAATTCTAATCCCACATTATTATCTGATAAAACTATGGGGAGCCCTGTTCCTATATATTGTACTAAATTTAAATACATAGTATCAGTTAACCATTCATATTTTTCTATAGGCATTATTGCTATATGAGATTTTAACATCTCTTTAAAGAAAGATTTTTTACTAAATTTTATATTTTCTATTATAAGATTCTCTGCCCTTATATTTAATTTAGTATCACTTACAACCTTTAGTACTAAATTTTTATATTTAAGCCTTTTTGCTAAATTATCTAGTATTGGTATTATTCGTTTTAAATTCCCTATTTCATATCTTGTTCCACCCCATAAAAGTACTATTTCTTCATTATAGTAAGAAAGCCTTTCTTTATTAACTTCATAAAGATTAACATATTCTAATATTTTATCTGTTGTTTTTACCACCTTTATTTTCCTATAAAATCTGTTGTCTATTAAAGCTTTTAAATTTTCATGACTTACCGTTATAAGGCTACTTGTATTCTCTAAAGTATTAAACTCATAAGAACTTATTTCTTTTGTTTTTATTATATTACTATCAAAATCCCATATAATTTTCTTCCCATTTTCTAAATATCTTTTTAATAGTCCTTTAAATCCTAATGGAACCCTTTTTAAAAATATTTCTCCTTGAATAAGTATTATTTCCTCTTCCTTTTCTATAGTATTTTTTATTATATTTATGCATCTTAATATATAACCAATGAAAAAAGCATAAATTCTTATAGAGCTTTTTATAATTTTAAAATTAATTTTTTTGTTAATTTTATAATACCAATCTGGAAAAAATTCATATACATTAGTTTCACAGTCTATATCCATATCATCTATATATTGAACTATTCTATAGTAAGCTGAAGCCTTATACTTTTTATTTGCAATATAAATTGACACCTTCATTTTATCCCTTCTTTAATAATTTATATTATGGTAAAATTTTAGGATATATCTATATAGCTAAAACTATGCTTTAAGTTAAATTTTATTTTAATATGGCATTTACCCTTTAATAAATGTATATTTATAAGGATTTAAGTAATTAATTTTTAATTTATCAGCTATTTTTTTTCCCAATTAAAATAACACCATCAATTTTTTCTAGTATATGCTTATACTCTAAAAATGTTTCTGGCATATCTAAAATTATATAATCATAAAATACTTTTAAGTATAATAAAAGATTTTTTATACCATTAGATATTTCTAAATTAATTAAGTTTAATCTCTTCCTTCCTAAAGTTAAAATATCTAAATTCTTCTCAATATTTACTATTACATCTTCTGCACTTATATTATCTTTTAAAATTTCATACAAACCAAAATTGTTAGATATATTAAATTGCTTATAAATATTTATATTTCTTAAGTTACAATCAACTACTAAAATCTTATTTGAATTTAATGCTAAAGTATTTGCTATATTAATTGTTATCTCTTCCTCCTCAAATTTTGATGATAACTTTGGAATTACAATTAAGGGTTTTTTATTTAAACATAAAGTTTGTACATTTTCTACTAACATTTTATAATCTCTATAACCTTCTATTTCAAAAAAATTAATACTTTCCATTTTACTTACCTTTACCCCCTTTATTATAATGTCTTTTAACTTAAATAGATTTATCCTCATATCACTAAAATATCAGTGGTTTAATATAATAAATTTTGGTTTAATGTATTTTCTATATATACTAAAAATAAAAATAAAATATGCTTTTATTTTTAAATGATAAAAAAAGAGCTAAGCTTAAAATTTTTAAGCTTAGCTCTAAAACTAACGTTTTTTTAAACTATAACATTGTTTTCTTCTTCACTATTTTCTTTTTTTTCTAAATCAATCTTTTCTACAACTTCCTTTTTTTCTTCTTTTTTATTAAGATTTTTAAAGGCTGTAGACAACATAAGTTTTATTCTGTTTAACTGATTTACTTCACTAGAACCTGGGTCATAGTCAACAGCTACAATATTTGCATAGCTATTTTGTCTTTTTATTTCCTTCATAACCCCTTTTCCAGTAACATGATTTGGAAGACAACCAAATGGTTGCATACATACTATATTTTCAACACCATTATCTATAAGCTCCATCATCTCTCCTGTTAACAGCCAACCCTCTCCTGATTGATTTCCAAGGTCAACAATTTTTGAAGCTTCATGAGCCAATCCTTTTATAGAACCTAGTCTTATAAACTTACTATTTTTTATAGCATTTCTATAAGGTGCTCTATAAAGTTCTACTATAGATATTACTGCATTTCCTATAATTTTTTGCTTTTTAGTTCCAGCTAAATATCTATTAGCATAATTACTTCCATAAATTGAATATAAGAAAAAGTCTAGAAGATCTGGAACTACAGCCTCTGCTCCTTCTCTTTCAATAATATCTACAATATTATTGTTAGCTATTGGGTTAAATTTAACTAGTATTTCACCAACTACACCAACCCTTGGCTTTCTCTCACCTGTAACTTCTAAAGCCTCAAACTCCCTTACAATTCTTTTTATATTTTCTCTATAAGTTAATATATTAGGTTTTCTTAAGGATTCCTTACATTTTTCCATCCATTTTTCATAAAGGATATTAGCAGAACCTTTAATTTTTTCATAAGGTCTTACTGCATATAAAACCTTCATAAGTAAATCTCCGTAAATAATTCCCATAATACATTTGTTAAGCATAGGAAGAGTTAAATTAAATCCACTATTTTCCTCCATACCTTTAGCATTTAGAGATATAACTGGAACATCTGGGAATCCAGCATCTTCCATGGCTTTTCTTAAATATCCTATATAATTTGTTGCTCTACATGCCCCTCCTGTTTGGCTTATAATTACAGATGTTGTCTTTAAATCATATTCCCCTGATTTTAAGGCACTTATTATTTGACCTACAACTATTATTGCAGGATAACATGCATCATTATTTACATATCTTAAACCTTCATCTACAACTTTTTTATCATTTGCAGGTAAAACTACAATATTATATCCTGATAATTTAAATGCCTGTTCTAAAAGTTCAAAATGTATAGGAGACATTTGTGGTGCTAATATTGTATGTGTTTTTCTCATTTCCTCTGTAAATTCTTTTTTCTTTACATATGTTACATTATCAGGTTTCTTTATTTCACCCTTAATGTTTTTTCTCTCTTCCATGGCAGCTTTTAATGATCTAAGTCTTATTTTTGCTGCTCCTAAGTTATTACCTTCATCTATCTTTATAGTAGTATAAATTTTTGAATGTTTATTTAAAATCTCTTGTACTTGCTCTGTTGTTATTGAGTCTATACCACAACCAAAAGAATTTAATTGAACTAATTCTAAATCATCATTTTCAGCTACATAATTTGCAGCTGAATATAATCTTGAATGATATGCCCATTGATCAACTACTCTAAGTGGAGTGTCTAGATTGCCTAAATGAGCTATAGAATCTTCTGTTAAAACAGCCATTCCTAAAGAATTTATAAGTTCTGCTATTCCGTGATTTATCTCTGGATCAGTATGATATGGTCTTCCACTTAAAACTATTCCTTTTATTTGGTTAGCCTTAACATAATCTATAACCTCTTCACCTTTTTGTCTTATATCTTCTTTAAATTTATTTTGCTCATCCCATGCTTTATCCACAGCTTCTTCTATTTCCTTTTTAGAAATATTAAAAGTATTTAACTCTTCAAAAAGTCTTTCTTTAAGTCTCTTTTTATCATGGAATGGTAAAAATGGCTTCATAAAGTTTATATTTTCTTCTCTTATTCTATCTACATTATTTTTTATAACTTCAGGATAAGATATTACTATTGGGCAGTTAAAATGATTATCTGCCTTTTCTCTTTCCTTCTTTTCATGAATTATACTTGGATAAAAAATATTTTTTATATTTTTATCTATAAGATCTATTATATGTCCATGAACTAGCTTTCCTGGATAGCAAACTGATTCAGATGGAATTGTATCTATTCCTTTTTCATAAATCTTCTTAGATGATTTATCTGAAAGCTCTACTTTAAATCCAAGATCTGTAAATAATGTAAACCAAAATGGATAATTCTCATAAAGATTTAACGCTCTTGGAATTCCAATGGTTCCCCTTTTAGCTTCATTTTCCTTTAAAGGTTCATAGCCAAATAATCTATCATATTTATATTTATAAAGGTTTGGAATATGATTGTGCTTTATTGGTCTTCCTGCACCTCTTTCACATCTATTTCCTGATATATGACGTTCTCCATTATTAAATTTATTTATAGTTAAAAGACAATTATTTGAACATATCTTACATCTAGCCATAGAGGAATTAACATTAAATGTTTCTAATTCTTCCTTACCTAAAAGTTTTGTTATATGTCCTTCTTCATATCTTTCCTTAGCAATAAGTGCAGCCCCAAAAGAACCCATGATTCCAGCTATATCTGGTCTTATAACTTCTCTTTCTGATAAAAGTTCAAAGCTTCTTAAAACTGCATTATTATAGAATGTTCCTCCTTGAACTACTATTTTTTCACCAAGCTCTTTAGGATTTCTAACTTTAATAACTTTAAATAACGCATTTTTAACTACAGAATAAGAAAGCCCTGCAGATATATCGCTAACATCAGCACCTTCTTTTTGAGCTTGTTTAACTCTTGAGTTCATAAATACTGTACATTTAGATCCTAAATCAACTGGCCTTTTTGATAAAAGAGCTTTTTGCGCAAAATCTTTTATATCCATATCTAAAGACTTAGCAAATGTTTCTAAAAATGACCCACATCCAGCTGAGCATGCTTCATTTAATACAATACTATCTATAACTCCATCTTTTATCTTTATACATTTCATATCTTGTCCACCAATATCTAATATGAAATCTACACCTGGCTGAAAGTGTGCTGCTGCTTTATAGTGAGCTACTGTTTCTATTTCCCCTATATCCACCTTTAATCCTGATTTTAAAAGTTCTTCACCATACCCTGTTACTGCTGAGTTAACTATTTTAACCCCTTCTGGTAAAATATCATAAACTTCTTTTAAAACTTTCATTGTTGAATTTAATGGACTTCCTCCATTACTTCCATAGTGAGTGAAAACTATGTTAGACTCTTCATCTATTAATGTAACTTTAGTTGTTGTTGATCCTGCATCTATTCCTAAAAATACATTTCCCTTAAGTTCATCTATTTCTTTTCTATGTACTGAATTTTTTTCATGTCTTTTTATAAATTCTTTTAGTTCCTCTTCATTTTCAAAAAGAGGTCTAAGTGCTTCAGATTCACTTAAAGATGAAACATCAACACCTTTTATCTTGTTTCTAAGCTCTAAAAATTGAAGGGGGGGTTCCTCTATTGAATAAAGAGAAGCTCCAAGGGCTATAAAAACTTCTGAGTTATCTGGGAATATTATTTCATCTTCCTTAAGTTCTAAAGTTTCTATAAATCTATTTCTAAGCTCTGATAAAAAGTGAAGTGGTCCCCCTAAAAATGCTACGTTTCCTTTTATTGGTCTACCACAGGCAAGTCCACTTATTGTTTGTATTACAACGGCTTGAAGAACTGATGCTGCAATATCTTCTTTAGCTGCACCTTGATTTAAAAGAGGTTGTACATCTGTTTTGGCAAAAACTCCACATCTAGCTGCTATTGGATATATTGTTGTATGATTTTTTGCTAAATTATTCAACCCTGTTGCATCTGTTTGTAAAAGAGAAGCCATTTGATCTATAAATGATCCAGTACCTCCGGCGCATGTCCCATTCATTCTTTGCTCTACTCCACCTTTAAAATAGGTTATTTTAGCATCTTCTCCACCAAGTTCTATA
The DNA here is from genome assembly GCA_030526875.1 of Clostridium perfringens. Classification (GTDB taxonomy): domain Bacteria; phylum Bacillota; class Clostridia; order Clostridiales; family Clostridiaceae; genus Sarcina; species Sarcina perfringens_A. The sequence goes on along the minus strand of JAUNBX010000013.1, from coordinate 37,549 downwards.
GCCACATCTGTTTTTGGTAAGAATACCTCTATTGCTTTTGTTCCTGCTATTACTTCTTGAACAAATTTTATACCTAAAGAAGTAGCAATCGCCATTCCACCTGATCCTGTAATGGAAACTGTAACTCTTGAAAATTTAAATTCATCATAATAAGAATCCAAGATTTTATCTACTGTTTTTCTAATGTCTGAGTAATGTCTTTCATATCTACTATGAACAATATTTTTCTTTTTATCTAAAATTACAAACTTAACAGTAGTAGATCCTATATCTATTCCAATATGAAATAAATTATCCATTATTTAAAAACCTCCAATATTTATACATTGTTTAATTTAAAGTAAAACTAAAATTCCGCCAGTCAACTGTATTCTATAAAATGTTATGTTTTTAATTGATTTATTAAAATTTAGTATTTAATATTTAAAAACTAAATATTAGTATTATATGTTATTTTAAACACCTTATATGATACATTCTTAACTCTTCAAAATAAATCCATATTAATATATTAATTATTTTAATGATTTTTGTCAAAGCAACTTTATGGGTACAATACAAAAAGTTGCAAAGAAATGCACATTAAAATTTTTACTATTATTAATATTTATTGAATTTTAATAATGTTATATTAAATCTTCATTATTCTTATGAACTTATCCTTAGTAAAATTTAATTAATAATCCATTTGACATTATATCACATCATCAATATAATGTTTATAAAACCTTTATATAAGCTTAATAATATGGTTTAAGCGTTTCTACCACATCACCGTAAATGGTGTGATTATTTAGGATATTTTCCATAAGATTAATTTATATTTTAAAGGTAGGTTTTTTATGAATAAAGAAAATTTTATAAGATCAATTAAAGCATCCACAAAGAATATTCCTTGTGATTTAGTAATTAAAAATATTAATATTGTAGATGTTTTTCAAAGTTCAACTTTTATTTCTGATGTAGCTATTTTAAATGGCTATATTGTGGGAATTGGCTCATATAACGGAAAGACTGAAATTGATGGAACAGGTAAGTATATCTGTCCTGGACTTATAGATGCTCATGCTCATATAGAATCCTCTCTTTTAACTCCTAATCAATATTATTTAACAGCGCTTCTTCATGGAATAACTTCTATGGTAGTAGATCCCCATGAAATAGCAAATGTACTTGGTACAAAAGGAATTGATTTTATGTTATCAAAAAGTGAAAATATACCTTTTGATTTCTACTTTATGCTTCCTTCTTGTGTACCAGCTACTTCTTTTGAAAATTCTGGTGCTGTTTTAAATAGCTTAGATTTAAATCCTTACTATAATAATCCTAAAGTTTTAGGACTTGCTGAAGTTATGGATTTTCCCTCTGTTATAAATTGTGAAGAAGATATGATAGAAAAACTTTGGAGTGCTAGAGAGAATGGTAAAATAATAGATGGGCATGCTGCTGGTTTTTCTATAGATTTAATAAATGCTTATGCAACTGCTAATATAACAACAGACCATGAGTGTCATACAAGTGAAGAACTTATTGATAAAATAAGACGTGGAATGTATGTTCTTATAAGAGAAGGAACAGTGGCTAAAAACTTAAATGAACTAGTTAAAGGTGCTTCTCCTTTAAATAGCAGAAGACTTTGTCTTTGCACAGATGATAAGCATATAGATGATATTATTAAAAATGGAACTATAAACAATTCTATTAAAATGTGTATAGACCACGGAATTTTACCTGAAACAGCTATACAAATGGCAACGCTAAACACAAGTGAGTGTTACAATATAAGACATAAAGGTGCAATAGCTCCAGGATACATTGCAGATTTTTTAATTTTAGATGATTTAAAAAGTTTTTCTATAAACTCAGTTTATAAAAATGGAAAACTCGTAGTTAAAGATAAAAAGTTAGTTAATATAGATCCTTATAAAGCTGTACGCTCTAACCTTCCTTGTACTATGAATTTTAATGAGTTAACTGTAGATGATTTTAAAATAGATATTAAAGACAAAAAATTTATAAATGTTATTGAAATAATTCCAAACAAGTTAGAGAGTAACCATCTAAAACTAAATATTAAAGACTTAAACTTAAAGAATGAATTTATACAATGTACAAAAAATGATTTATTAAAAATTGCAGTTATAGAAAGGCATAAAAACACAGGAAATATTGGACTTGGAATTATAAAAGGTTTAAAAATAGAATCAGGTGCAATAGCAACTACCATAGCCCATGACTCTCATAACCTTATAGTTTGCGGAACTAACGATTTAGATATGTTAAAAGCTATAGAAAACCTAAAAACTATTGGTGGTGGAATATCTATTTGTAAAAATGGAAAAGTTTTATCTTCTCTTTCTTTAGAAGTGGGAGGTCTTATAACAGAGCGTCATGTTTTAGATGTTTTAAATGATTTAGAAAATCTTCATGACTCAATAAATATTATAGCACCTAGTATAAACTTTAATCCATTTTTAACTTTATCATTTTTATCTCTTCCTGTAATCCCATCTTTAAAAATTACTGATAAAGGATTATTTGATGTAGATAAATTTAAACTTATAAATATAGCTGAATAAATATTAACTTAAATTAAAAGATAAATGTAGCATCATTTAAAGGAAAGGTGCTACTTTTATTTTTTATAACTTATA
>JAUNBX010000013.1:0-34795 GCA_030526875.1 Clostridium perfringens | reverse complement strand
ATAAATGTAGCATCATTTAAAGGAAAGGTGCTACTTTTATTTTTTATAACTTATACCATGACTTTTCTTATATTAACGACATTATTGTATTTCTTTAATATATTTTAAAATATTTACAATAAAATAGAAACATATATTAATTTAAAAAACTTATAAAAATATAAAAGACTATCTTAAATAAATTAATATTTTAAAATAAAATCTCAATTTATTTAGGACAGTCTCTTAAATTTATTTATTTCCCTTATTTCCGTCTACTATTACTTCTAATTCCCCAGTTGATGAATCCATAACTAAGCCATGAACTCTTATACTTTTAGGTACAAGAGGATGTTTTTTTACTACCTCTACACTATCTCTTACTGACTCTTCTACTGAATCAAATCCATGAAGCCATTTTTTTATATTTATTCCCGAATTATATATAGTGTCAATTACTTCCTCTGATATTCCTCTATCTATAATTGTATTTATAAATGATGATGTATCTAAGTTAGACATCCCACATCCCTTATGAGCAACTATAAATACATCTTCTGCATTAAACTCATAAATTGCAACTACTATACTTCTCATAGCACTACCAAAAGGATGGGCTATTGTAGCTCCTGCATTTTTTATTATCTTTGCATCACCATTTTTAATATTCATAGCTTTTGGAAGAAGGTCTGTAAGTCTAGCATCCATACATGTTAGAATAACCATCTTTTTATCTGGATGTTTTGATGTTATATATTTTTCATAACCTTTTCCTTCTACAAACTCTTTATTATATGTTAAAACTTCTTTTAATCTATTCATTATTCTAAAACTCCTTATAACGTTTTAATTATAGTTGCTATCATAACTCTAATATATCTTTTTATTCATTTTAACTACATATCTTTATATATGTTATTTAAATCACATATATAAAAAAACATATAAGAATAAATACTATATACATTTCTAAAGATACTTGTATATTAAATATTGTATAACTTTCCATAGCAAGTATTACCTATATAATGATCATTATTACTAGTGACTTTATATAAAATAAATTTCAATACTATAAATTGTTATGAAATTTAAAGCCATTTTAAACACTTCTTTTAGCTATATTTTTATTAATTTCGCTATTTTAAAAATATTCTTAATATTATATTAACATATAAATATGTCTATAACAATTACTTATTATTATTTTAACTATACTTTAAATTTATTAATAAACAATTAAAATTTTGTTAATATTTGAATACATTATTATTAAATTAATATTAATTCCTCAGTTTTTTATTTAAATTCACATTAATTTTATTCTTTAATATAAATTTATAAAAAATCCACTATTCTAAGTTATTGTAGAAAACTTATTTAAAACTATTGTTAATCCTTAGATTGCGTTAAAACATATGTTTATAAAATTATAACTTAAGAAATTTTAGACACTGCGTTATATAAGATTAAAATATTTACAGGAACTAAATTTATAAGAAGTGAAATCCCATGTTTATAAAACGATACATCTAAAAATATATTAGAGTAGATAAATGGAATTAAGGCTATAATCAAATAATATACCCCTATAATAATTAAATATTTCTTTTTATTTTTTGTTTTATAAAACCATTTAGTTGCTATAAAAATCCCTATTGATGAAAATAAAATCATAAGGATATCTTCTTTATATAATCTGTAATCAAAAGAAATATTAGATAACTTATATATTATTATGTTACATAAAAGCAAAGTTATAAATACCATAATAGTAGATATTAAGCACTCTCTTTTGTTTTTATCCTTTGACTTTGGCATTGCTACCAAAAATGAAAAAATTATTGTCTGAACAGCCACCTCAAAAACTCCTTTTAATTTAAATCCTATAGGTACACTCTTATAAAAATTATCTAAAGTATACAAAGAAAAAGCTTTAATATTTATAAGTCCTAAAATCATAATAATTAAAAAAAGTCTAATAAATCCATAATTTTTATCTATATAGGAATCTTTTATAAGAAACAAAACTCCTCCATAAATTATTCCTTTTAATATTTCCTTTAAAACTTCTAAAAATTCATTATATGTTATTCTGGTTATATCATTTAACTGAAATATGTCATAATAAGATTTAGAAAAAATATAGGCACAAAATATAGAAACTATAAAGTAAATCATGGTAATCTTTAATATAAACTTAATATCCTTATTCATAATTCTTCTCCTAAATTTAGAATATCATCTATATTATTTTACCATATATTTACATTTATATAAATAAAATATTAACTTATATAATATTATATAAGTTAAACCTATTAGAAGTAAGTTAAATTATCCCTATTCTAATATTAAAAAAGAGATTATTTATTAAAAATAATCTCTTTTTTATCAAGTATATGAAAATACTATTTATTAAAACTTATATCTTATTAAATGCACTAGCTAACATAAGTTTTATTCTATTTACTTGGTTTACTTCACTAGAACCTGGATCATACTCTATAGGAACTATATTAAGGCCATTATACTTGTCTTTTAAAGCTTTTATTGTCCCTCTAGCATTAGAATGGGCTGGTAAGCATCCAAAAGGTTGCACACATATTATATTATTAACTCCCCAGTTTTTAAGTTCTATTATTTCTCCTGGAAGTTTCCATCCTTCACCTGATTGGTTTCCTAAAGATATTATATCACTTGCTTTCTTTGCAAGTTCACCTATCTTTTCTGATGGATAGAACAATTTGCTTTTTTGTAAAGCATCAATATATACCTTTTGATACTTCTCTATAAATTTTATTGTAAAACTTCCCTTTATACTATCTATAAATTTACCATCTAGCTTTTTATAGTTAAATATTTTATTATAACTAGATGATAATATTACTGATAAAAGGTCATTAGCTACAACTTCAACCCCTTCACTTTCTAACATACTTACTATTTTATTGTTAGCTACAGGATTTAGTTTTACAAGAAGCTCTCCAACTACTCCAACCTTTGGTTTTTGAATATTATTAAGAGGAATACTTTCAAAATCTTTTATTATTCCTTCTATTATATTTTTATACTGAGTTTTTATTGGATGTTTAAAGGATTCTTTACATATACTCATCCATTTTTCATAAAGCTTCTCTGCACTTCCCTTTACTTTTTCATAAGGTCTTATTCTATATAATACTTTAGTTAAAAGATCACCATATATCATTCCTACTAAAGATTTTGTAAGAAACTCTAAGTTTAATCCTTCTAAAGCATATTCTTTTTTAGCTCCTGCCATATTAAATGAAATTATAGGAATATCATTAAATCCAGCATCTTTTAAGCCTCTTTCTAATAGCTTTATATAGTTTGTAAATCTACACTGTCCTTCTGTTTGTGCTAAAAGTATTGTAACATTTTCAGGATTGTATTTTCCCGATTTTAAAGCATCTATAATCTGTCCTATAACAACTACAGCTGGGTAACAAACATCATTATTTAAATGCTTTAATCCTTCATTTATAGCATTTTTAGAATCATCTAAAACTACTATATCATAGCCATAGTTTGACATAAGGCCTTTCATAAGTTCAAAATGAATAGGAGCAAACTGTGGAATTAATATTGTTCTATTTTTTCCTGGATTTATAAACTTTTTCTTAGGAGTTTTTTCCTTTTCATGTCTTACAAAGTCTGTTCTCTCCCTTTCATCCATAGCAGCCTTTAATGACCTAAGTCTTATTCTTGCTGCTCCTAAATTACTTCCTTCATCTATTTTTATATTGGTGTATATCTTATCCTTATCTGTTAAGATATCATTAACTTGATCTGTAGTTATAGAATCTAATCCACATCCAAAGGAAGTTAACTGAACAAGTTCTATATCATCTCTATTTGAAATAAATGTTGATGATGTATATAGCCTTGAATGATATGCCCATTGGTCTACTACATTTAATCTTTCTTTTACTTCTCCAAGATGGGATATAGAATCCTCTGTAAATACCGCCATACCTAAACTATTTATAATCTTTGGTATTCCGTGGTTTATTTCAGGGTCTATATGATATGGTCTTCCACCTAATAAAATGCCTTTAACATGATGCTCTTCTATATATTTTAAAGTTTCTTCACCTTTTTTTCTTATGTCTTCTTTGCAATCTTGAAGCTCATTCCAAGACTTATCTACAGCTTTTGATATTTCACCCTTTGACAAATTAAACTCCTTAAGTTCTTGGAATAGTCTCTTTTTAAGCTTTTCCTTATTTCTAAAAGGTAAAAATGGGTTTATAAAGTTAATATTATTTTCTTTTAATGCTATCATATTATTCTTAATAGCTTCTCCATAAGATGTTACAACAGGACAATTGAAACAATTATCTGAAGTTTTTATTTCTTTAATCTCATGAATTATACAAGGTAAAAATATATTTTTTATACCTTTGTCTATTAAATTTTGAACATGACCGTGAACAAGTTTTGCAGGATAACAAGCACTTTCTGATGCTATTGAATCTAATCCTTTCTCATAAAGGGCCTTAGATGAACTATCAGATATTATAACTCTAAATCCTAAATCATTAAAAAATGTAAACCAAAATGGGTAGTTTTCATACATATTTAAAACCCTAGGTATTCCTATAGTTCCTCTTTTAGCTTCACTTTCCTCTAATGGTTTATATGAAAATAATTTTTCATACTTATATTCATAAAGATTTGGAATTTTTTCATTATTGTTCTTATTTCCTAAAGGTCTTTCACATCTATTTCCTGATATAAATCTTTTATTATTATTAAATTTATTTATTGTTAACTGACAATTGTTAGAACATAGTCCACAGCGTGTCATATTTGTATCTATAGTTATATTTTCTATATCTAATTTAGATAAAAAAGTTGTCTTATGATCTTTTGTAAATCTCTCTCTAGCTAAAAGTGCTGCACCATACGCTCCCATAAGACCTGAAATACTAGGCCTTGTAACATTTCTTCCTGATAAAAGCTCAAAGCTTCTTAAAACAGCCTCATTATAAAATGTTCCACCTTGAACAACTATATTTTCACCTAAATCATCAGGGTTCCTAAGCTTTATAACTTTGTATAATGTATTTTTAACTACAGAATAGGCAAGACCTGCTGATATATCCTCTACGCTGTATCCTTCCCTTTGAGCTTGTTTTACTTTTGAGTTCATAAATACAGTACATTTAGAACCTAAATCAACAGGCTCTTTAGCAAATAAAGCCTTATTGGCAAAATCCTCTATTTCATATCCTAAAGATTTTGAAAATGCTTGTAAGAAAGATCCACATCCAGCTGAGCACGCTTCATTTAAAGTTATGCTTTGAATCACTCCATCCTTAATCTTTAAGCATTTCATATCCTGTCCACCAATGTCTAGTATAAAATCCACATCTTTTGAAAAGAATTTTGCTGCTTTATAATGAGCTACTGTTTCAATTTCTCCGATATCTATTCCAAATGCTTCTTTTAAAAGAGCCTCTCCATATCCTGTAACTGCGCTATTAACTATTTTAGCTTCTTTAGGCAGATTACTATATATTTCAAGTATTATCTTTTTTGAAGTATTTACTGGATTTCCTTCATTGCCGCCATAATATGAGTAGAGAATTTCACCATTTTCATTTATTAAAGTGGCTTTAGTTGTAGTAGAACCTGCATCAATTCCAAGATAACAATTTCCTTTAGCTTCTTTTATATCTAGTTTGTTGATATTGTTTTTTTCATGTCTCTCCTTAAAATCTCTATATTCCTTTTCATTCTTAAATAAAGGTTCTAAGGTGCTTGTTTTTTCACTTTGAAATTGTCCTATATTGTTTAATTTATACATTATCTCATCATAAGTTAAACTATTATCACTATCTGAACTTAAAGCAGCTCCTAATGCTACATATAGCTCAGAATTTTTAGGAAATACAACTTCATCTTCTTTAAGCCCTAACACTTCTATAAATCTATTTCTAAGTTCTGATAAAAATGTTAATGGTCCTCCTAAAAAAGCTACCTTTCCTTTTATAGGTCTTCCACAAGCTAATACGCTTATGGTTTGAACAACTACAGCATGAAATATTGACATTGCAATATCAGATTTTTCTGCCCCTTCATTTATCAATGGTTGCACATCTGTCTTTGCAAAAACTCCACATCTAGCAGCTATTGGATATATATGTGTATACCCTTTAGCTATTTCATTAAGTTTTGGAGCATCCATATTTAAAAGAGCTGCCATTTGATCAATAAATGCTCCTGTGCCACCTGCACAAGTACCATTCATTCTTTGCTCTACTCCACCATTTAAATAAGTTATTTTAGCATCTTCTCCACCAAGTTCTATCACTACATCTGCCTCAGGGTTATTTTCTTTAATGGCCTTTGTACTAGCTATTACCTCTTGGATAAACTCTATTCCTAAATCCTTAGCTAAAGTCATTCCTCCTGATCCTGCAATTGTACATTTTATACTACAATTTTCTATAAATGATTTAGAGTCCTTAAGACATTCTAAAAAAGCATTTCTTATATCAGCTAAATGCCTTCTATAAGTTTTATAAACTAAATGTCCTTTTTCATCTATTACCACCATTTTTATAGTTGTAGATCCTATATCTACTCCTACTCTCACTGTCTTATCCATGATTTTAATCCCAACCCCTTTCGGAAATCATCCTATGTGTCTCTCAATAAGAGTATTTATTTTCTTATTTTACAGTATAGCCTTTCTGTAAACTTATCTTTTAAAGGAAGTGGCACTTTTGCTAAGTTCATCCTTAAAAGCTGCTACAGCATTTGAGTATTTAATACTCTTTGGTAGTATATAAGAAAAATATCTCTTATATATGTCATCTAATTCAACAATACTTATATTATTAAATTCTGCTTCATGTTTTACAACAAAATCAGATATTAATGTTATTCCTAAATCATTTTTTACAGCTTCTTTTACAGCAAAACTACTTCCTAATGTTATAATTCCCTTTGGAACTATTTTATTTGTATTTAAAAACATATTTAAAGATTCACGAGTTGCAGAACCAACTTCTCTTGTTACCCAATTTAAATTTTGAAGACATGAATAATTTTTTGTTTTTCTTATGTATTCATATTCTTTAGGTAACATCAATACCAAATTATCCCTTAAGAAGTGTTCTTGTTCAAATTCAAAGGATGTAGGATTTCCTTCTATTAGTCCTATATCAACCTTAAAATGTTTTACTTTTTCACATATTTTTCTAGTGTTATCTATTATAAGTTCTATTTCTACATCAGGATATTTTTTTACAAAATATCCTAAAAACGCTGGCAGGAAATATTCTCCTATAGTATAACTTGCCCCTATTCTAAGATACCCGTTGACAACATTAGAAATATTTTTAACTTCATTTTTTGTATCCTCTAATATTTTTATCATCTCTTTAGCTCTTTTGTAAAGAACCTTTCCACTCTCTGTTATAACTATGTTTTTTTGTTTTACTGATCTACTTATAAGTTCTGTATTAAACTGTTTTTCTAAATTTTTTATATGCACACTTACACTTGGTTGAGACAAATGAAGAATTTCACCTGCCTTTGTAAAATTCTCATACTCTACCACTGCTACAAAAGTTTTTAATTCCTCTATCATATTATTCCTACCTTAATCTTATTTATCTTAGCTTTCGTTAATTATTAAATCTTCAAATCATATTATATATCAATAATTATAATAATACTAATTTATATTTGAATTTCTACTATATTTAATCTTTATTTTCCATACATAGCATATCTTATGAAGTTTTTCATATTTTTACTAACAAACTTATCCTTGTGAATTATTAGATAAAGCTTCCTTTCTATACAGTGATTCTTCAACCTAAAAATATTTATTTCATCATTAATTTTTGTATTTTCTATGCATTTTGAAGATATGCATCCAATGCCAAGACCATTTTTAACTGTTCTTATAATAGCCTCTGAATTTCCAAGCTCCATGGCTATATTATACTTAATATGGTTTTTATCTAAATAGTTATTTACAGTGTCTCTAGAGCCACTTCCCTTTTCTCTTACTATAAGCTTTTCATTTTTTATTCGACTCTCATCTACAATATCTAAATTTCCAAACTCATGGTCCTTGCTACATATAAAAACTATTTCATCTTCCCATATAAGAGTTTTTATTATTTCATCACTTTTCAATTTTCCTTCAATGAAGCCAAAATCAACTTTATTATTTAGAACTAAATTTTCAATACTTTCAGTATTTGCTATATTCAAAGATATATCTATATTTTTAAAGTCATTACAATAATCCTTCATTATTTCTGGCAAAATATATGTTCCTATAGTAGAACTTGCCCCTAAATAAATTTTCCCCTTATCTCCATCATTAATTTCCCTTAAGATTTTATTACCCTCCTCATAAAGGTTTAATATTCTTCTCACATAAATTAAAAATACCTCTCCTTCATGAGTTAAATATAGTCTTTTGCCTATTCTATCAAAAAGCTTAGAATCAATTTCTTCTTCAAGTTCTTTAATAGCTTGGCTAACTGAAGGTTGACTTATATACAATATTTTACCTGCCTCTGTCATACTTAGACTTTTAGCAGTTTCATAAAATATTTCTAATCTTCTAAAATTCATAATTACACCAAACTCTCAATGTTATATTATATAATAAAAATTCTTATATAATATATTTTAAAATAAATTCATATTTATTCAACAGGTAATTAACAATTTTTTTATATTTTAAAGTAAAAAAAGGGTAAATTTTATACAAATTATTGCATAAAACCTACCCTTTTTTTATTTCCGAACAAGTATAACTAAAACTAATCTAATTTTATTAAAATTTAAAACCCTTTAAAATGATTCCCTTACAAAAATGATTCCCTTACATTTTATTAAATCTAATCTTTTAATTTGTTTTCTCTCTACACCTTTATAGTACATCTTTTAGTCATATAATTAAAATACTTATTTTATGTGTATATCATAAGTATTTACCTATGTAATATATATTTTTTACACTTATTGAAAATTATTCTTATTACATATAATAACTTATCCCTAAATAACATTATTTAAACCTAAAATAACAGAATACTTTAATGTTTAATTATATATATCTAAAGTAAAACTTATTGTAATTAATTATTTTTTAGTTCATAATAAGTATAAATTAAATAGACTATATTTATTATTTTCAAGGTTAACTAATATAAAATTGGGAGGGTCTTATGAAAAATATTGCTATTATAGATATAGGTTCAAATTCTATAAGAATAATAATTTATAAAATATTTCATAATAATGCTTTCAAAGCTATAGTAACAGAAAAATATCCTTCTAAACTTGGAAATCTTTTGGATAATAATGGGAATTTATCTTCTAGTGGTATAAACTTAACTATAAATATTTTAAAAATTTTTAAAAATATTTGCAAAATAAATAATGTATCTGATATTTATGTAATTGCCACAGAAGCTATTCGTAAAGCTAAAAATAACAGAGAATTTTTACCTATAATAGAAGATAAAACCGGACTGAAAATAAAAGTTTTATCAGGATTTGAAGAGGCCTTTTTAGGATACTTATCCGTAAAATCAACTCTTAATATAGAAAATGCTTTAATAGTTGATATTGGTGGATCTAGCATGGAAATATCACTTATGAAAAACAAGGAAATCAAAGCTTTCATAAGTTTACCCCTTGGAGCTATTCCCCTTACAAAAAACTTTAATTTTTATGAAAATATTTCTCATACTCAAAAGAAAAATCTTAAAAATTTTTTATTTGAAAACTTTAATAAGATATCTTGGCTAAAAGAAGGCTTAAACTTTCCCCTTATAGGTGTTAGCAGTACTCCTAGAACTATAGGTAAAATTTATAAAAAAGATACCAACTATCCTTTAGATATAACACATAACTTTAAAGTTTCATCTAAAACAATAGAGTCGATGTATGAAAATATATCCTCCTTAACCTTAGATGAAAAACTTCAAGTAAAAGGCTTGTCTAAGGAAAAAGCAGATATATTTACAGCTTCTTTAGGTGCTATTTATTATCTTATGGATTATTGTAATTCAAAGGAACTTATAATAAGTGAATTTGGGATAAAAGAAGGTCTTTTATTTAAAATTTTAAATAAAAGAAATGAGGAAAAAATAACTCCCCTTGAGTTCTCACTTAACAACATCATGAACTTAAATGGGTTAAACAAAGACCATAGAGATAAGATTTTTAATTTAAGCAAATATATTTATAAAAAATTAGATCATAATTTTTTTAATAATAAAATTTTATACACTTGTTCTAGTCTTTTAGACCTTGGCTTTAGTATTTCTTTAGAAAATGTCTATAAGCACTCGTTTTATATGATATTAAATTCTAATCTTTATGGTTTATCACCTAAGGAAATTTTAATGTGCGCTTATACTGTAGCCCTTAGTAAAAAAGAAGATTTTAAATTGAAATCTAAATATAAAGAAATTCTTTTAGATGATGATATTATTCTTTGTAAAAAATTATCCACTATACTAAACCTTGCAAAAAAAATTAATACTTTAGAAGATAATAGCTCCTATAATATTTCTGTTGAAATTTATGAAAACACGGTTTATATAACTCTTCCTACAAATTTATCAAGTAACACCTTTATTAAAGAAACCATAGAAAATAATATAAACTTAAACTTTAATAAGTATTTTAATAAGAATATATCTATTATATAGGAGGTAAATTTTGCTTGACTTTGCTATTAAGGATGTTTTATATCTAAGTAGTGAATATTGCTCTGAAGAAACTATAAATCACCATATTAGAATTTGCAAGTTTTCTTTAGCATTATTTAACGCATTAAAAGATCCTTATGATTTAACTAAAGATGAAAAGTTAGTTCTTATAGGTTCCTCTCTTCTACACGATATAGGAAAATATATGAATGATAAAGATCATCACAGATATTCAAAAAATATAATCTTAGGTGATAAAAGATTCTATTATCTTTTTAAGACCCTTACAGTTCCTGTATCTGTTGTGGCTTTTAGCCATGGAAAGGCTATTTCAACTGATATAAAGATTTTAGAGGACTTTGATGAAGAATCCATATTAAAAATTATATCTATTTTAAGAGTTTGTGATTCCATTGATTATTATAAAGATGACTCTTTTGATATTTATGATGTTTTAATTAATCCTTACGAAATAATAATTAATGTTAATTTTAGATATGATAAAGGATTTCTAAAAATATTTGATAGTAGAAAAAGATTGTTTGAAAACACTTTTAGAAAGGTTTTAACAATTAATTACAGATAAATAGACTGTATAAATCTATACAGTCTATTTATCTAAGTTCTAAAGATCATTTAAAATAGCTTCTAATTTTTTATCTAGTTCTAAATCGTCTAAAACTTCTACTTCCTCATTTGTTTCTAAAACTTCTACGTCTTCACTTGTTTCTTCTTTAACATTATCTTTGTTTAAGAATTCATTTAAATCAGTGTAACTGCTCTTTGCAAATTCTAAAAACACTTCTTCATCAACTTCTTCAAATTGTCTAGTGTTTACAACAACTAAATCCCTAATCATAAGTTTTACATCTATTTTCCCTACAACTCTAACCATATTAACTTTAGTTAATGCATTTAATATTCCTGCATTTTCTTTATCGTTATATATTACAGCATTGTTAGTTTTTGGTAGTGTTTGTCTTGAATCAAGAGTAGCTACTAAATAAAATTCTCCTTCTTCATCATATAATTCTAGTGCAAGGTTATTTGTATTTAAATATCTTTCCATTGCACAAGTTAAATTTAAGCCATCCCAGGAAATTTTCTTATTAAATATTTTTACAGTAGCCATAACTTAAGCCTTCTTTCTTTCATAAATTTAATACTTATTTATGTATTATAATATTATTACATTTTAAACAGTTATATTAATGTTACATATATATTATATATGAAATTTTCACTTAGTAAATAATAAAGAATTTTTTCTACAAAAAATATATTTTTATACAAAAAATAACGGACCATATCACAAATTTAAATGCAAATTATAATAACTTATAATTAATATACAGTAATATTTTGCATTTGTAAAATTTGATATAGTCCATTTAAGTTTAACTATTTACTTTGTTTTAACTTCTCTAAATAAGAAACTGCACTTAAAGCTGCAACTAATCCCTCTCCTGCACCTTTTATATACTGATATGGCTTTCCTACAATATCTCCTGCTGCAAAGCATCCTTTAATATTTGTTGCCATAGTTCTGTCTACTTTTATATGACCACCTTCAACTTCAAGACCTGGCATTAATTGATTTGGTGCAATACTATCTTTTAAGAAAAATACTCCATCTACATTTATTTCACTTTCATTTAAAACAAGCTTTGTTACTAAATTCTCACCAATGACTTCTACTGGTTTTTCTTTAACCACTTCTATATTATCATTTAAATGTTTTGCCCCATTATACATAGGTATAAAGTAAACCTTAGATGCAAGTTCACTTACATAGTTTGCCTCTTCAACAGCTTCACTATTATAACCTATTACTGCAACTTTTTTGTTTTTATAAAGAGGAGCATCACAAGTTGCACAGTATCCTACTCCTCTTCCTAAAAATTGTTCTTCACCCTTTATAGGTCTTGTAAATTCAACTCCAGTAGCTAAGATTACAGTAGATGCTTCATACATCTTTTCATTAACCATTAGTGCAAAATAATCACCCATAGCATAAATATTATTTACTCTTTCTTCTGTTATTGTAACACCCATTTGTTCTATATGCTCTGTGAAATGTTCCTTAAGACCTTTCCCATCTAACCCTGGAAGTCCAAGATAATTATTAACCTTTGGAGCCTTATTCACCTTTCCACTTAATTCCTTTGTTCCAAAAACTATTATATTTTTATTTCTTATTTTCCCATTTATAGCTGCTGAAAGCCCTGCAGGGCCACTTCCTACTATTGCAATATCATATCTCATGTTTATATCCTCCTTAAATTTATTTTATTCACAATATTTTTCTATAGCTTCTAATTTAATTAAAAACCCATTAAACTCCTTCATATAATGGATATATTCTTCTTTTGAAAGATTTAAAGAACAAGCTATTTTATCTGGGATATCATTAGCTTTTTCTTTAAGTTTTTCTCCATCCTCTGTTATAACAACATTTATTTTTCTATCATCACTTTTATCTTTTTTCCTTTGCAAATATCCAAAGGATTCTAACTTAGTTATTATTGGAGTTAAGGTTCCTGTCTTCATTCTAAGCCTACAACTTAAATTTTTAAAGTATATAGATTTATCTTGCCAAAGCACTAACATCACCAAATACTGTGGATATGTCAAATTTATATCCTTTAATAAAGGATTATAAAACCGAACTATACTCTTTGATGCTGAGTATACTTTAAAACACAATTGGTTATCTATTTGTAAATTATCTTTCATCTTTATCTCCCAAACAATCGTATAAGATTAATCTGATACGATTAATATACCACTATTATAATATGATGTCAATATCACTATTGATATTAGTTTTTTACTTTGATCATTATTTTATTCATAAAATTTAATTTTTATATTAATCTACTATTTTACGTTCTTTTAAATAATATAAAAAATATTTTTAGTTTATTATAGTAAAGTATTTAAATTTAAAAAAATCACACCCTTAATATTTAAGGATGTGATTTTTTTAATTATATATGTATTACATTTTTTCTTTTACTATATTCATGAATTCTTCTTCACTTGAAGCTTGAACTAATTCATCATTAACAAATGCAGTAAATTCATCTCCACATTGTGCTATACAGTTAGCATCAACATTCTCTTCTCCAACTAAAGCTTTTAATTTTTCCATATCTACTCCTGAACAAGCAGGACATATTCTTATTTCCATTTTAATTCCTCCTAAAGTTATATAATTATTTTTTAAGTTAATTATGTTATATAATTATTACTTAAGTTAATTATATATTAAGAAATAATTATTATCAAGTAACTATTTTTCAATTTACCTATTTACTAGAAAATATTTTGAATTTATATTATTATTATGTACTTTGTTGTCTCTTTTTATACATCTTTCTCCAAAGATAAAATCCATAAATTGCTCCAACTCCATATTGAATCCAGTTTATCATTCCTGAAAAATCACTAACTATAATTGAACTTGTAATATTACTTGTTTCAAGTAGACTTTGAACAAATAATACAACGCCTACATTACAAACTATCCAGAAATACCATTGTTCTATATATCTTAAAGATGTTAAAATCATTGCCATTACTGTTAAAACAGTTGTTAAAGAGTCCATAACAGGTGATGCATCTGGTGATATTGTAACACCAAAGACTGCTGATGCTATGTTTGGTAAGTTAACTAAAAGAAGGTAGTATAATCCCCAACAAATAAGTAATGCTATTATAGTTATTACCCATTTTTTAGCTGTAAATTTCTTTATTTGAATTTCTTTGCCTTTTGATTTTGATAAATTTCTCTTCCATGCAATAAGTCCTATTATTTGTATTGGAAGTAATAATATTATGTTTTGAATAACTTGTCCGTATAAAGCATTTTCCCATGAAACCCAACCATATGTAACAGTATTAGTTAATAAAAATGCATAAAGTATAATTTCCGCTCTAGCTTGATATATAGAAGCTATTACTCCTGTTACTGAACATATAAGACCAACTATTCCTAAAAGAGAGAATACTGAGCCCCATCCCTGCCCCATAAGAACTGGACTAATAAATGAAAAAATACTAGCTAGTACAAATATAACTAAAAACCATCTTTGAAATGTTGATAGCGTTGCCCAAAAGTTCGTACTTTTCACCTTCTGATTACTATTTTCCATAATACACTCCTTAAATTTATTAAATTTTATTCCTAAACCATGAACAATTATATTATATTTTTATCTATGGTTCAATAGAATATTTATAAAAAAATGTACATTGATTATAATTTTTTTATTTAACATTCGCTTTTATTTAAATTAATTATATATTCCTTAATTAAGTATAAAAATACAGTAACACCTAAAAGGTCTGCACACCCTCCAGGACTTATATTCATTTTTATAAACTCATTATTTAATTCTTTTACTTTTTCTCTTCCTAAATCTGTTTTCATTCCCCCTAAATTCATAATTTCTTTTGATATATTTTTTACATAATTTAATCCTTTTATTCCACTTCTATGAATGACTGTAGAATCATCACAAAATTGCATTATTCCAATAAGGGTATGTACTAGCCTATCATTTTCTTTTAAATTTAAATTTTCTTCATATAAATTTAATGCATATTCAAAAGCTAGAGGTATTCCCTCTTCAACTTCTCCCCTAACACCCTTTATTCCATAATTTAAATATAACTTTTCTCCATGGGTTAAAGTTTTCTTTTTATCTAAATCCTTAAAATCATTTTTAGTTATATCTTTGCACATAGTCTTTATTGTTTCTTTAATATTATTGAATTTTTTTTTCTTATATATCACATTACTAGCTGCAGCTACACATATCCCAATTAAAAATATCATTCCCTTATGAGTATTTACATTTTTAGTTGAAAGAAACATAGCTTTTTCTGCTTCAATTCCTATCTTTTTAATTTCTTTAAATATTTCTCCTAAACTTTTATCTTTCATTCCCTCATTTGCAAAGAGAATTAAATATTTATTTATAGCAAAAGTACTATCTATAAATGTGTAGTAATCCATATCCTTATGAGATCCCATAGAAACTGGGGATACAAGTCCTGGTGATGGGAAACAGGAGACTTCATATAATATAGCCTTTGAAGCTATTGCACCTATATCTAAAGAAATCTCATTTAAACTCAATATATTTTTCATACTCTTCTCCTTTTATTAATAATTATCAATCATTTTAAAGTATACAATAAATATAAAAATATTTCTTATATAAATAATTTTATTCACAATATAATATAAACATTAATTCATATATTTTATTTATGAATATAATAATAACATATATTATACATATAAGTGTTTTAGGTTTATACTATACATTACATATTTTAATGATTTATTTAAAATAATATCTTTATACTATAGTACTTCTTCATAAAGGTAAAAAGATATTTTTATAAAGTAGATTTTTAATTTAACATAACTTTTAGAAAGGAATATTTAAAACAATATGGAAATATGGAAAAGAAATTTATTTGTTTGTTGGTTTGGAGCTTTTATAACAGCAATTGGATTAAGTCAAATAGCCCCTTTTTTGCCTGTGTATATAAAAGACCTTGGAGTAACAAATACTCATGATATAGATATGTTATCTGGTATTTGCTTTGGGATAACTTTTTTAATGTCTGCTATAGTATCTCCAATGTGGGCTAAATTATCAGATAAACATGGTAGGAAACCTATGCTCTTAAGAGCCAGTTTTGGTATGGCTCTTATAATATTTTTAATGGGATTTTCTCAAAATGTTTATGAACTTACTATTTTAAGGATACTTCAAGGAGCAGTATCTGGATATACTACAGCATGTATAACATTAGTTGCAACTCAAACTAGTAAAAAACATGTTGGTTGGGCTCTTGGTGTTCTATCAACAGCTACAGTATCTGGTTCTCTTATTGGCCCTTTAGTAGGTGGATATTTAGCTGATACTATTGGAATTAGAAATGTATTTTTTGTTATAGGAATACTTTTATTTATAACATTTATAGCTACTATGATATTTGTTAAAGAGGATTTTGAATTTATAGAAACAAGTAAATTAAAATTTAAAGAAGTGTGGAAAATGGTTCCCCAGCCACAAATCATTATATCCTTATTTATAACAGGATTTATACTAAGAATTGCACTTTATTCAATAGAGCCTATGATGACTCAATATATAGCTACACTTACAACAAATACATCTAATATAATTTTAATATCTGGAATAGCATTTTCAGCTACTGGTCTTGGAAGCATTTTAGCAGCTCCTACCCTTGGAAAACTTTCAGATAGAATTGGTACAAAAAAAATAATATTAGTATCACTTATATTCTCAGCAATCATTTATTTGCCTCAAGCTTTTGTTAATAATCCTTTTGAACTTACACTTTTGCGTGTAATTTTAGGCTTTGCAACAGCTGGAATAGTTCCTGGTATTAATTCAATGATAAAAAGAGCTACTAAAAAAGAGGTTACAGCTAGAGTTTTAGGTGTTAATATGTCTTTTCAATATTTAGGAACATTTATTGGAGCTATTGTAGGAGGTCAAGTTGGTGCTTATTTTGGAATAAGAGATATATTTTTTATAACAAGTGGACTACTTATAATAAATGCTTTAATCATATATTTTAAGATATATAGAAAATCTATAGTGCTTTAATAATAAATACTCACTTTATATACTGCATTATATACTAATATATTTAAATTTAAGAGTTTAACATCCCTTCAACATTGAAAGCCCATAAAAAATGACTTATAATTTAATTACATTTGTAAAAGTTATACACATATGATATTTGTAGAATTTTTAATATTAATATATTTAATTTTTGAAAGGAATTTTTTATGATAGATAATTATGAAAAAATGAGCAAAACGGAACAGTTAACATTTTTAGCTGAAGTATCTACTATGTACTACAATTTAGGAATGACCCAAAGTGAAATTGCAAGTAAGTTATCTAGTACTCGTTTTAAAGTTGCTAAATATCTTCAAGAAGCAAGAGAAAAACAAGTAGTTGAGATATCTATAAATTATCCTAGAAAGCGAATGGTTGAGCTTGAAAAAACTATTAAAGAAAAATTTAATTTAAAGGATATCTTAATTCTAAATACAAGTGTTGTACCTTATGATGAGATAATTCCATCTATTGGTAAAATAGCAGCAGAGTATTTAGATACAATTATTGAAGATAACTATATAGTAGGAGTTCTTTGGGGGAAAACCTTAGCTAATGTAATAAAAAGTTTAAACCCAAAAGAAAAAAGAGATATAACAGTTTTACAGATTGTAGGATCTGCTGCTAAAGACAACCCTTTAATTGATTCTCCAGAACTTATAAGAAGGGTAGCAAATGTTTATGGTGGATCTTATAAGTATCTCCACGCTCCCCTTTATGTAGATAATGAATATGCTAGAGGATATCTTCTTCAGGAGCCTGTAATTCATGATACTCTTTTTTTAGCAAATAAATCAGATGTAATTTTATCAGGTATTGGAACTACAGAGGCTGCATTTGCTTCAAGTCTTTGGGCAAAATATCTAGTTCATGATTTAAAACCTCAAAATGCTGTTGGTTGTATTTATGGTCATGCCTATGATATTAATGGGAAACTAATTAATTCCGATATAAATAAAAAAGTTGTGGGTGTAGATTTAAAAACAATATTAAATACTAAACGAAAAATTGCAATAGCTTCTGGAAAATTAAAGGCTGAGGCAATACTTGGAGCCCTTAGAGGCAGTTTTATAGATGTTTTAATAACAGATGAAGATACTGCATTAAAGATTTTATCACTTTGCGAATAATGTTTAGTAAATCTTATATAAAATTTATATTTTACTTTTTTCCTTCACTTATAATCTTATGTTTAAGTGAAGGATTTTTTTATTATACAACTACACCTCTATTCTCTTAATCTATCTTAGTATTACCATTAAAACTTTTCATGCATTTCAATATTACATATTTTCATAAAATTACCATAATTATTTTGAAATTTGTTTTTTAATTTAACATTTTTCATTTAAAATCAATTTATATATGTTGTAATTTTTTTATTATATTTAAACGTTTTATCTTATGTTTTATCTTATTTTCTTTATTTTTCACAATATTTATTAATATTTAATACATTTTTAGAAAACATTTACACCTACCCCCTAACCTTATCATTCTTAACAATTGATATTATTCTTAACATTTGTTGACTTTTAATTTTTCCCTTGTTATAATTAGTACAAGTTAAGCATTAAAAGAAAGGAGTAACTAATATTAATAAAAAACTAAATAAATTATTATAAGCAATAGTCTATATAAAATTTAAACAAAAACTTTAAATTATGTCTTCTACAGTAGTATTTACTCTTAAATAGAGAATTAATTCATGACATATTCTAAACTAAAATTAAACTATTAAATATACTACTATTTATCTTATTAGAAGTTAAACTATCAAATGTAAAAGATTTAATAATAACTTCTGTAAGAAATATATACATATCTGTAGTTGATTCTACTAATTCTTTAATATTTATAGGAATATAGGATATATCTTAAACTACGCTGTCTAAAAGTTTTACTTTCATAAAACTAAATTATATAAGTAATAAAAAATTAATATCTAATGTTCGTATAAATAAGTTTATTTGGTAAATTTATTAATAATTAATTAAAACTTTTGAAAACGATTGGAGATGTATATTATGGGAAAATACAAAGGCTACATATTTATATTTTTAACAGCTCTTTGCTTTAGTACTCAAGAAATATCAGGTAGTTACTTAAGTAAAATGAATCTAAATTCAATGCAAATAAACTCAATAAGTTATTTTATTGGTGCTTTAATGTTAATTCCTCTTGCAATTCATGAAATTAAAAAGATGCACTTAAAACTTAATAGAAAAGATATTTTATATTTTGGTTTTTTAGGTGTTGTACAAGTTTCAGTTGGTATGTCTCTTGCACAACAAGCATTAGTTTATGCAAATCCTGCAATAGTTGCTGTTATAATTTGTGCAAATGCAATACTTACAGTTCCACTTGCTCAAATTATTCTTAAAGAAAAAATGAATCCAAAAGCATGGATAGCAATTGCATTAGCTGCCGTTGGTATTATAGTAATTTCAAATCCATTTGGATCAACCTCAACTGCTTATCCTCATCAATTTATAGGAATACTTTATGCAATAGGTGCTGCTATATGTATCGCATTATTTAATGTATTTGCTACTAAATCTGTACATAAATATGGTAAATCAGTTACAAATGCTGTTTCATTCCTTTGGGGTGCAATATTACTATTTATCTTTATGGGAATTGTAGGTGTTCCTATAATCCATGGAATAACATTAACTAGCTTACCACTTTTAATATATGTTGGTATCGTTGTAAAAGGTTTAGGTTTCTTCTTCTTTGTTGGTGCTATGAAAGAAACATCCGCCATCACAGCAACATCTACTTTCTATATAAAACCAATACTAGTTCCTATATTAGTATTCTTAATTATGGGAACAATAATCGCACCAACTACAATAATTGGTACTGTAATAATAGTTTGTGCTTCTATACTAATCTTCTTTATTAAAAAGGCTGCTGCTAAACAGAAAGTAGCCTCTAGTGTAGGACACTAATAATAAAACTATAAGAATAGAAAAAAAGCTTGTACAACAAATGTACAAGCTTTTTTCTATTTATTTCATAGTATATAGCATTTCAAATTCCACATAATAATGTCATCAAGTAATTTTAAAAAGTTACTTGATTAAAAATATTATATGAGGAGGAATTTAAAATGAAACATAACGAAAGTATAGGCTGCTCAGTAAATGAATGTAAATATCACTGTCATGAAGATGATTATTGCACTTTAAACAAAATAATGGTTACTAAAAACAAACCAGAGGCTAGAACTACTGAAACTACTGATTGTGCTTCTTTTGAATGCAATTGCTAATAAAATTTATATTAAAGTATATTTAGGAGGAATTTAAAATGAAACATAATAATAGTATAGGCTGTTCAGTAAATGAATGTAAATACCATTGCAAAGAGGATCCATATTGCACTTTAGATCAAATAATGGTTACTAAAAATAAACCAGAAGCTAGAACTGTTGAAACAACTGACTGTGCTTCTTTCGAATGCAATTGTTAATAGTTTGAAATCTTATCTAATATAAAAGACCTAACAAAAATTTGTTAGGTCTTTTATATTTAATTAAATCTCTTATCATCTAATAACTCATTTTTACATAGCTCATAAGCATCTACTATGTATTCTCTATACTCTTTTCCATTTTCAGTTTCAAGAAGCATTTTAAATTCTTCATCTATATGGTCACAAACATTATTCCTATTTTCTAAAATTTTCGCTTTAAAGTAATAGTTTTTTTCCATAACCATATCATATAGATACTCTATCATTTCTTTAGTCTCATGAAATTCTCTTACTATTTCATTTACATCGCCCTTTAAACTTGCCCAGTTTAAATCATTATCTGTAATTCTTATTTGTCTTTTTAATGACTTATCATATTTTTCTATAGCCTTTTTTATATCCTTTTCATTTTCAGCAGATTTCACATCTTCTTTAAAATGCATCATCATAACCTTAAAATGGTCCATTATTTGCATTCTTCTAGTGTCAAACTTATTTAAATAAGAATTTAACATAACTGCTAATATATCATCTATAATAGTTTTATCATTATTTCCTTGAACTCTTTGTTCATGTCTCTCTTCCATATTTAAAATAGCTTCTTCTAATTCTTCATCTACAGGGTCAAAAACGCCACTACCAAGAACTCTCATAATAACACCTCTATTTCATTTATTTACAAATAATTATAAATTATTATTTACTATTTATAATTTAATTATATCATATTTATAAAAAAATTCATATATTTTGTCGAAATATGATGTAACAGAGAAAATATACGTAAATATAATGCTATAGTATAACAAACTATAGCATTATATTTAAAATTTCTTTTAGTATAAGTTTTTCTTAATTACTTAAAGCTTTTTCCTTTAACCACTATATATAAGATAATAATATATTTTAATAATTTTTTATTAATCTTTCTATTTTTTCTAAAACCTCTTCTATAGAATGAGCTTTATTTCTACTACAAACTACTGCATCTTCATTACATATTAAACATTTTCTCTTACTATACCCTAAATCACATCTACTTAGTTGATTTTGCTCTTTATCAAATACATCTAAATCAAAAAGTCTACCTAATTGGTTATTTTCTTCTACAAATATTGTGGCTTCTTTTACACATTTTAAATCAGAGTTTACAACTAAAAAGGTCTCATATCCAGCCTTACTTACATTATACTTTTTATAGACTATTTCTATATTTCTATTCCCTAATTCCTTTTCTAAAGCTGCTACCTCTACAGTATGAGCCTTTTTATATAATTTATTTACTTTATATATTCCAGGAATATTAAGGGTACATGAAATTAATATTTTATTATATCTATGTAAAAGTTCTCTTTGAATCAAAGCCCTTTTTTCCTTACCTTCTAAAATTTCATTTAGTAGTATTAATTCTTCTTTATTCATATATACTCCATTTATTTTTTATCTATTTTAATTGCTATTTCTTAAGCATTTCTAAAATCAACACTAATTTAAATAGTGTGCTTAAATTAAAATACTATGTAAATATATTTTCTAAATATTTCAAATTAGGCCTTTACAAAATGTAAAGGCCTAAAGTAATTAAATAATTATTTAACTTGTTTTATAACATCAATTATAGTTCCGTCTCTATATTCAACTAAACCTACTACTCTATCAGTAAACTCTATTTTTTCAGGTTTTCCTGTTATTTCTTCAGCTTTGTTCTTTAATTCTTCTATTGTAAATAGAGGAATGTCTATTTTAGATAACTTTTGTACTAAATCTTGTCTTAGAGGATTTACTGCAACTCCCCTATCTGTAACTACTACATCAATAGTTTCACCTGGAGTTATAACAGTTGTTACTTTGTCAACAATTGTTGGTATTCTTCCTCTTATAAGCGGACAAACTATCATAGACATTTTAGCCCCTGCTGCAGTATCACAATGTCCGCCTGATGCTCCTCTTATTACTCCATCAGAACCAGTTATAACATTAACATTAAAGTCTGTATCAACTTCTAATGCACTTAATATTACAAAGTCTAATAGATTTACAACGCTACCTCTGTTAAATGGATTAGCATAAAGGGATGCATCTATTTCATAGTGACCTAAGTTATCTTTTACTGATTTTGCAGCTCTTAAGTCAAAACTTTGAACATCAAATATCTTGTTAACTAATCCTTCTTCATACATTTCTACGAATTGACCAGTTACTCCACCTAAAACAAAACTTGCCTTTATATCTTTTTCTATCATTGATTGTTTTATAAATCTTGCAACAGCAAGTGCTGCTCCACCACTACCTGTTTGCATAGAGAATCCATCAACTAAATATCCTGAAGCTTCTATAACTTTTGCAGCATATTTTGCAATTAAAAGTTCTTTTGGATTTTTAGTGTATCTTGTTGCACCAGATACTATACCTTGTGGATTTCCTATAGCTTCTACTTCTACTATGTAATCTACATCTGTTTGACTAATACTTGCTGGTACATTTGGATATGGTACTAAATTATCTGTAATTAAAACTACATTTTCAGCATATTTAGCATCAATCTTAGCATATCCTAAAGATCCACAGAATGATTTCCCATCATATCCATTAGCATTTCCATAGTTATCACAGCTTGGAACCCCTAAAAATGCCACATCTATTTTTACATCTCCACATTCAATGGCTCTTGCACGACCACCATGAGATCTAATTACAACTGGATTTTCCATAAGTCCATTTGATATTTCATCAGCTAAGCTTCCTCTTAAACCACTTGTTGTTATACTAGTTATAACACCACTCTTTATGTGTTCTACTAAAGAAGCATGAACATTATTTAATGAACTAGAGGCTAAAGTTAAATTCTTTATTCCCATTTTAGCTATAGTATCTACTACCATATTTAAAATGTAATCTCCTTCTCTAAAATGGTGGTGAAATGATATAGTCATTCCATCCTTTAAGCCTGTCTTTTTTATAGCCTCTTCTATACTTCCTAGCATTTTACTATCATTTGGTTTAACTTCTTTAACTTTTCTTCCAAAAACATTTCCTGTTGGAACTTCTGCAAAAGGTCCATTATACGGTTTAATTTCTCCAAATCCTTTTGCTTTACTTGGTACTTCTCTTCCTATTTTATTTAACATCTTCTTCACCTCCAAAATTAACATCTATTCCTGAAGCTTTTGCTAAAGCTAATGCTCTTTCTGCTCTTTCAATTATTGGCTTATCTATCATTTTTCCGTTTAATGCTACAACTCCTGAACCTCTTTTTTTAGCATCTTCAGCAGCTTTTATTACTCTAATTGATTTCTCTATTTCCTTTTGGGTTGGTGTGTATATTTCGTGAACTGGTCCTACTTGTCTTGGATTAATTACCGATTTCCCATCAAATCCCAATTGTTTAATAAGTTCAGTTTCTTGTCTAAATCCTTCTTCATCATTTACATCTGAGAATACTGTATCAAAGGCATAAATTCCAGTAGCTCTTGCAGCTAATAAAATTTGGCTTCTTGCAGTTAAAAGTTCTATTCCTTCTAATGAACGAGTAGTTCTCATATTAGTTACAAAATCTTCAGCCCCTATTGCAATTCCCATAAGTCTATCACTAGCCTTTGCAATTTCATAAGCATTTACAACACCTAAAGCGCTTTCAATAGCTGCCATTATCATAGTTTTCCCAACAGGAATTCCAGCTTCTTTTTCAATTCTTGCAATTTCTCTCTCTACATCAATTATATCTTGTGCAGTTTCAGTTTTTGGAAGTCTTATAACGTTAGGCTGTGCTCTAACTATTGCTTCTAAATCTTCAATACCAAGTTCTGAGTCTAAACCATTTATTCTAACAACAGTTTCTACCCCTTCATAATCTATTGTTTTTAGTGCATTATAAACTAAAAATCTAGCACTATCTTTTTCATTTATTGATACTGAATCTTCTAAATCAAACATTATTGAATCTGCTCCATATATATGAGCTTCTTTAATCATTCCAGGATTATTTCCAGGAACATACATCATAGTTCTTCTTAATTTCATTATTTTGCACCTCCCCAATTAAATTTGCCTTCTGTAGCTCTCATAGTAGCTGTTTGAACTCTTGCCTTTATAACACAATCTAGTGCACCCTTATCATTTGCAGTAACTAAGGCATTTTTAACTCCTAATTCTTCTAAGGTTTCTTCTATAACCTTTCTTATTTGTTTTCCAAATTGTTTTTCTACAGAGCTTTTTAAATTTATTTCTATTCCATTGTCATTTTGTTCTATTGTTATAGAAATATCACTTGATTCTAAAGTTCCTGCCATAGCAGTTTTTTTTATTTCCATTTGTCATTCCTCCTAAGTTTGTTACATATTAAGTAAATATTTATATGTAGTAATAGGAACTAATTCCTTAACATATTCAAATTGTTTTTCTTCTAATAATTTTCTTACCTTTGAAGCACTTATTTCTTCATCTAAAAATTCTTTTCTAGGCACTTCCATAAGCTTTATATTATTTTCATTTAAGACCCTTTTCATTTGTTTATTATATTCTTCTGTACTTTTTGAAAAAGGTTCTGTTCCTACATATCTTTTAGTTATATTAAGGGGCTTTGCTATATATTTTGCAAATATTTTGCTATCTAAGATAGCTTGTATACTTAAAACATCATTTTTTTCTTTTATAAAATAAGATGGAAATGTTGCACTTGAAATTATATAATCTTTAGCTTTATGTAAAACTACATTATGTAAATCTGTAATTCCTTCCCTTACCATCTCATATCTTGCCTTATTAGAAAACTTAGATTCATCCTCCCATAAAATAAAAAGGTGAACTAAATCATTTTCCTTAGATGCCTTCTCTATTAAAAACCTATGCCCTAAAGTAAAGGGATTACAATTTGCAACAATTCCAGCTACTTTATCTCCTTCATATTTAGGTGTTTCTTTAATTAATTCATTGCAATATTTTTCTATTCCATTTTTTTTATTTTCAAGAAGCAATACTTTATCTCCTACACTTTCTATATCATAGAAACCAAAGTCTCTAAAAATTGCACCATTTTTAGGTTTAGTATATATGAAAATGTGGCTATATCCTCTTCTATACTGTTCATTTACAAGACCAGAAATTATTTTATTTGATATACCAAAACCTTTATAATCATCAGATATTGCTATACATTTTAATATATTCTTTTTAAAAGATCCACTTCCTATTATTTTGTCATTATCATATAAAATAATAGTATAATCTAAATTTTCATCTAAATCTAAATCTTGCCCTTTTAAAAATTTTTCTAAAGCCTTTAACGCAAAATCACTTCTATCTTCAATTATCACTTCTTCAAAATTATAGTATTCCAAGAGTTTCACCTCTTTTCTTTTCTTTTGTTTATTTATTTTATACTTTATCTTTATATTTTATTATAGCATCTTCTACTGCCTTAACTACATCTTCATTAAATACACTAGGTAATATATAATCTTCATCTAATTCTTCATCACTTATTAAATTTGCAATAGCCTTTGCTACATCTAATTTCATATCATCTGTAATCTCTTTAATTCTAGCTTTTAAAAGACCTCTAAAAAGCCCTGGAAATACTAAAAGATTATTCATTTGATTTTTAAAATCTCCTCTACCTGTAGCTGTTATTCTAGCTCCACCTAGTTTTGCACACTCTGGCATAATTTCAGGTGTAGGATTTGCAAGAGCAAAAACCATAGAGTCTTTATTCATTGTTTTTACCATCTCTGTTGTAATTACATTCCCAGTACAAACCCCTATAAATACATCTGCCTCTCTTATTATGTCTTCTATGTGTCCTTTTTCAAAATTTCTATTAGTAACTTTTGCTATATCTTTTTGAGCATAATTTAAATCTTCATCACCTTCAACTATTGCTCCGTTTATATCACATAAAATTATATTCTTAACCTTAGCTAAAAGAAGTAACCTTGCTATTGCTATCCCTGAAGCTCCAGCTCCATCTATAACAACCTTTATATCCTCTATATTTTTATTAACTATTTTCAATCCATTATAAAGTCCTGCTAACACAGATATTGCTGTACCATGTTGGTCATCATGATAAACTGGGATATCTAAAATTTCCTTTAATTTATCTTCTATATAAAAACATTCGGGGGCTTTTATATCTTCTAAATGTATTGCTGCAAACCCAGGTGATATAGCCTTTATTATATTTACTATTTCATCCTTATCAGTAGAGTCTAATGCGATGGGATAAGCATCAGTTCCTGCAAATTCTTTATGTAATAATGATTTACCTTCAATTACAGGTAAGCTAGCAGCCGCTCCTATGTCTCCAAGACCTAATACTGCTGTTCCATTAGAAATTACTGCTACACTTCTACCTTTTAAAGTATAATCATAAGCCTTTTCCGGCTTTTTAGCTATCTCTAAGCAAGGGGCTGCAACTCCTGGTGTATATGCTAATGAAAGTTCTTCCTTATTTGTAACATGCATAAGGCCTTCTATTCTTATTTCACCTTTAAATTCTCTATGAAGGTTTAAAGACATTTCTTTTACGTCAATACTCATATATATTCCTCCTATGTTTATTAATAGCTTGTTTCTTCTATATATTTATAATAACAAATATTCTTAACACTTTCAATACATTTGTTATTTTTTTTAACATTTGTTCGAAGAAAAAAATTTTATCGTTCTTCATATATAAATCAGATTTTTTTATATGTAAAATAATTCTTTCATATAATAATAATATTTCTTTTAGAAATACTATTAAATCAAACCTATGTTTTTTTTATTAACATTTGTATCTATTATATTAAATTATTATACTACTACCCATATTATAAAATTAATTTATCTCTATTTTCATAAAAAATAAGAGATCTTCAATTTAAATTGAAGATCTCTTAATGTATTTACACATGTTAAAATTTTTATTTATTATAATAAAAGTTTTAACACATCCTATTCTTTTATACTTGCAGCTATTTTATCAATAACTTTTTTTCTTTCTTCCCCTAAAGCACTGCTTAGTTTAACTGGCATAAATCCATCTTTATATATACTATCTTTATTAGCTTTAATCATTTTTTGCACAGTCTCTTCTAATTTTTCATATGTAATTAAATCATCAAAATATAAATCAACTACATCCTTCAATTTTGTAGCAAGTTCTTTTGGGTTTTTGTATACTGCTCTCATCCTTAACTCCTTATATTTCATTTAAATCATGATTTTTTGAATCTAAACATAACATAAACTAACGTATAAATAAAGTTTGCCTTATATCTTAATCATTGTCAAGTAAATATATCAACATTTTATGGATATTTTTATTTTACTAAACATAAAATTTTTATATAACACTATAATTAATTTAGGAGATTTTTATGAAAAGAAATTTATTTGTAATTTCAACTCTATTTTTAGTATTTATAACAGGTTATTTTGTTTTTTCTTTAAATAATCAGTATGATGATGGTTCTATTTCAGTAAATGGGAATGTTTATGATAATGAAGCTTTAGAAACAACAGATGGGCCTTCTATAGATAATACAATTATTGAAGAAAATGACTCTACCCTTGTTACTTTTTTTAATTCATATAAAGATTATTTTATTTCCTCTAAAAGTATACTAACTTATAATGGCTATGCTGAATATGGATATACTTTAAGTGACTTAACCATAGATAAAACTAATCTTGTTATAAAATATTCTGGTAAAATGTCAGACGGTTATGGAGAAGATTCTAGAGGAGAGAGAACTTTTTCCCTAAACTATATCTTCAAATTAGATGAAGGTGATATTCCTATGGTTTATGAAAGGGTTTATAATAATGATTATATGTCAAGTAATACAGATTCCTTAAATTCTATAATAAAAAATTATATAGTCATGTGGGGTGATCCTAAAGAAAATGATACATGGACTCAAAAAGTAATTTACGAAGGCAAAGAATATAAAGCCACAACTGTTATGACAAATGTATCCTATACTGAATATACCTTAACAACAACTATAGAAGATATACACGGATTTTATAATAATACCTACACAGAAAAGAGAACCTATGATAGAGGATATGGATTAATTTCCTTTAAAAATACGCCTTCTATTGAAGATGATGAAACATCAATGGATTTAATATTTGGCTATACTCTTACAAAATAATTTTTCATTTTTATAGCTATGTCTTAAGCATAACTTAATTTTATCTAACAATTAAATCACAGTTAAGACATAGCTATTACTTTGTATATTAAATTTTAATGCTTTTTTCTAAAAATGAGCTTCTCTATTTCCATAAGTATTAAAACTATTATAGACAAAGCTAAACATACAAAAAACATCATAATATCAAATTCAGGCGGTATAGATAAAATTTCTCTTATTCCTGGAAGTAATATTAAGAGATATATTATAAATGTAACTCCTATTGCACCAAATACATATTTATTTGTAAAGAAACCAAGCTCTATTGCTGTATAATTATCTGACCTTGCAGCTATTGTTTGCATAATTCTAGCTAAAAGAATTGTTGAAAATGCCATAGCAGTTCCAAGCTCTAATGATATTTGCATTCCTATATACTGAGCAACTATAGCTGAAATTCCAATCAAAACTCCTCTTAAAATTACAATTCTACTAATTCCTCCAGATAATATTCCTTCATCAATATTTCTTGGTGGGTTATCCATTATATGTTTTTCAGGTGGCTCAAGACCTAAAGCAATGGCTGGTAATGAATCATTTATTAAGTTTATAAAAAGAAGTTGTATTGCAGTAAAAGGATTTGGCCAATTTAGAAATACTGCAAAAAGTATTGAAATTATTGCTCCTAAATTTCCTGCAAAAAGGTATGTTATAGATTTTTTTATATTACTATAAACTGCTCTTCCTATCTCTACAGCCTTAACTATTGTAGCAAAGTTATCATCTACTAAAATCATGGAAGCTGCATCCTTTGCAACATCTGTTCCACTCCCCATACCTATTCCAATATCCGCTTGTTTTAATGCTGGTGCGTCATTTACACCATCACCAGTCATGGCAGTAATCTTTTTTCTGTCTTGCCATGCCTTTACTATACGTATTTTATTTTCTGGTGAAACTCTAGCATAAACTGATATATCTTCTAACTTATTTTCAAGTTCTGTTTCACTCATGGCATCTAACTCTTGCCCCGTTACTGCTATATCATCTTCATCCATAAGGCCTATTTCTCTTCCAATAGCTGCTGCTGTTGTCTTATGATCTCCTGTTATCATTATTGTTTTTATTCCTGCATTTTTAGCTGTTTTTATAGCATCATAAACAGATTCTCTTGGTGGATCTATCATTGCTGTAAGCCCAATTAAAGTTAAATCATTTTCATCCTCAATTCCTGGAACAAAGTTTTCATCCTTTATTTCCTTCATTGCAAAAGCTAAAACCCTAAGGGCTTTATTTGAAAACTCTTCATTCTTAGCTTTATATTCATTTAAAATATTTTCATTTAAATCAACTATTTCTCCATTTACTAAAACATGTTTACATCTATTTAAAATAATATCTGGAGCGCCCTTTGAAAACATAATTATCTTTTCCTTAATAACATTAACTGTAGACATTATT
This sequence comes from Clostridium perfringens, assembly GCA_030526875.1. Taxonomy (GTDB): domain Bacteria; phylum Bacillota; class Clostridia; order Clostridiales; family Clostridiaceae; genus Sarcina; species Sarcina perfringens_A. The sequence goes on along the minus strand of JAUNBX010000013.1, from coordinate 4,345 downwards.
TTTCTATCAGAATCAAATGGAATTTCCTCTTTTCTCTCATAGGTGTTTCTTATACTTTTAAAATCTATATTATTTTTTTGTGCAAAGTTTATAAGACCAACCTCTGTTGGATCACCTGTTTCTTTTCCCTCCTCATTAATATCTGAATCATTACAAAGTATAAATGATAGTAAAAAATACTTTTCATTTTCATGTAGATTTTCTATATTAGATGAGAAATTATATTCTCCATCTTTACTCATATAATTATCCACAACAGTCATCTTGTTTTGAGTTAAAGTTCCAGTTTTATCTGTACATATAATACTAGTTGCACCTAAAGTTTCAACAGCTGGAAGCTTTCTAATTATTGCTTTTCTTTTTGCCATTGTATTAGTTCCTGATGCTAAAACGATAGTTACAATAGATGACAAAGCTTCTGGAATTGCAGCTACAGCCACTGATATAGAGAACATAAATGCATTTGCAATCATAACTCCTATAGTATCTACCCTGTCAAATAACATTCCACGACCAACCTCTAAAGCAAATATAAGAAGAGCAATAATCATTATTACTATACCTAGTTTTTTGCTAAACTGCTCTAGTTTTATTTGAAGAGGAGTTTCCTTAGATTCAGCTTTTTCTAAAAGATTAGCAATCTTTCCAACCTCTGTATACATACCAGTTGCAGTTACTATAAATATTCCACGTCCATAAACAATTGTAGAACCACTAAAAACCATATTCTTTTGGTCCCCTAAAGATGCTTCTTCCTTTATAACATCTGTTATTTTAAGAACTGGCTCTGACTCTCCTGTAAGCATTCCCTCAACACTTTTTAAGGATTGAGATTCTATGATTCTTCCATCTGCTGGGACATAATCACCAGCCTCTAAATAAACAATATCACCATTTACAAGCTCTCTAGCTGGTATAACTGTTTTTACCCCATCTCTTAAAACTTTAGCATTTGGTGATGATAGCTTTTTTAAACTATTTAAAGAACCTTCAGCTTTTTTAGTTTGGGTAACTCCTAAAATAGCATTTAAAACTACAACTGCAATTATAATAATAGCCTCAATAGCTTCTTTTAAAAATATTTGAACTATAGCTGCAATTATAAGAATTATTACTAAGGGATCTTTAAACTGATTTAATATGAGCTTTAATGTTGATTCTCCTTCTTTTCCTCTAAGCTCATTGAAACCATTTTTCTCTAGTCTTACATTTGCCTCTTCACCTGTAAGACCACCACTACTTGATTTAAATTCCTCAATAACTTCTTTATACTCTTTTTTATATATCAAAAGAACTGCCTCCTCTCTAAATAAAACAAAATAACTTAATTATATTTTCAATGTTTTTTTAAAATTAAAGTATTAATTTAAAATAAATGTGAAAACTATTTATTTAAAACCATATCTACTTTTGTATCTTATTTATTTTCTCTTAAGAGGCAAAAATATATTCAATAAAACTCATATATATTTTTCCTTTGTACTTATTGGTTTTAATGATATAATTATGTTAAATTTTATTTATTATTATTTAATATCTATCTATATTTATTTTTTTTAGATTTAATAACTTTAAAATATAAAACGGAGGATTTAAAATGAAAAAATTTAGTCACGGATGTACTCTAGATTGCTTTGACTGTTGTAAATTCAACATATATGATGACAATGGCACTTTAAAGATCGAAGGAGACAAAAATCATCCTTATACAAAGGGACTTGTATGCCAAAAAGGACTATCTAATTTGAACAGATTAAATCATAAAGATAGAATATACACTCCCCTCTTAAAAGTTAATGGAAAGTTCAAAGAAATATCTTTTGAAAGAGCCATAAATATAGTGGCTGAAAGACTTTCTTACTATAAAAGTAATTATTCCTCTAAATCAATTCTTTACTATGAACAATTTGGAAATGGTACTATTTTAAAATCCATAGGAGATGTATTTTTTAATTTCTATGGTGGAGTTAATAAACCAACTGGTGGCCCTTGTTGGAGTGCTGGAATGAAAGCTACTAAATATGACTTTGGTGATGCTAAAAGTCACAATCTTCCTGATATGCTAAATAGTAAATCAATATTTTTGTGGGGAAAAAATCCTGCAAATACCTCTATTCATACAATGCAAATGATAAAGGAAGCTAAACTTAAAAATATTCCAATTGTAGTTATCGATCCTAATTTTAGTGAAACAGCTAAATTTGCTAATAAATACATAAAAATCAATCCTGGAACTGATGGTGCTCTTGCCCTTAGTATGGCTAAAATAATTATAGATGAAAATCTTTATGATGAACATTTTATAAAAAATCATGTTTTAGGATTTGAAGAATTTAAAGAATATTTAAATACATTAACTTTAGATTATCTATCTAAAGAATGTGGTGTTTTAATAGATGATATAAAAAATCTTGTAACACTTTATACAAATAAATACTCTACTATTTTAATAGGTTATGGAATTCAAAGATATATAAATGGTGGAAATTCTATAAGATGTATAAATGCTCTAGGAGCTATAACTGGGCAAATAGGCAAAAGTGGTGGTGGAATAAATTATGCTAATAAAGTTTTCCCTAGAATATTAAATTGTGACCCTTATAATAGTGAAAGATTTGGAGAAAATAACTTTTTTGAAGTTAGTAAAATGGCTGAGTTTATAAATAAATCAAATAGTTTAAATTTAAAAGAAGAAGGTATCTTTGAAGCTGAAACTGTTATTCATGATTCTATTATAGATGAAACTGCAAAGGAAAACTCTCTTTATAAAACTCCAATAAAGATGGCCGTTATTACAAAGAGTAACTTACTAAACCAGCTTCCTGATTTAAATAATTTAAAAAAATCCTTTGAAACTATTGAATTTAAAGTATGCTTTGATATGTTTTTAACTGATACTGCATCTATGTGTGATTTATTTATTCCATGTACAAATACATTAGAAAGTGAAGATCTTTTATTTAGTTCAATGACTAATCCTTACATTATATATAATGAGAAAGTTAGAGAACCTAAAAATCCTCTTATGGACGAATATAACTTTTTTAGAGAGCTTGCAAAAATTATGTCTATTAAAGACTATCCAACTGTTTCTAAAAGAGAATACTTAGAGAAAATAATAGAACCTTTAAAGAAAGTAAATGAGCAAATAGACTTAGATTACTTAAAAAAAGAATATGTTACTACTCATAAACAAGTAGCTTGGGAAGATTTAAACTTTAAAACTCCATCTAAAAACTTTGAACTATTTTCATCCTTAGCTAAAGATGAGTGTGGCTATTCTCTTCCAACATATTTAAAATGTAAAGAAATACCTAAAAATTACTTTAGGCTTATAACTGTTCATGGGAGAGAAAGCTTATCAAGTCAACATTTTATGGATAAAGATGCTATATGTGAATTCTTTATAAATGAAGATAGTGCCAAAGAACTTAATATCTTAAATGAAGATATTGTAACTTTAAAAGCATTAACGGGTAAAATTAATGCTAAAGCTATAATTGATAGTGGTGTCCCTCATGATGTTATTAAAATTCATGCTGGTTGGTGGAAAAAACACGGTAACCCAAATTTTTTAACATCATCTAATATATCAGATATGGGTGGTCAAATAACTTATAATGATAGTTTTATAGAAATTATAAAAATAAAGGAATAGGCTTATGCCTATTCCTTTATTTTTATTAATATTCATAGTCTACAACTGCACGTTTTGAAACTGCTTCTCTAACTTTTGAAGCAACCTTTAAATGTTCTTCACTTACTTGATACTTATCTAAATCTTCTTTAGTTTCAAAATCAGAGTTTAATACAATATCATAGGCACTATCAGTTGTGTTAAAGTTTATGCCAACCTTTATAAATTTTATGTAAGATAATTTTTCTTTTAATCCTTCTAAATCATTTTTAATCTCTAATGCTTTGTCTTTTTTATCTTCTTTTAAAGTCCACATTACTATATGTTTTACCATAATCTTATCCTCCTAATTAATAGTCAAAATTCTGCTTTAAACAATATTGATTTAATAAACAGACCTTTTAAACTATGTTTAGATGTAATCTTTACTTACATACTAATTCTTAGACCTATCTAAAACCAATATTATTACAAGCATATCTAATTAATTATACAATAAAATTAGATAAATTTATTAATTTTGTTCTTTAATTTTTCTATTTTTTATTAATATCATTATTTCTATTATAAATGCTAAAATAATTCCTATAACTAATCCATTACTTAAAAGGGTTGTTACTGCACTTGGCATATTAGCAAAAGCGCTCTTTGGCACTCCCATAATTCCTATACCTGCAAATATTGGTATCCCTATTGAGAAATACATAT
>JAUNBX010000064.1 GCA_030526875.1 Clostridium perfringens | reverse complement strand
GCAACGCCCTTCTAAGGCGTGGGCCTGGGGTTCGAATCCCTAAAGGTACACCATACCGGGGTGTGGCGCAGATGGGAGCGCGCGTGGTTTGGGACCATGAGGTCGCAGGTTCAATCCCTGTCACCCCGACCATTAAAACAAAATATATGCGGGTGTAGTTCAATGGTAGAATGTCAGCCTTCCAAGCTGAATACCTGGGTTCGATTCCCAGTACCCGCTCCAGTAAAGACAACTTATTGTATATTAGGTTGTCTTTTATACTTTTAAGCATCTATAGCTTAGTCAGGATAGAGCGGTGGACTTCGAATCCAAAGGTCGGGGGTTCAAATCCCTCTAGATGCACCATAAAACAAGTAATAAAGCCGTTTTCCTGATTGGAAAATAGGCTTTTTTTCTTTAAATACAGCAACCGTACAGCAACACGAAAAAATATATTTAAAAAATGAACATATTACATATATTTAATTGTTTTAAAATGACATTTTATATATAATGTAAAATAAGGTGGTGAAAAAATGATTAATATATATTGTGATGAAAGTTGTCATTTAGAAAGTGATTCCTCTGATATAATGGTTTTGGGTGGAATATCCTGTAATGCCGAAGAGAAAAAACAAATATTTGAGGATATTAGGGCAATTAAGATTAAACATGATTTAAGTTCGTGGTTTGAGATTAAATGGACTAAAATATCATATAAAAAGTTAGAATTTTATAAAGAATTGGTAGATTATTTTTTTAGTAATAATTTGAGATTTAGAGGGATTATAGCCACTAATAAGAAAAAACTTAATCATAAAAAATATAATAATGGAGATTATAATGAATGGTATTATAAAATGTATTATTTATTATTAGATTATATGATAAGCCCAAGTAATGAATATAGAATATTTATAGATATTAAAGACACAAAAGGTGGGCCTAAAATAAAAAAATTACACGAAGTTTTATGTAATAACAAATATGATTTTAAACATGAGGTTATAACTGATATAAAACAAATAAATTCAAAGGAATCAGAAATCCTTCAAATAACTGATTTGTTTATAGGTGCATTAGCATTTAAAAATAGAAAAATAGGAAATATAAATGCCAAAAGTAAAATTATTGAATATATAGAATCTAAATATCAAGTGAAAATGAATGAAAAAACCCTTAGAAGTGAAGAAAAATTTAATATATTTATATGGGAGCCTAAGAAGTAAAGATGATAGATAATAACAGTCCATTTCCTATAATAAATGTATTAGATTGCAAAGATATAAATTCAATAATTGATATAACTTATGAAGAATTTAAGAAAAATCATATGAATAAGGAAAAAAGGCCTAAAAAATTGCTTGGAAAAACAATGCTTATAATGTTCGATAATTGGAGGCAATATAAGGCAGATTGTTATTGGCATTTTATTAGTCTAAGTGATAAAGAACAGTTTAATGTATTCCCTTGTGGCAATAATTTATCAGAACATATTTGTAAAAAGAATTGTTTAACTAGAAAAAATATAATAAAAAGATATAATGGAGAAATTAGAACTATTTGTCCATTTAGAGCAATTAGAATAAATTGGATTATGAATATAATAAATTTAGCTAATGAACAGGATTCGAGAATAAAAGTATGGGAAAAGGATAGAAAACTACATCTGAGATATAATTATGGAGATATAGATTATATATTAATATTTTCGTCCAAAAAAAATATATACAAGCTTATCAGTGCATTTCCTGTATTTTATATAAATAAAAAAGAAACTTTTGATAAAGATTATAATGATTATAAGATAAAAAAAGCCAGTAATCGTAATACGAAAACCGGAGTCTCCTTTTACCCTGTGGTAAATGAGCTACTTTTAATATAATATTAAAAGCAAGTTTAGTCAATGCTTAAATAATAAGAATAGAATCCTAATACTTATTGTAGTTACGTCATACTTAATTATATGCCGTCTTTTATATTATTAACACAAAAGATATAAAAAATACTATAAAGATTGTTTTAGCTGGTATAAAGCCCTTGACTTTAAATTATTCAAGGGCTTTAAAAATTAAATATTTGATTAAGTTTTTCAACAGCATCATTTTTTACATCATTCGTAACGTGGGTATATATATTCATTGTTGTATTTATATCTGAATGTCCTAATAGTGATTGAACTGTTTTAATTTGTACTCCCTTTTCAAATAATCTAGTAGCATAAGTATGTCTAAGAGCATGAAATTTAATATTGTTTATGTCAGCCTTTTTTAGTAGTCTACTATATACCTTTCTAAGGTTAGAAGTATTTATAGGAGTACCTATAGGAGTTGTAAACACTAAGTCACTAGGCATATATAATTCACCATTAGATAGCCTTTCTTTATTCTGAGTTATTTTAAACTGTTTTAATTTATATATTATGTTACTTGGAATTGGTACAGTTCTTATACTTGTTTCTGTCTTAGGTGGTTGTATGATGGTTGTATACTTACCTTCACCTTTATTATTGAATATAGTTTCCTGTCTAATGCTTTTATTTACTGATACTGTTTTATCTTCAAAATTAATATCATTCCATGTTAAGGCTAGTATTTCACCTAATCTTAATCCAGTACCCAAAGCAAATAAAAACAAACATTCTAATCTATGGCTATTACAAGCCTGTATAAAACGTTTTTGTTCTTCAATGGTCAAATATACTATATCTTCTTTTTTACTCTTCTTAGGAAGGCTTACAAGTGTACAGTAGTTCTTTAATAAATAACCCTCTTTAATTGCTTGAGCAAAACAACTTTTCAAAACCTTATTTATAGTTAATATTGTTGAAGAGGTAATATTATTATCCGCTATAAGTCTATTGTAGTAAGTTTGAAGTTGTTGAGTTCTTAAGTCTTTGAGTTTAACTCTAGCTATTTGAGAGCCTTTTATATAGTTTCTGTAAATACCCTCATATCTTGTAATAGTTGATGATTTAACCTCATTAATCTTATATTCAAATAACCAATATCTAAAGTATTGTTCAATAGTCATACTTTCGTCTATTGGTAACATATCATTCATGTTTTTATACTTATAATCAGTTAATTTATCAGATACTTCTTTCTTAGTCTTACCATAGAAGTATTTTCTTTTTAATTTACCCTCTTCATTTCTACCAATAGTTAAAACAGAACACCAACGACCTTTACTATCTTTATAGATAGAACCTTCACCATTAGCTTTCTTTATTGCCATTATTATCACTCCGTAATATCAAAATTTTGTTTTAGGTATAGATAATTGAAAAAATCTTTTAATTCTGGGTCTTCAGCAATTTTGATAGCTTGCTTATTAGTTAATTTCTCAGCTAATTCAGTATTAGAATATACTAATATTGTTAATACTGCTTTTGCTAATTTTAAGTTATATTCTTTTATTTTAATATCAGTACTATTCATTGTTTCAGTATTTATTAGATTGAATTTATCTTTTAAAATCATGAATTCCATAAAATGTGTAAACTCTAAACTATAAGCTATATTAGCCAAAGTATCAGAACTTAAAAAATCACTATATTCAGAATTAATACAACTTAGAAATCCCCTGAAAGCTTCTGAAACAATTTTTTTTATTTTTTTTTGGTCTTCAATGCTATTTCTAACTGTTCCATCAATTTCATTTTTTAAAGATTGACGTACTAAATAATTTAAGTACTTCTTTTCATCTAATAAAAGATTAATGTTTATTTCTAGTGCATTAGCTATTTTTGTTAAAACATCAATATTAGGAGTTCTTTTATTATTTTCATAATTCCATAAAGCATTTTTTGATAAGTTACATTTTGTTGCTAATTCTTGTTGGGTTATTTTTTTGGTTTTACGTAAATTTTTTATTATATCTCCAGTAGTCATTAATTTCACCTCGTATAATATTATACACAAAAATACCACAAATATAAAATTATTCTTCAAAAAAATAAAAAAATCATTGATTTTATCATATAAAAAGAGTAAAATCATATTTATTAAAAATAATATCACACAAATGTAGGAGGAGAGTTATGAATTTAAGAGTAGAAAGAGTAAAACTAAATATAACTCAACGTGAATTAAGTAATTTAACTAACATAGGAGTAAATACTATTGTAAAAATAGAAAAAGGAAATTTAGATTCTATAAAAATAGGAACATTGAAAAAAATATCTGATGTATTTGGAATCTCACTAACTGATTTATTCTTTAGTGAAGATAACTAGGAGGTTTATATTGTGGAAAGTGTAATTATTGAAGAGCTTACAGAAAAAGTACAAGCTCATAAGCAAAAAGTAGAAAGAAAAACGATAAGTGTTAAAGAATTAGCTAATATATTAGGAGTTAGTTATAACAAAGCAAATGAGTTAAGTCATAGGAATGACGCTCCAGTATTAGTTATTGGTAGAACTAGGAGAGTGATTATATCAAAAATTGATTCATGGCTTGATAGTATGATTGGATATGAATTGTAGAATATGATACAAGCAATATAATTTAGTGAATATGTTGTGTTACGGTATATTCCAATTAGAATATATTATAAAAATAAGTTAGCGATAACATACGGTTAAATATGATTTATGAAAGGAATAAGAAAATGACTAATTCAATGATGAGAAGAGAAGAAATTATAAAAGAAATTAAAATAATAAATACTTTAGCAGAATCAGGGGTGAATATAAGTAACAGTTTTAAAGATATGGAGGGATATGAAGGTGTTGTTACTCCGTTATATGCTGATATCAATAAGGCTATAAGTGTATTATCAAGAATAGTTTTAGAAGATGTTAATAAATCAGTAGTTCTAAACATGAAACTTGATTAATTGATTTAATGAATAAATTGGAGATTAAAAAGTAAGGAGGTGTAATATTGAGTGGCTTCTATAAACTTAATCAGGAGGTGTTAAAGATGGATATAATCAAGGATAAAGAGAAGATACTTTTTAATCATTACCTAATGCAAAAAGAAAATTTACAAAGAATGAAAGGTGAGTTACCTAAAGGTCAATTTTATTTAACTCTTGGAACTATAGCAAATGATTTAGATTTATCCTTATCAAAGGTTAGAACCTTAATAAAAACATTTGAAACACTAAGCATAATTACAAGTATTCAAAAGGGAAAACCACCTAAAACGCCATCTATCTACTCTTATAATTCAATATTCAATAATAACACATTACATGATATATTAGATAACACATTAAATCGCACAATAGAATCTAGTGATAATGAAACTTTTACTAGTACTGATAACACATTAAATCACATATCGGTTAACATGTTAAATAGCAACTCTAAAAAAGAGTTATTAAAAAGAAATACTAAAAAGAATCTATTTGTTGAAAATTCTAATGAAATGATGTTATCTAAATTGCTATTCTCATTAATGCAAAATAATAATCCAAATGTAAGGAAACCTGATTTTCAACGTTGGAGTAAAGAATTTGATTCTATATTAAGAATTGACAAAAGAAATGTAGAAGAGGTTAAAAAGGTTATAGGGTGGTCACAGAGGGATTTATTTTGGAAAAGTAATATACTATCCCCTAGTAAGCTTAGAAAGCAATATGATAGTTTGGTGTTAAAAATGAAAAATGATAAGTTAAATAAAAATAATATTATTCCTCTTCATAATAGGGATTGGGAAAAAGAAGAAAATAGACATTATAAGTATTAATTTTTACTAACAATACACAGTTATGAAGTAAAAAATAAAGAAAAGAGGTTAGTAAAATGAATGAATTACTAAAAATGAGAAACATAGAAATTGAAAAAAATGTACTAGGAGGATGTTTTCAAGATAATAACTTAATAGACCAGTTAAATGAAAAGCTGTTTACTTCTTCAAGTAATAAAGAAATAATAAAAGTATTTAAACAGCTTAGAAAAAATGGTGAACAAATAGACTTGCTTGTTTTTATTGATTATATGCAAAAAAAAGAAATGCCTATAACAATTACAGACATTACAAACATTCATGACAGTTTTTTAAGCCTAAGCAATATCAACTCGCACCTTGATATATTAAAGGACTTAGAACTTAAAAGAACTGTATACAACTTAGTTTACAGTATAGATTATACATCAAATGGGGTACAAATACTAGATGGGATTGTAAGCCAATGTGAAAAGATGTATTCAACTGTAGAGCAAAAGGAAGATAATACTAGAGATTATTTAATTAATTATTTAGATGATTTAAGAAATAAGACTATAGAACCACATATAAGAACAGGGTTTAATTCATTAGATAATGATATTGTGGGATTTTTAAATGGTCAATTAATAACTATAACAGCGTATACGGGTATAGGGAAATCGGTTTTAACAGAACAACTAATTTTAAATATGTTAAAGCAAAATAAGAAAGTAGTATTATTTAGTTTGGAAATGGCTAGAAAGGAAATCATTAATAAATTAGTATCTAATTCATGTAATATTGAGTTCAAGAAGTTATATAAGAATGAATTATCAGAAGAGGAAATTCAAATAATAGAAAGTTTTGGAATTAATTTTCTAGGTAATAAGGAATTTGAGATATATGACAACATGAGTGATATAGATAGTATAGTAAGTGCCATAAAGAGGGACAAGCTTAAAGGAAAGTTAGATATAGTATTTATAGATTTAATTAATAGGGTTACTGATAGGCATGGAGATAATAAGAATCGTGCTGAATACTTAGGTAGATTAACAAGAAAGTTAAAACTATTAGCTTTACAACTAAGTATACCAATAGTAATTACATGCCAAATAAATAGAGCTGTAGAAGGTAGACAAGACAAAAGACCAACATTAGCAGATATAAAAGAATCAAACGGAATAGCAGAAGATTCAGACCTTGTTATAGGTTTATATAGAGATAGGGAACTGGAAAAACAAGAAGTAAGGGAGGAATTACACAATAGGGGAAAACTTAATTATAACTCTCCTAATCCTAATGTAAATCCATTTGCAATTGAATTAATAATCTTGAAAGGGCGTAATGTAGGTGTAGATAATTATAGTTTTCAATGGAATGGAAAATATCAAAGGATAAGTAATTGGACAAGATAGGAAGGGGGTATATGAGTAGAATTAAAGAAAGTATAACAAATATTAGATTACAATATGCAAGAGCAGATAAGAAAACTCGTCAAAAAATAGGTGAGTATATGTTATTTGGATATAAGGGGAGAAAAATTCATAAATAGAGTAAAAAAATAGGTGTTTTAGCTATATACAAATCCCTTGAATATATTGAAAATACTAAAAAGAAAGGAGGAGAGAAAAAATATGGAATTAAAAGAGTATAAATTAAAATTTAGTAACACTAAAGAGATTAAGAGAAGTCTTTCAAAGGTTGCTAATCTAGTTATTAATAAAAAACTTAAGCATTATGATGCTTCGGCTATAGCTACTATTTGTAATACTATTTTAAAAGCTGAAAAGCAATTAGAAACTGAAAAAGAAATAGAAGAACTAAGAGAGCTTATAGAAGAACTTAAAAATAAGGAGAACTAATGTGAATCGTGAACTTAAAAATATGAAAAAGTTATTAATTAAAATGAAAGCACCTAATAAGCAAAAAATGATAGCACAAGACCTTCGCGATATAGTGCATAAAAAAATGAGTGAAGAAGAGTTTAATGAAACAGTAAGAAGACTAATGGAACATGATTATTAAGGAATATGGAGGAAAGTAATTATGAATAATATTAAAAATGATATATTTATAAAAGCTATGTTAGGAGGAATGGATAAATTAGATGCTTATAATTTAGCATATGAGCCTAATATAAGCGTAGAAAGAATGGAAGAAGATATAAATATACTATTAAATAATAAAGTGGTTAAAAAGAGGTATAAAGAGCTAAAAAATAGATATAAATATTTGAATGAAGAGGATAAGAAAGTAGATTTATTAATTAGTTTTAAAAAATTAATAATGTTTGATATAGAAGAAAATGGATTAAATGATAAGAATTCAAAACAGTTCTTAGCGATAACTAAATCATTGAGTGAATTATCTAATATATAAAGAAAATAGGACTTTACTTTAGTATTAAAGTGAAGTCTTTTATATAATTGCCTGTATTATTTTAAAATTATATTAGTAAAATATAAACAATATCAAAAAAAAGATAAGTTTAGGAGTAAAGGAGTGACTAATATTTGTTTTGCTCTATTAAAAGAAATAAGAAAAACAAAAGATATAGCTTTTATTTATGTGATAGACAAAGGGAGAAAGAAAGTGGAAAGATAAAGTGTAGTGATAAATATATAATGTCACTACAAGAAGAGGAAATAATAAATTTAACTAATGATAAGATAAGAAAAAGAATAGAAAGTGCTTGTATAAATAAAGGCATAAGTCTTTTCAATATAGATTTTATAATAAATAAGTATGATGAATTGAAGAATAGTGTAGTGATATCGGATAATGTACCACTACAGGAAGAGGAATTAAAAAATAATGTAGTGATAGAGAATAATATATCATTACAAACGGATAATGTTAAAATAGTAAAGGCTGAAATTATAGAAAATGTTGAACCTGATTATAAAACTTTAATAATGTTTGATGTTAAACAGGAATACTTAAGCAATATAAAACAGGCATTGAAATTATCTAATTTTTCTAAAGCAATGTATGGAGAACAAAAAAACATATTTGAAATAGAAAAAGAAGAATTAGAAAGAATATATAATAAAAGAGATGAAATAGAGAAGCGTATACAATCTATTTTATCAGAGAAAAGTGAAGTGGATTCAATAAATTATAAATTTGAAGAATTGAATAGTGATTTAAGAATAGTACAGGATATTTATATACGTTGTTATGATAAAATGCCTAGAAGTGAATTGTGGCTAGTTGGGGGTGGATATATCAAACAAATATATAATGATATGCATATTATAATATTTCCATATGAAGGGTCAATACTATACGAGAACTGGAATGAAATAAAGTCTGAATTTAAGTTAAGTGATGGAAATTTATATATTAATGAAGATGAGGAATTTAGAGAAATAGATTTATATAGATCAAGTACATTAGAAATAGATAAGAAAGATATAACTGGAACAATAATAAGAGTAATGTTTAATAATAATTGTGATGTTGATTATTCAATGTCTGATTTTATAGATATTAAGTTTAATGAAAGTGATTTATCTTTAAATATAGAACATTTTATTGATTGGATAAATAATAAGCCTACATTTAATTATAAGGTAGATATAGAAGGGTTAAAACAATTTAGAGAACAATTGTATAAATACAACGAATTATAAAGAAGAGAATATCCTTTTCTTTTTTATTACTTATATTTAAATGTTTGAATTTATAGTAGACGAGGAGGATAATGGTTATATAAATGTAGAGGAAGAAGGTATATTTTATGGGATGTTTAATTTGTGAAAGAATTAATATGATTAAACAAGGGAATAATCCTTATTTTGTTAAAGAACTAGAAACAGGTTATGTAGTGATTGGGGATTATCAACATTTTTATGGGTATACGCTGTTTTTATGTAAACAACATGTTACAGAGCTACACAATTTATCATATGAGTTTAAAATGAAGTATCTTGAGGAAATGAGTCTTGTGGCGTAAGCTGTTTACAATGCATTTAAGCCTGAAAAAATGAACTATGAATTATTAGGGAATGGAGATACTCATATACATTGGCATTTATTTCCTAGAACCACAGGAGATACACCAATAAAAGGACCTGTATGGTGGTTACCAAAGGAAGAGATGTGGGACAATTCTAAGAGACCAAATAATAAAGAACTTAGTTTTATGATAAATAGATTAAAAGTAGAGGTAGATAATTTAATTAAATAAAATTAATTAAGAAGAGGATGTGATAAGGTGGATGCTACTAGTGAACATATATTATATTTGGAAAATTATTTATTAAAGTCAGAAGTAAGAAAATCTCCACAAAAGATAAGTCGTGTGTTAGAAGATGATTTTATTGAATTTACAAGTTCAGGATATGAATACCATTATAAAAATGGGGATGTATTTCAAAAAGAAGATGACAATAGTATTTTATCTTGGGAAATTATTGAGTTTGAAATTAAACGATTATCAGATAAGTGTGTACTGGCTACATATAAATTAGTGAAAAATAATAAATTAGATAAAGAATACTCACTTCGTAGTTCAATATGGAAGTATAGTAACGGAAAATGGAAGATGAGTTTTCATCAAGGAACAATAACAAATTATAAATTATAAGCCAATTGGATAAAATAGAGTTTATAGTAGGAGTTATATGGGTTTAAGTGAAGTTAAAAATACAGCAACCGTACAGCAACATAATTAAAAAATTCATATAATAGTAAACAGAAAACGAAGGGATGTGTATAAAAAATATAGATAGAATCAGTATTAGATGTTATAGATTAAAACTGGAAAAAGTAATAGAAAAACTACTAAACGAATCCAAAGGTCGGGGGTTCAAATCCCTCTAGATGCACCATAAAGTGAGTAAA
>JAUNBX010000063.1 GCA_030526875.1 Clostridium perfringens | reverse complement strand
GACGTACTACTATGACCTGTATCAAAATAATCATATTTACTTTCTTCCCTTTTAGGAAATCCACTTAAACCATTAAATTGTCTTAATGTGCTAAATTTATGTCTTCTTCCTGTTAACATTTTATATACATAACTTTGATGTCCAACATCCCATATTATTCTATCTTGTTCAAAGTTAAAATTCTTGAATAATGCAAGTGTTAATTCTACAACTCCTAAATTTGATGCTAAATGTCCCCCCGATTTAGACACATTATCTATTAAAAACTCTCTGATTTCTTTAGCTAACTTTTCAATTTTATTGTTATTTAACTTTTGTATCTTTACAGGATCTGTTATCCCCTCTAAAATATTTCCCATTATATCAAATCCTTCTCAAATTAATATTTTCTCTTCATTAACAAAATAGTTAACTCTATTAACTCTTTTGTATCTCCCTCTATACTTTCTAAATGTTCTAAGCATTCATCTGTAAGCCCCTTACAAATTTCTTTACATTTTTCTACTCCAAACAGTGATATATAATTTACCTTGTTATTTTCTATATCACTTTTAGCATCTTTTCCTAAAATCTCAGTACTACTAGTAACATCTAGTATATCATCTTTTATTTGAAATGCTAGACCTAGCTTATACCCATAATTACTTAAAACATCTATATCTTTTTCACTAGCTCCTCCAAGTATTGCACCTGCAACTATAGAGGCTCTTATAAGTTCCCCTGTTTTTTTAGTATGCATATAATTTAATTCATCTAATGATAGTTCTTTATTCCCCTCATTTATTATATCAACTATCTGCCCTGCAATCATACCATCACTTCCTGAAGCCTTTGATATAACTTTGCAAGCCTTTAGAGAATCTACTCCGTTTTTCAAGCTAAAATCAAAAAATATATTCATAGCCTCATTTAATAGAGCATCCCCAGCTAAAGTTGCAATGGCATCACCATAAACTTTATGATTAGTTGGCTTACCTCTTCTTAAATCATCATTATCCATACAAGGTAAATCATCGTGAATTAAAGAATATGTATGAATCATTTCAATTCCTAATGCTATATCTAAGACTTTTTTATAATCTTTTTTATATATACTATATGCTAAAAGAAAAAGAATCGCCCTTACTCTCTTTCCTCCTGTATTTAAGCTATAAGACATAGCCTCATGTAAAATACTACTATATGTTTTTTCCTTTTTTAAAAAATAATCATTTAGACTTTCGTCAACTAAGTTTTTTAAACTATTTATAACCATTTAGTTCATCTCCAGCATCTTTTTCTATATCATTACTAACTATTTTAATCTTTCCTTCAAGAGTATTCAACTTTTTATACAATTTATTTAATAGTTTAACCCCTTCTTCATACTTATTTATTGATTCTTCTAGGGTCAAATCTCCATTTTCTAAGTTATTAACTATAATATTTAAATTATCTAACATAAACTCATAAGTATTTTCTGTTTTAGCCATTATTATTCTCCTCTTCTCGAACCTTTATATCCATGGTAATGTTTCCATCTTTCATAAATATAGTTATATTATCTTTCTTTCTTAGCTCATTTACAGAGCTTAATATATTATTGTCTTCATCTAAAACTATGGAATATCCACGACTTAAAGTATTTAGTGGATTTAATGTCATAAGAACATGATTTAATCTATTAATTTGCCCTTTATTACTTTCAATTAAATCTTTTATTCTTGTATTCATTTTATAGTTTAAATGATCTAAATTATTTTTATTATCATTTAAAAGTTTTAGCGGACTATTACTTTTTAAAACTTTACTTAAACTACTTAAACTTTCCTTTTTATAATTTATAGTATTTATTATTTCTTTATCTAAGGTCTCTTTATAGTTGTTTAATTTATTAATTATTTCACTTATACTTGGAGAAACGATCTCTCCTGCTGCACTTGGAGTTGCTGCTCTTAAATCAGAGACATAATCTGATATACTAAAATCTACTTCATGACCTACAGCTGATATTACAGGAATTGTACTATTAAATATTTCATAGGCAAGGTCTCTGTCATTAAATGCCCAAAGTTCTTCTATAGAGCCTCCACCTCTTCCTATTATTATTACATCAACTGAGGCTTTTTTGTTAAAGTAATTTATTCCATCTATTATTGTTCTTGGAGCATCCACTCCTTGAACTAATGCTGGGTAAAGAATAATATCAATTCCTTTATTTCTTCTCTTTATAACAGTTATTATATCTTTTATTGCAGCTCCTGTAGGAGATGTTACAACTCCTACTCTTTTAGGATACATTGGTATTTTTCTTTTAAAGAAACTATCAAAAAGTCCTTCTTTATCTAGCTCCTTTTTAAGCTTATTAAATTCTTCAAAAAGCTCTCCAACCCCTGCCTTTTTCATAGCATTACAATAAAGCCTTAAACTTCCATCCTTTAGGTATAAGGATATTCTTCCTCTTACTTCTACATTTATGCCATCTTCAGGGATAAAATCCAAATTAACTGCATCACTTTTAAATATGATGCAGTTAATTTTGCTTTCCTTATCTTTTAAAGAAAAATACATATGACCTTTTGAATGAAGCTTAAAGTTAGATATTTCACCCTTTAAAAGTATGTTATTTAGAATAAAGTTATTATCTATGGTCTTTTTTAAATATTCATTAACCTCTGTAACAGTAAGTGTTTTTAGCTTCATGATTTATTTCAGTCCTTTACATAGATTTTTAAATAATAAAACTGTAGTTAAGGCTCCTACTCCACCTGGAACAGGTGTTATCATAGATGCTTTAGAAATTACCTTTTCAAAATCTACATCTCCTGTTATTTTTCCATCTACATTTGATGTTCCTACATCTATAACAATAGCACCTTTTCTTATGTAACTATCATCTACAAATTTAGGCTTTCCTATAGCTACAACTAAAATATCTGCTCTTTTAGTAATATCCTTTAAGTTCTTAGTTTTTGAATGACACACTGTAACTGTAGAATTTTCATTTAAAAACATTTGGAATAAAGGCTTTCCAACTATATTACTTCTTCCTATTATAACAACATTTTTCCCTTGAAGGTCTATATTAGACTTCTTAAGAAGTGTTATAACGCTATATGGAGTACATGGAGCAAAACATTTTTCTCCCTTATAAAATCTTCCTACACTTATGTCTGATAAACAGTCTAAATCTTTGTTAGGTGCTATTAAATTTGTTATCTTTTTTTCATTTATATGCTTTGGAAGAGGAAGAAGAAGCATTATTCCTTGAACACTACTATTATTATTTAATTTTAAAATAGTATCCTCTAACTCCTTTTCCTCTATAGTTTCCTCTAATCTTATCTTTTCAAAATTTATCCCTAAATCTAAAGCGGATTTTTCTTGATAATTTTGATAATAAATAGAACCCCCATCATTTCCTACTAATATAGAAACTATTTTTAGTGTTTTATTATTTTCATTCTTTAAAAACCATTTTATTTCATCTTTAATAAGATTTGCTATCTCTTTACCATTTATTATATTTCCCAAAACCATCAATCCCCCTAAACTAACTAAATGTTTTTATATATTTTATCTAATACTCCATTTATAAATGCTACTGATTTATCCTCAGAGTATTTTTTACATATTTCTATTGCTTCATTTATAGAAACCTTCTCTGGAATATCCTCTTTAAATAATATTTCGTAAACTGCGATTTCAAGTATTGCTAAATTAACCTTAGATACTCTATTTAATTTCCAATTCACTAATTGTTCCTTTATTTTATTATCTATAACTTCTTTATTTATTTTTATTCCTTCTAATGCTAATCTTATATATTCTAAATCTAAATTATCTTTTTTATCTTCGTTATCCTCCATAAAAGAGTTAAAAGTTTCTAAAGGTGTATCCCCTGTAATCTCCATTTGATAAACTAATTGTAATAAGTATTCTCTTGACTTTGCTCTATTCATTGTGTATTTGCCTCCTAATTAATTTTCCTTTGCTTAATATTATTGTCTTAATAAACTTTATTAATATCATAGCATTATAACATTAACACAAAGAAACACCCTCTGTAAACAGAGGGTGATAATTATTTATCTAATATTTCATTCTTATCCTTTAGGATAATTATATTTTGTACATATATGTTCACCATTGATACCTTTAGCCCTGTTATAGCCTGCACAGTATTTTTTACATTGTCTTGAACTTTATATACTAAATCTGGTATCTTAACTCCATATTCAACTGATATGGCAAGTTCTATAACTGCTTCTTCATTATCAACAGAAACCTTAACACCTTTGCCTAAGCTTTTCTTAGAAAACTTATTTCCATTTGGCGAAACTTGGCTATGTCCTATTTCAACTACTCCATCTATTTCTGAGGATGCTACTGCAGCTACAACACTTATAACTTCATCAGATATTTTAACTATACCTAAATTAATTTCATCCCTATTAACTTCGCTCATAAAGCTTAACCCTCCTATAACTTTTCCATTAAAACTCAATTATAGGTTCATTATAGCAAATAAATAAAGTCAATACAAATAATTATTTAGATTCTATACTTACATCATATATCTTAGCTATACTTAAAACTATATCTTGTATTTCATTTGCTTGATCTTGAGTTAACTCATTAGCATTTTTAACAATTACAGTTGCCTTATTATCATTTATATAACATAAAGCCTCTTCATATCCTTTACTTGTTATACTAAGTTCTATTCTTGATTCATCTGCCATAGCTGTTGTTTTTGCTTCTAATTTAGCGTTAGCTTCTTGTTTTTGAGTAGCATCAGTATTTTCATCTGCAATTATTGCCTCTAGCCCTTTAATATAGTTAGAGTCTGATTGCTCTCTTGCACTTCTTGAATCATAAAAATAATCTGTGTTATCTGAAATTGATGTATTTGCATCTTCTTCATCTTGTGAATTATCATCTACTGAAAGTGTTGATAAATCTAAACCTTGCATTCCATTATTTACTCTAAAAGCTAATATTCCTACACACACTATTAATGATAGTAACGTAACTATTATCCCTGCTTGCTTTTTATTCATTTTAAACTCCCCCATTAATTACTAGAATTTTCTTTCATAGATAGTACACTTACCTTATCCATACCTATATCATAAAGACTAGATACAGCCTTTTGTATATTATATTTTATCTTACTGTTTTCACTACCTTCTGCAACTATTATTATTCCTGTTATGTTTGGTTTATTAGTTTGAAGTACTAAAGGCTCATCGTCATTTGTCATAACTATAGCTGAATCATTACTTTCCTCTGTGTTATTTCTAACACCACCTTCAGTATCTGTTTCTTCAGTTGTATTTTTTTTAGTAGCGTTATCTACAGCTGGAACTTTAACTTCACTACTTTTATAGTTTATTTTAACTTCCACACTGCCTACCCCTTCCATTTTCTCTAGTAACTTCTTTAAATCTTGTTGTTGTTTCTCTTCATAAGCTGATATATTTTCAACCCCCTCTAAAGTGTATATGGATTCGCTAGTTGCTCCTAAGTCTTCATTATTAGATATATGGTTTACATTTGAAAAATATGACAAAGTCAAATAACTCATTATAACAACTAGCAAGATTAGCACTAAGTTCTTAATATTTTTTTGCTTTAAAGAGTTTTTTAAATTTCCTTTAAGCTCAGTTATATTCATTGCTATCTCCCCTTAAAATTTATATATAATTAATTTTTATAATATCTTTATTTACTCCAAGCTCCTCTGCTATAAAATCTGCTATCTCATTTTTAAAAGAGTCCGATTCATCACTATAATTATTATCTATGTCCCCAATTATAACTCTTTGTATTTTGTTTACATTAGTACTTGAAACCTCTATAAAAACACTTGTTATATCAATATTTGCATTACCTATATCTATGTTACCTTCCATTTTTACATTAAAATTATTACCGTTATATTCATCCGCTAATAAATTTTTTATAGATTTCTCTAAGCTACTTAACATATATTCATTACTATAGTTCTCATTATCTTCATTAGATCTATTAGATCCATAAGATGAATCCTCTAAAATCATGGATTCTATGTCATAGCCTTCTACTTCATTACTTAAAGATAAAAAATTAGTTATTGGGATTACCATTGCTGCTAAAACTATTAATGATAATACAAATTTAACATGATTTTTTATAGAGCTTTTAGGAAGTATTGTATTTGCCATAGATATGAAAATTATTAAGGTTACAAGAGTTATTGCCCAACTTTTTAAAACTTCCATATTATCCTCCTACAATAAACTTTCCTGAGGATGCCATCATTGAAATCATTATAAAAAACATTACACTTATACATATTACACAAGACATAACAAGGGTTAGAGCCTCTCCTACCATAGTTACACTACTTGATACTTTTGAATCAACTACAGGCTCTAATATAGCCCCTGTTAGTTTTAAACTCATAGATACTATAAATATTTTTATTATGGGATATATAGCAATAGCTATTAATATTAAAACTCCTAAAGTACTTATAACACTTTTCATAGCTAAAGAACATGCAGCTAAAGTACTTATAGCATCTGAAAAAGCTTTTCCAACTACAGGAATAAAATTATCCATGGCAAACTTTATACTCTTTTTTGTAACAGCATCTAAAGTATTTGCAGTCATTCCTCTTATACTTAAAATAGTTACAAAAACCATTAAAATAAACCCCTGACAAAGCATTATTGTCTGTTTTAAAAACTTACAAAGGCCACTAATGCTAAATTCTTTACTTATATTATTAGCAAAGAGAAGGGCTAAGTAAATAAGTATAAGTGGGAAAATTAGGTTTGTATATATCTTAGGTGTTATAGAAATTGCAGCTAAAACTATAGGATCTATAGTAAGGGCTGAAGTTACACCTCCTGCAGAACTTATTAGAAAAATAAGAACTGGAACCAAAACATTCATAAATTCAATTATGCTATTAAAAACTTCTTTAGCTATATCTAAAGATATTAAAAAGCTTTTTGATAGTAGCATTATAAGTACTGCATAGCATGCAAAAAATGCAATAGATGTTATGCCTTCATCTTTTGAAAAAGCGTCTTGAATATTTTTAAGAAGAGCACTTAAAAGAGCTATAACAAGGATTGAAACTACTAAAGATAATGTTGCTTTAACTTCCCTAAATAAAAAGCTTATTAATGAAGCTCCAATGTCCTTAAAGGAAATTGAATCCTCCTTATTAGTTAGGTAATTTGCTATATATTCCTTAGCATTTAATCCACTTAAAAGTTCATCTTCTATCTGTAAATTACTTATATACTTATAAAACTTCTCCATCCTAGAATCATTATCTAATTCTTTTTGAGCTTCTATAAGCATACTACTTCCATCTGTTGTATCCTCCTTTGTTTCGGCTGCATATACAGGAATAGCTATAAAAAACATAAAGGTTAAAGAAATAACTATAGCTTTATATAAATTTTTCATAAGCTTCCTCCTATAATATATTTAAAATAGAATCTAAAACATTTTTCATTATTGGCATAGCAAGAAGCAATATCATAATTTTAGCTGTAAACTCAACCTTAGTTGCTATACTATTAATTCCAACATCTTTACATAAAACAGAACAAAATGTAGCTAAATAGGATATGGCTATTATCTTCATAACTATTTGTACATAAACCACATCAATTCCAGAGCTACTTGTCATTTCCTCTACAAATGTCATTATTTCCTTTATATAAGGAAATATAAATAAGCATATCATTACTCCTGATATTAAAAGAATCATTGATGCTACTGTGCTTTTATTCTCTTTTAAAATTAAATATAAAAACATTACAACTAAAGAAAAAGCTACAACTTGTATAACAGCATCCATTTTCTCACCTAAAGCATAAACATAGTCTTTACTGTATCAAAAAGATTATAAACTAATGTCACCACTGCCCCTAATATAATTATTAAACCAACTAAGTTCACAAGAGTTGAAATATCTTTTTTCCCGTTATTTTCTAAAATTTTATCTATTATAAGAAGAACTATTCCAACCCCTGCTATTTTAAATACTAAACTTATATCTAACATAAATTCCCCCAAACATTACATTAAAAATATTGCTATCATAAGCCCAATCCCAAGTCCTAGACTTCTATATGCTTTAGTGTTTTTTCTACTCTCTCTTTCCGTTTCTTCTATTTCCCTTTTTAACTTTTCTTTAGCTAAAGAAAATATACTATGTTGATTATCTATACTAGTTTCTCCTAAAGACTTTGAAAGGTCTAAAACTATGTTATAATCTTCTCTTTTTAAACTTAAATTTTCTTTTTCAGCATTAATTCCTATTAAAAAAGCTTCATGTATATCTGAAACCCTATTTCCCCTAAGTTTTTCTTCAATTATTTCTAAAAGTTTTTTTAAAGGTTCTTTAGTTTTTACTCTTATTTTCTCTAAACACTGAGGAAGTGGTGTATGACAATATACTATTTCATTTTCAAGTTCTATTATTATTCTTAAAACTTCCTTAAGTTGATTGCATCGTTTTGAAAATTCCTCTCCATATCCATATCCTATAAAAGTACAAATTATAACTATTACTAAAAGAAGTATTAATTTCACATTGAAACCTCCTTTTAAACTGAAAATATATCCTCTATAGTTCCGATTCCATTGCGATTACTAAGGACGACTACTCTTTTTATAATTTTATTTTCTAAAAGTTCATTAAAAACAGGTCTCTTATAAAGGTCCTCAATAGTATTTCCATGAATTGTAGCTATTATATTTACCCCTGAATTATAAGCTAAAACTAAAGAATCAATGTCCTTATAGGTTCCTATTTCATCACATATAATAACTTCTGGTGCCATACTTCTAATTGCCATTATCATTCCCTCACTTTTAGCACATCCATCATAAATTGAAGTTCTAATACCTACATCCATTTGAGGAATCCCTCGAAAACATCCAGCAATCTCGCTTCTCTCATCTACAATAACAGTTCTTTTTCCTAGAAAGTTTATAGCTTCTATACCATCTGATATGTTCTTAGCTAAGTCTCTTAACATAGTTGTTTTACCACACTTTGGAGGGGATATTATTACTGTATTTAAAACTTGTCCATTTTTTATAATGTTTTTTATAATATTCTGTGAACATCCCTTAACTTCTCTACATATTCTAATATTCATTGATGAAATATTTTTTATAGTTTTTACTTTATCTTTTTCCATAACACATTGCCCTGAAAGACCAACTCTATGGCCTCCTTGAATTGTTATATATCCTTGACGTATTTCTTCCTCAAACGCATATAATGAATAACTACTTATCTTTTGCATAATGGACTTTAAATCACTTTCTGTAACCTTATAATTTAAAATCATCTCTTTATTGCCACTTAAAATTATTAGTGGTTTATTTATATTTAGTCGCATTTCTTGTACATCCTGAATTTTTTTTAAGCTATATATCTCTTTATAAATATCTTTAGATAGTATATTTAATATCTCTTTCAATAAAACTCCCTCCCATGTTTTATTAATATTACTTTACATAACAAAATATTCTACTTTACATAAAAAATTTTTTTATTTAATTAGTCCTAACTATATTGTGCTAAAATATCTTTTTTTGCATATAAAAAAGACCTAGGTAAATACCTAAGTCTTTAAACTTTAAATCTATTGTTACAGTAAGGACATGGAATCTCTTCTTTATTTCTTAAAACCGACTTTTCAACATAAAGAGTTTTTTTACAATTAGTACAAAGAACCTCTAAATAATCCTCTTCAAACTCCTCTAATTCCTCAAAAGTGACCTCTTCAAAAATTTCATCTTGAACTTCACTTAAATCATCATTAATAAGAGAAACATTTTCATCTAGCGTTTCAATATTAACCTGTATTTCTTCTATTTTATTTGCTAAACCTTCAATTAAATCTAATATTTTTTCTTTAAATACTTTATCATCTAAGGAATCCTCCTTAGCTAAAGATTTAATACTTAATATAGTACTACGTATATCTTCCATAGAAAAATCTCTGCCTCCTAGATTTTTTTACTTTATCTATATAATAAAATCAGTGCTTAATTTTTGTACCTAGATTTAAACCTTGTTAATATACTCATCTAAAAGGATAAAATTAAACTACCATCTTTATCTTAGGATGGTAGTAGTTTTTTATTATTAAATAGCAAGACAAAACATTTAAGAGATTAAACTCTTTCCATGTAATCTCCAGTTCTTGTATCTATTCTTATAGTTTGACCTTCTTCAACAAACATTGGAACCATAACAGTTGCTCCTGTTTCAACTACAGCAGTTTTCATAGCAGTTGTTGCAGTATTTCCTTTAACACTTGGTTCACATTCAGTTATTAATAATTCAACAAAGTTTGGAGCTTCAACTGAGAATGCTTCACCTTTGTAGAATTTGATTATAGCAAACATATTTTCTTTTAAGAATTTTATTGCATCTTCAACTTTTTCAAAGTTTAGTGGAATTTGTTCAAAAGTTTCTTGATCCATGAAATAGTATAGTTCTCCATCAGTATATAGATATTGCATTTCTTTTCTTTCTATAACTGCTTCTTGGAATTTTTCAGTTGGGTTGAAAGTTTTATCTGTAACTCCACCATCTATAACGTTTCTTAATTTTGTTCTTACAAAAGCTGCACCTTTACCTGGTTTTACATGTAAGAAGTCTATAACTGTAAATACTTTTCCTTCATGTTCAAAAGTAGTTCCTTTTCTTAAATCACCTGCTGATAACATTTATTATCCCTCCAAAATTTAATATTTCGTTTTATAATATAGCCCATTTTAGCATAATAAATGCTTAAGTTAAGCTACCTATCCTTTTAAATCTTCTTTAAAACAACAATCATATTTTATCAAAACATAATGATAAATGCAATTAATTTAATCTAAATCCTTATATCA
>JAUNBX010000062.1 GCA_030526875.1 Clostridium perfringens | reverse complement strand
GCAAAGTTTTTACTTTTACCTATCTTTATTAACTCCCTAGCTTCATTTATAACCTTAAATTCTACTATTCCTCCACCAATACTTCCTAATATATCTTTCTCAAAAACTGCCATTATTGATCCAACTTTCCTTGGTGTAGAACCAATTGACTCAGTTATTGTTACTAATGCCCCCTCTTCTCCCTTTAATACCCTTTTTTCAATCTCTTCTAATATCTTATAATCCATAAACTCACCATTTTAAAACTCTAAATTATTAGGTTTACTCTTTCCTTTCTTTTGTTCTATAAATAAAATTAAATTAAATTGCTTAATAAAACTTCGTAATCCTCTTTAGTATCCATATCAAAAAACAATTTATAATTACTTACTCTAACCTTCTTTATAATACCTTCATTATTTTTAAGAACATCCATTACCCCATTTTCACCTTTAAGATTTAAAAGTTCTCCATATAAACTCTTTGGGAAAATTATTGGTTTTCCCATAGTCCTATTTATATAAGGAACTAAAATATTATCTTTATTTTGAATAAATTCACACCAAAGGTTTAATATACTATCTGAATCCACGAAGGGTTGATCTCCAACTAAAAACATAGTTCCATGACTTTCTCCAAGTATCATTAGCCCTAAATGTATAGACGTAGACTTTCCATGTTTATAGTTAGGATTAAATATGGTTTTTACATTATATTTAGCTAATATTTCTTCAACTTCTCTATCCTTTACTACTACTAGTACATTTTTAAAACAATTAGCCTTTAAAACAGCTAAAACAACCCTTTCTATTACTGTTTTACCCTCATAATCTAGTAAAAGTTTATTAGATTCCATTCTTTTACTAAGACCTGAGCCTAAAATTACAGCATCAACATCTATCATAGAAAAACTTCCTCCCCCTTTATATCTACAAAAATATTATTAAGTAAAAAATTAATTCTTATAATATCTTAATGATTTATAACCCTTTAAAAGAATTTCTTTTAATATACTTACCCCTTGGCATAGTTACAGCTAATTCATTATCTTTAACTATATTTTCCCCTCTTAAAAAAACATAATCTATATTGCAGTCTATTTTATACCCATCATAGGGAGTATAATCTAGATTTTGATGCTGGTTTTCCTTAGTTATTATAAAAGTTTTATTAGGATTTAAAACAACTAAATCAGCATCACTACCACACTTTATTATTCCCTTTTTAGGATACATTCCAAACATTTTAGCCGCATTAGTTGATATAATTTCACTTAATTTATTTATAGAAAATCTCTTCTCAACTACCCCATATTGGTACATTAAAAGAATTCTATGTTCAACCCCTGGGCCTCCATTTGGAATTTTTCTAAAATCATTTATCCCATTCTTTTTTTGGTCATAGGTAAAGGAACAGTGGTCAGTTCCTATTATCTCTATGTTTTCTTTTTCTATTCCTTTCCAAAGCATCTCATTGTCTTCTTTATTTCTAAGAGGAGGAGACATTACATATTTAGCCCCATTAAAACTATCTTCCTTTGTTCCTTCGTACTTTGATTTATCTAAAAGAAGGTACTGAGGACATGTTTCTAAATATATATTAACTCCGTCTTCCCAAGCTTTAAGTGCTTCTTTATACCCTTCTTTACTACTTAAATGAACAATATATAGAGGTGCTTTAGCAACCTTTGCTATTTTGCTTACCCTTGAAATAGCTTCTGCCTCTAAAATACTTGGCCTTGACTTTTCATGGTATTTAGGCTCTACTAAACCATTTTCTATATTTTCTTTTATTAACTCATCTATAATATCTCCATTTTCACAGTGAAATCCTATGATGCCATTAATCTCTTTACTTCTTTTTAATGCCTCATATATTTCAGAGTCATTTACTTGTAATGTTCCTTTATAGGCCATATACATCTTAAAAGAACTTATTCCACTTTTAATCATGTTTTCCATTGATTTAGAAGTTTCTTCATTCCAATCTGTTATAGCCATATGAAATCCATAATCGCAAAAAGATACATTGTAAGCTTTTTTATGCCATACATCTAACGCCTCTTCTAATGTTTTTCCCTTATCTTGAGTTGCAAAATCAAGTATAGTTGTAGTTCCACCTGCAATTGCAGCTAAAGTTCCTGTTTTAAAATCATCTGCTGTAAGTGGAGCCCCTGTGCCTAAATAAAAATGGGTGTGTGTTTCTATACCTCCTGGAAGTATGTAGGACCCTTTTACATTTATAACTTCGTCATTTTTTCCTGCCTTAATATTTTTATCTATAGCTTGTATTATTCCATTTTCAAATCTAATATCAGCCTCTATAGTTTCCTTAGGAGTTACTATTTTTCCTCCTGATAATATAGTCCCCATTTTATTCTCTCCTTCTTTCAATGTTACTATATTTTAATAAATGATAATTTTAGATAAGATAATAAGTTACCCTCTTTACTTCATCTGAAATTGTCACTAAAATTAATACCTAAAATCTAGACCATAATTTACCAGAAATCTCTCTAGATTTTCTAAATATTTCTTTTTCATTTAAGTTTAATAATACTCTATCTTTCATAATTACTTTTCCGTTTATTATAGTTGTTAAAGTATTCTTCCCATTAACTCCAAATAATAAATGTGAATTTATATTGCTATTATTTATAGGTGTTAATGGGTCATATTCCACAACAATAACGTCTGCTGTAGCCCCCTTTTCTAATACACCGAGCTTAGTTTTAAAATGTCTTGATGCTATATTCTTATTATTTTCAAAGAACATTAATGGAACCTCACTCCAAGCAACATTTGAATCACATAAATTATGCTTATGAATTATATTGCAAACCTTCATTGATTCAAACATATCACTAGTATATCCATCTGTTCCAAGGCCTACATTTATTCCTCTTTTTATCATTTCAATTACTGGAGCACAACCAACAGCATTTCCCATATTAGATTCTGGATTGTTAACAATATTTGTTTTTGTTTCTTTTAAAATATCCATTTCCCTTGAATTAATATGAATATTATGTACTGATAAAGTTTTATCTCCTAAAATATTAAAATCCATAAGCCTTTCAACTACTCTTTTTCCATGTTCTTTTAAACAAGCATGTAAGTCCTCAATTCCTTCTGCTGTATGAACATGATATCCTGCATCTAAACTTTCCATTTCCTTAGCACATTTTTCTAAGGTTTTATCACTAAGAGTAAACTGAGCGTGGAGACCAAACATAGCACCCACCATATTTGAAGTATCCTTTGATGCATATTTTATAAAATCTATATTCTCTTTAATTCCTGCATCTACTATAGCCTCTCCATCTCTATCTGATGTTTCGTAGCAAAATGAGCCTCTAATTCCAATTTCCTTTGCAACATCTGCTAAAGTAAATAAACTATTCTCTATTGCATAAGGACTTGCATGGTGATCAAAAACTGTAGTTACACCATTTTTTACACAATCAATAAGAGTTGTGTATCCACTATATTTAACATCTTCTAAAGTTAGTTTTTTATCTATTTTCCACCAAAGGTTTTCAAGTATATCAACAAAATTTTTAGCTGGCGGATTATTTAAATTTAGCCCTCTTGCAAAGGCACTATATATATGGTGGTGAGTATTTATAAGTCCTGGCATTATTAAATTACCTTTAGCATCAATAAATTCACTATTTTTATATGTATTTTTTATTTCATCAGTATCACCAACTGCCATTATCTTATTATTATCTATTGCTACAGCGCCATCTTTTATAAATGTATTTTTATCATCTCTTGTTATAACAACACCATTTCCTACAATAATCATAAAAAACCTCCAATATTTAATCTTTTATATATAAACAAGTATTATTTACTAAAACATTAAGATGGCTATATAATTAATACTATATTTATAAAGTATTATACTTTTTAAAATTTTATAGCCATCCTAAATAGAACTAATAAACAAATTACTCTTATTTTTATCGCAATTAATGTGCCAAAAAAATAAAAGAATTTATGACTTTTTTTAAAAAACTCTTATAAACAACTCCTATTTTTACTCATTTATAGTCTTTTCTAATTTAAATAATAAAAAAATTATCAATTAGATAATTTTTTATCAAAATGATAATTTAAAAAACCTATATATCTTAAGCATATTTAAAATATTATCTATTAAACTATCATATTGATAATATCTTTATATATTTGACTTTAAAAAATTATTTTTCTTAAATAAATAAGAATAAAATAATTTTAAATAGTAAAATCCTTCCTTGATTTCTTAATCAAAGAAGGATTATCTATATATTAATTAATTCTTTTTGTATTTTTTTTATATTTAGCTGCCAAAACAAAAACTATAAATGCTAGGCAAACATTAAACCATTGTGTACCTAATATAAATATATTAACATTATCTATTGTCATATTTATAGCAACACAAGCTAGTCCTATAGTTAGTATAGACCAAAATTGTAGGTTCATTCCTTCGGCACTTTTATTTTTAATCAATCTAATTATTTGCGGAAAATACGCATAAACTAATGTGCAACATCCAAGCACTTGAGCTAAATTCCCCCAAAAATATATACCCATTAAAAACATCTCCTCTACTTAAAATTATTATGCCTTTATATTATTTTTTTCTTTTATTTTTAATGCGACTATTATAACTGTAACAACTATTGCCAACCCTACATTAAATGTCTGAGTAACAAGTTGAACTGTTGCTAGTTGGTTTATAAATTGGTTCACACCTACACAGAAAATCCCAAAAGTCATTATAATCCAGTATTGAATACTATTATTTCCAGCACTTTTTGTTTTTAATAAAGTATATATCTGAGGTAAATATCCATAGGATAATAAAACTCCACCTATGATATTTATAATTGTTCCAACTTCATGTATACCACTCATATAGCACCCTTGCCTCTAACCTAATGATAAACCTTTATTAAAGACATATTGTTTAATTCACAATAAAGCGTTTAGGCTTAGGATCAGAACATACTAGAGACAAGTCCCTCCCTTCATATTGAAATATCTATTCTATGGTTGTAATATTTTAATTTTAATTATATAATTATTTTTTGTATTGAATTTTATTTATTTTTTGAAATACATATTAAATTTATTCTTCCAATGAAGTTTTAAAAACTTCATTGGATTTTTTTGTTTTATAAGGTTATATTATTTACAAGCTATAACTTCAATTTCAACTAAAGCATCTTTTGGAAGTTTTCCAACCTGGAAACAAGCTCTTGCTGGACAATCTTTTGTAAAGTATGTTCCATAAACTTCATTAACAGCAGCAAAGTCATTTATATCTTTTAATAATACTGTTGTTTTTAAAACTTGATTCATTGATGAACCAGCTTCTTCTAGTATAGCCTTAACATTATCTAATGAAGCTTTAGTAGCTGCTTTTATTTCAGTTGCTAATTTCCCTGTGCTCATATCTATTGGAAGTTGTCCTGATACAAATATTAAGTTTCCACATTCAGTTCCTTGTGAGTATGGTCCTATAGCACCTGGTGCATTTTTAGTATTAATTATTTTTTTCATTTTAAATTCCTCCTAGTTTATATGTATTTATATAATCCTTAATAAATTAATATCGTTAACTTAAAATTAAATATTATTTTATTAAGGTCTTTATAAGCTTATTTTTTATACATAACTTATATATTAAAGTTTCTAATTAATCTAATTACTTATAACTTATACAAAATACAGCTATGTATTAAGACTAATGTTTATTTTAATATTAACATTTTAGATATAAGGTATTTCTAAAGCATGTTTTGGACATCTTGTTACACATAATCCACATTCGAAACATTTATCTTCATCTATTTCTAGCTTATCAGTTATTGATATAGCATCATAAACACAACTTGTTATACAAACTCTGCATTTAACACACTTATCATAATCCACTGTTGGAATTTCTCTCTTTTCAGTTTTGAAAGTTCTATTTCCTTCTTTTTTATGAGCAAGTCCAATTATTTCATTAACATCTTTATATCCATGAGCATCTAAAAATTCATTTAATTCCTTAGCTATTTTTCCATAGATTCCAGGTCCTTTTAATATAGCTTCTGTACAAACTTGTACCGCTGATGCTCCTGCCATTAGCATTTCTGCTGCATCTTTACCTGAAGTTACTCCTCCAACACCTATTATTGGGATATTTACCTCTCTTGAAGCATCGAATATATTTCTTATAGCAAGTGGTCTTATAGGAGCTCCTGATAACCATCCATAACCTGTTTTGCTACCCATTATTGGATACCCAGTTTCAGTATCTATAGCCATACATGGTCCAAAAGAATTAATCATAACAAGACCATCAGCACCAGCTTCTTCTAAAGCTTTAGCTATAACATGTATATCTGTATGAGGACTCATTTTCATAAATACTTGGCAATCTAAAATTTCTTTAGCAGCTTTCATAGCATTAACTATTGGTGCTACATCAGTTCCAACATAGTGAGTTGAAAGTTCAACTGCATCTGCAAAAGGTTTTACAAGTGGTGCAACCTTTCTTATTTGGTCTTCTGTATAACCCATGCTTACAATTACAGGAAGTCCTGCTTCTTTTAATCTTGGGTATTCATTTTCTACCCAATGTTCTACAGTTAATTCTGACCATAATTCAGTGTTTAAAAATCCGCTATTAGTTTGTGCCATACATGGTCTTGGAACATCTGCTGCTTTTTCTGAAACTGTTTTTGTACAAATACCACCAAGTCCTAAGCTAACAGCTTTAAGTATAAGCTCAGCATCTCTTGCCCCAGGACCTGCTGCTGTCATTACTGGATTTTTAAATTCCATTCCTAATATATTTACCTTTAAATTTGCCATATGAATTTCCTCCTAACATATTTTAAAATTATAATTTTGTACAAAGAACTTTTTTAGTGTTGCCTACTCTCTTAATAATCTATTTAAATCTATATAGATAATTTTTTAAATTACCTATATAGAATATCCATTAATTTACTTTCTCCTTATAACTTTTCCTGCTAAAATTTTATGATATTGTCCCTCTTCTAAAACTACGTTACCATTTATTATTACGTAGTCTATTCCCTCAGGAAACTGCATTGAATCTACAAATGTTCCTTTATCTATAACTGTGTCTTGATTAAAAATTACTATATCAGCAAAATTTCCAACTTCTACGCTACCTCTATTTTTTATAGCCATAGAATTTGTAGCCTTCTTACTCATTTTATAAATAGCTTCCTCTAAAGTTAAAACCTTTTGCTCTCTAACATATCTTCCAAGTACTCTAGGAAATGCTCCATATGCTCTTGGATGAGGCTTTCCAGATAAAAGCCCATCAGTACAAACATTTTGTTCTGGTCTTTTTAAAAATTTTATTACATGTTCTTCTTTTCCATAAAAATCAACCATTCCAACTGCATTTTCTTCATCACGAAGAAGATCAAATGTGGCATCTAAAGGATCTACCCCTCGCATTTTTCCTATTTCTAAAAGACTTTTACCAACAACATCTTTATTTTTATCACTTTTAACACTTGTCACAAAAATTTGGTCTATTCCAGCAAACTCAATAAAATTATCCCACCCTGGTATTCCATTTGATATATCTTTTTTCATTTTCTCTCTACATTCTTTATCATTTAATCTCTTTATAAGATTATCTGTTCCCCCATCATGGGCCCAAGGTGGAAGAACTACTCCAAGCATTGTACTTCCAGCTGCATAAGGATATTGATCATAGGTTACTGTGAGCCCTTCTCTTTCTCCCTCATCTAAAAGTTTCTCCATTTCATCTATGTACTTCCAATTTTGTTTTCCGCAAACCTTAAAATGTGAGAAGTGGATTTTAACTCCCGATTTTCTTCCAATCTCTATGATCTCTTTCATAGAATCCACTATTGTATCAGCTTCACTTCTTTGATGAACTACAAATACCCCATCATATTTAGCAACAACCTTACACATTTCTATTAATTCATCTGTTTTTGAATATGCACATGGAATATATATAAGTCCACTTGATAAACCAAATGCCCCAGCTTTCATTTCTCTCTCTGTAATTTCACACATCTTTTCTATTTGCTCTTTAGTAGCTGGTGCATCAACTAAGCCCATAGCCTCCATTCTTACATTACCATGAGGAACTAAGTAGCTCTCATTAAGTCCTACACCTTTATCTTCCATAAGTTTTAAGTAGTTATTAGTAGTTTCATACTCCCAATCGATCTCATCACTTTCACCATCTAATCCTGCAAGATTTTTTCTCCAAGGGCTTATAAACTCCTTAGGTAGCGGTGCCATAGATATGCCGTCTTGTCCTAAAACTTCTGTTGTTATCCCTTGTCTTATCTTTACTTCATTATATGGATTAACAAGCATAACTAAATCTGAATGACTGTGTGTATCCACAAAACCTGGACAAACTACTCTGCCCTTAGCATCTATAACCTTATCAACTTCTTCACTTATATATTCGGATATTTTTGCAATTTTATCATCTTCAATTAAAAGTTCTGATTTAAATGGTTTGTTTAGAAGACCATCTACTATTAATCCATTTTTAATTAATATCTTCATAGAATCATCTCCTAAATTATTTATTGTAAACTGATTTTAGTATTCCGTAATATCCTTCTACACCTTTTTCTAATTGGCTAACTTCTATATATTCATCTATTGTGTGAGCTAAATTTTCCTTTGATGGACCAAATCCTATTGTTTTAATTCCAGCTTCTCCCGCATAATGAGAACCATTTGTACAGAAAGAATACTCTGTTATTTCTGGGTTTAATCCTGCCTCTTTTAATCCTTTATATGCAGCTTGTACAAACTCATCATTTTCATCATATAACCAACCTGGGAAAAATCTTTCAGCTTCTATTATTTCACCTGTATAGCAAGTTTCTTTTCCCTTAGCGTAAGAAACTTTAACTTTCATTTCAGAATCTTGTTTCATTAATTCAGTAAGTAAATTTGCAATAGGTTCTAATACTGACTCTTTTGTTTCTCCAACTAGAAGTCTTCTATCAAAGGTTGCCTTGCAATAATCTGGAACTACTGATGCCCCTGGGTATGGTGAAGATTTAATATCTGTTAAAACTAATATTCCTTTTCCTAGTTTAGGTTGAACCTTTGGTTCTAACTTTTGAACTGCTTCAATTACTTTTGCCATTTTATAAACAGCATTTACACCTTTTTCTGGATTAGCTGAATGAGCTGGTTTTCCGAAGGTTTCTATAACTATTTCCGCTCTTCCTCTTTGTCCTATTTTAAGATTTAATTCTGAAGATTCCCCAATTACAACATAATCAGGTTTAACATTTTTGCTTATCTCTCTAGCAGATACACCTTCAAATATTTCTTCATGAACAACTCCTGCAACATATATATCCCCTGCAAAATCTTTATTAGTATCTTTAGCAAAGTAGGATGTAGCCGCTATCATAGCACTTACTTGTCCCTTCATATCAGAAGTTCCTCTGCCATAAATTTTCCCATCAACTATTTCTCCTGCAAAAGGGTTATGACTCCATTGTGATTCTACCACTGGAACTGTATCTATATGCCCATCAAATAGTATTTTTTTACCTGGTTTATTTCCTTTGATATGTCCAATTACATTACCATATCTATCTATTTGAACATGGTCAAAGCCCATTTTTTTCATTCTATCCTTTATAGCAGAAACAACTCCATCTTCTTTTCCTGATACGCTATAATGACTAATTAATTCCCTACAAATATCAATAACTTTATTTTTTCTTTCTTCACTTAACATAACATGCTCCTCCTAAACTATATGTATTTAATATTGCATATTTAAAATTCATACTACTTATCGTACTCTGTTATTAATCCATTCCAAACTATTTCTTTATACTTAGCAGGATCTGTGTCTCCTTCAGTACTAAATACTAAAACTTCTGAATTTTCATCTAATTTTAGTTGTTTTCTTAAATCTGCTAATTCTGGGCTTGTCATTATTTCAAACACAGTACCAGTTGTAACAGAACCTGATTCTCCTGAAATTACTTGTTTATCACCCTTAATTGGATTTCCTAGTACTCTCATACCTTTAGTTGATACCCAGTCAGGACATGACATAAAACATGAACTAAAGTTTTTAAGAACTTCAAAGCCTAAAATATTTGGTTCTCCACAGGCAAGCCCTGCCATAACTGTTGCCATATCTCCACCAACAAATCTTGGTTTACCATCATTTGCTATTGCTGATTTATAGTAACAATCTGCTAAATCCGATTCAACAACTACTGTTATTGGGCAATTTTCTTTAAATTCACTGGCAAATACACCTTGTATTCCACCTGCTAGTGACCCAACACCTGCTTGTATAAATATATGAGTAGGTCTTTTAACCCCATATCCTTCTAATTGTTCCATGGCTTCTAATGCCATAGTTCCATAGCCTTGCATTATATTAGTTGGAATATCTATATATCCTTCCCAAGCTGTATCTTGAACCATTACACCATTATTTTCTTCTGCCATTTTATTAGCTAATCTTACAGCATCATCATAATTTAAATCAGTTATTGAAGCCTTAGCCCCTTCTGCTTTAATATTGTTAAGTCTTGTTAAAGATGAACCCTTTGGCATTAATACAACTGATTTTTGATTTAATTTATTAGCTGTCCATGCAACTCCTCTTCCATGGTTACCATCTGTAGCTGTATAAAAAGTTACATCACCTAACTTCTCTTTAGTTTCAGGTGCTATTAACTCTTTATATGTTAATTCTTCATTTTCTTTTCCTAATCTTTTAGCTAAATATCTAGCCATACAATAGGAACCTCCTAATACTTTAAAAGCATTTAATCCAAATCTATAAGATTCATCTTTAACGTAAAAGCCTTTAATCCCCATATATTTTGCTAAATTATCTAATTTTACTAAAGGCGTTTCTTTATAGCCATCTATACTTTCATGAAATCTTTTAGCTTTACTAATCTCTTCCTTTGATAAATAAGATATTGAAGCTTCTTTATCCCCTGGAACCATGGTATTTAATTTCCATTTAATTTTATCCATATATAATTCTCCTTTAAAATTCTATGTATTTCTCATATAAATATATAGCAATTTCCTAGCCAACTTTTTTTATAAAAATTTAATCTTAAAAGTTAGAATTAGTATTTTTCACACATATAATTTACAAATATATATTTTTTTGTAAGCTATATTGTAAAAAAATAATAATAGATTATCAATATAATAATAAATTATCAATATGATAACTAAATAATCATTATATTATCTAATATATCCTCATAAATTATTATTTTGATACTTTTTATTTAGCTTTTTCTCTCCATAGTTTTATCTTTAATCAAAATAAAAAAATTAGATGAGAATCACCTAATTTTTAAGACATTTTTTCTC
>JAUNBX010000061.1 GCA_030526875.1 Clostridium perfringens | reverse complement strand
TTCTTTATACTTTAGCTAAAGATCATTCTGTAATTTTATTAAATGGTGATGGCTTTGCATCTTCAAAATGGTCACTTAGAGTATCACTTGCAAACTTAGAAACAAAATCTTATTTAATTATAGGACAAGTTCTAACTAAAATTCTGTCCGACCTTTTCACTCAATACAATAATCTTTAAGTAAGAGATGAATTAAGAGAAGAGAGTTTAAGATAGAGAATAGATTATATAGATAATAGAGAAGAGATAAGATAATGTTTTGTTATATTTCTTTTAAAATCTTAGATTTTAAAAGTTATGAAGCACAAACAGTTAACCAAATCTTTTCTCTTTTCTATTTTAGTTTTTATCCTAGCAATTACTTAATCTTAACTTCAATTTCCGGTTCTTTAATAGCATCTTTACCGTAGTCTACAAGTTTCATAAGCCAAGCCATATTTTTACCAAGTATTCTCATAGTTTGCATTCCTTCAGCATCATTCTTGCCTTCCCCAGGAGCTCCTCCATAAACTACATTCCAATAATTTGATGATGGCATAAGCATTTCTGTAAAACTAATAAAATTATTTAATTGTTCTATAGTTTGTACTGTTCCAGCACGTCTTGCTACTGCAATGCTTGTACCCACCTTATGTCTAAATAAAGCTCCATTAGCCCCTGCCACCATAAATGCTCTATCTAAAAATGACTTCATTGTACCATTTAAAGCTGCATAATATACTGGTGATCCCAATATAATTCCATCAGCTTCTTTCATTTTTTTAATCCATTCATTAACTTCATCATCTATTACACACTTACAGTTTTTATTTTTAGAACAACCACCACATGCTAGACAACCCCTTATATTTTTATTACCTACATGAATTATTTCTACATCTATATTTTCTTTCCTTAATTCTTCTGCTACTTCATTTAATGCATCGTAGGTATTTCCTTTTTCTTTTACGCTTCCATTAAAAGCTAATACCTTCATTTTGTTACCCCCTAATATTAATTTAAGAGAAAAAAGAAAAGAGAACTGAGAAGAGATTAGTTAATGTTTTCTTATACTTCTTTTAAAATCTTAGATTTTAAAGGTTATTAAGCACAAACATTTAACCAAATCTTTTCTCTTTTCTCTACTAATTTTTCTATTCAATAATCTTACTTATTGAACTTTTACTTTAACAACTATCTTCTTAACATGTTCAGGCTTGTCTAAAGCACAACATGGCTTATGTGCATCTTCTGGGAAGAATATTGCATAATCACCATTTGTAAGTTCTAATCTTGTACTATGTTCAACATTCTTAAAGAAAGCTACATCCTTTTCTTCAAAATTATTTTCATACATTTCTAATGAATCTACTGGTGCATAATACATAACTTCATTTCCTGCTATAATACATTGAATATCTATGTACTTTTTATGCGCTTCCCATCTTCTTTCTTCTACTGGATGTGATTCATATTCTTGTACAAATGCATAAACATTTTTACCGTCTATTTCATAATTTCCTACTTCAAGTGAATTTAAATCATTAGATTTCAAAAATTCTATAGCCTTTTCTAAATTTGGATTAATTTCACTGTAATCCTTTGCAAATTTAACATTTTCTAATATCATTTTTCTTCCCCCTTGTATTTTAAAACTCCAATATATACATAATACTCCTATATATGTATTTTATCAAGAAAAACTCAGCATTTATAAGTGTTCTTAATAACCCAATAGTTACATTAAAAGTTGAGGATAATACATTTTTACAACACGTATAAATTAACAAAACAAAAAAAGATATGCAAATCCCAATCACATACCTTTTCAAAAGAATTCTTATCTTTCATTTTAATTAACTTTATTTTTTTTATAAACAATGCTATTTTCATAAAAGAAAGTAAACCATAAATAATTTATAAAAAATATAAACCATATATAGTTTCCTGTTGTAAATCCTTTTAACCCTATTAATGATATAAATCCTAAAAAGCCTATGTACTTATGTTTTTTAAAGTTCATTTATAACTCCCCAATCCTTTTTTAGGAATTATATCATATTTATTTTTATTTTTCCATTTTTTATATTATAGAATATTTTAATTCTGGCCTTCCAACATTTCCACAAGTTAACTCTACAGATATTTTATTTATACTTTCAAGATAATCCATATATTTTTTAATAGTTACATTACTTATTCCTATTTCATTAGATATCTCTCTTAGTGTCCATATTTTATTGCAGTTATTCTCTAAAAACTCTATTACCTTGTTTAAGGTTCTTTCATTTAACCCCTTTGGCAACCCTTCTTGAACAGCTGTTGCTTTTAAGTAGATATTATCTATATCACTTTGCTCTAAATTTCTTTCTCCATTCAAAATACTTTTCTTTGTTTTATATTTATTAAAAGCTTCTTCAAATCGTGGAAATTCAAAGGGCTTTACTAAATAATCTACCACTCCATAAGCAAATGCTTTTTTTAATTCTTCTACACTATTAGCTGCTGTTATCATTATTACGTCCACTAAAATCTTTTTACTTCTTAATGTTTTTAATATATCCAAACCATTCTTTTTAGGTAAAAATACATCTAATAATATCAAATCTATATTTTCGCTATTTACTATGGATATTATTTCATCTTCTTTCATTACTGGTCCAAAAATTTTCACATTACCTATCTCTTCTAAATATCTTCTATTTATAAGAGCTACCATGGGATCATCTTCAACTATTAATACTTTTACCATATGTTCT
Source organism: Clostridium perfringens (assembly GCA_030526875.1). GTDB lineage: Bacteria > Bacillota > Clostridia > Clostridiales > Clostridiaceae > Sarcina > Sarcina perfringens_A. The sequence continues at coordinate 8,754 of JAUNBX010000061.1, read as the reverse complement.
ACTCTCCCTTTAAAATAGTTATTTCAAATTTCTTTTCATTATTTGATTCAACAATTTTTATATCCCCATTATAAAGTTCAACTCTATTTTTAACTAAATATAATCCAGTTCCTCTACCTTCACCTTTTGTGGATTTCCCTTCTTTAAATAGTTCATTTATTATTTCCTTCTTGATTTTTTCCCCATTATCCCTTACCTTTATATTTATACTCATTGAATCTTCATTTAAAGCTACTTCTACTTTACCTGCATCGCAATGTTCACAAGCTTCAAATGCATTTTCTATTAGGTTGCCTAGAATAGTTATTATATCATAAGAATCAATATAATTATGAGTTAAATCTAAGTATGAATCATCAGTTAAAATAAACTCTATATCTCTTTCCTTAGCTACCACATCTCTAGCCATAAGCATAGCCCTTACATAGTTATCTTTAATATTTAAATATCTTGATGTACTTATTTCTTTTATCTTTTGGATTCTCCTTATAAAGTTTATAGCTTCATCATATTCTTTTAATTGCAATAATCCTAAAATAACATGAAGATTATTTTTAAATTCATGAACATTAGCTCTTAAATTATTTATAACCTCATCTACCCCAGTTATCTCTTTTGCTAACTTATTTATATTTTTTCTATTTGTTAATGTTATTACTACTCCATAATAATTACTTGCTTCCATTATAGAATTAATAGTAACAAAAACTTTTTCCCCCTGTATTATCATCTCTCTCATTTCAAAATCTTCTTTACTTTTTATATACTTATCTAACTTTTTTAAAACTGCATCTATACTAAAGTCTTCTATAAGATCATAGCAATTTTTATTTATTTCTGTAACTTCATAATTTTTATTCAAAGCAATAATTCCATCTTTTACACTATTAATTATAATCCTTTTTTGTTTATATAATGTAGTTATTTCTTCTGGTTCCATACCTAATATAGCAGATTTTATTATTTTAGCAAAAAACTTTGCTATTATAATTGATATAGAAAATGATATTACAAATAGAATTGTATAAGAAATTCTAGTTCTTTTTGTTATGATTTCAATTTGATTATTATATTTACCAACCATAACAAAACCAATCTGAGTTCCATCATAGTATATAGGTTCAAACCTTCTGTAAGTATACCCAACAGAACCTTCCATAAGAGAATAATATCCCACACCTTCTTTTAAAACCTTCTTATTATCTTCATTTACATAAACTTCTCCTATTTGTGTTTCATCTAAATGCGAATACTTAGTTCCATTCATATCTCCAACAACTATAATATCTATATCAGCATCATTTTTTATAAATTGTTTAGTATATTCTTGAATAGCACCATCATTAATTTTTTCATTTAAAGCAGTTTTTACAAGATCACTTTCACTCATATAAAAGGCCATATTTTTTAAATTCTGTTTTATTCTAGTATCAATAGTTGTTAATTTATCTTGTAAAAATACAACATATGATAATAATAAAGGAATAAATGTAATTAAAAGAGCAGTTAAAATAATCTTTTTTTCAAAACTTATCTTTCTTTTTTTCATAAAAAACTCCATAATTTATTTTGTACTTATTTAATTGCAAATATTAATCCCCCATAAGATTAAATCTTATGAGGGATTTATTTTTTAAAATTAAGCTAACTTATTTTTACAAGTTCCTTCTGTAAGGAATTCTTTTAAGTTTTCATAAGAAATTTCTATCATATTTCTTAAAGCTTCATCAGTATATGAACCTATATGAGGTGTTACTAATGTTTTTGGATATAAACTCATTAATTTTTCTATAGATTTATTTTCCATTGTTTGTCCACTTAAGTCATTGAAGAATACTCCAGTTTCCCCTTCAAGTACGTCTGTACCAAATCCACCTAATTTACCAGATTCTACACCTCTGATAATTGCATCTATATCTTGAACTTCTCCTCTACCTGCATTTACAAGTATAGCTCCGTCTTGCATTTTTGAGATAAATTCATCATTTATCATATGGTAGTTTTGTCCCTTTATGTATGGAACATGTACAACTATTACATCTGATTCAGCTGTAACTTCATCAAGAGTCTTAAATTCTACTACTTCTTTAGCTGCATCACTATGGAATACATCATATCCTAGAACCCTTGCTCCTAAGCCTTTGAATAACTTAGCAGTTGTAAGACCTATTCTACCAGTTCCAAGTACACCTACTGTACAGTTTCTGATTTCTTTACTGAACATGAATGGATCTATTACGAAGTTTTGATCCTTTGTTCTATCTACAGTGTATGCTGTATGTCTTAATAACATCATAGTAAGAGTTACTGCAAGTTCAGATATAGCGTTTGGTGAGTAACCTGGTACTCTAGCTACAGGTATATCTAATTCTTTAGCTGCTTCTAAATCAACGTGGTCAAATCCTACAGTTCTAGTTAAAAGATATTTTAAACCATTTTCTTTTAGTAATGTTAAGTTTTCTCTAGTAGCTCTACAACCACCTCTAACCATTACTGCATCATATCCTAAAGCTTCTTTTACATTTTCATCATTAAGACCTAATGTAACTAGCTTTAATTCATATCCATAAGCCTCATTTAATTTATGAAAATATGGTACTTCTGTTGCTCTAACTCCATAACAAATCATTTTTGTCATAATTTACACACTCCTCTTTTGTTCTTAAGTTTAATCTAATTAATTTTCTATATTGAAATTGCCACTCTATATTTATAATATAAAGTGGCTATTTTGTCTATTTAATTTTTTATGCAAATATACCTATATTTTTAATTACTTCTAAAACTATTATCCAAATTGGCATTGCAATTACTGCAACTACTGTTGATAATAATGAACAGTTTGAAGTAAATATTGCCTCTCTATCAAAGCTTATAGCATATGCTGCTGCAACTGTAGCTGTTGGCGCTGCCATCATGATAACTGTTGTAGCTACTGCTGTAAATTCTATTGGTAATATTCCTGTCATTGTTAATACTGCTAATATAACTAAGTTTATAACTGGTACTAATATAACTTTTATTACACTGTAAACCCAAGCATCTTTTTGAGATACTGCTTTTTTAAATGGTACTTCTGCTAAAGTTGCACCTATTGCAATCCATGCAAGTGGTGAAGCTAAAGCTTTTAAGTAATCAAGTGGTTTGTAAAGCCATGGTATTGTTTGGTCAATTCTTAAGAATGCATAATTTGCTACTCCATCTTTAGTTGTAACTGCAACTTGTGGAAGCATATCTTGACATAACCATACAAATAATCCGAAGAATGTAGCTAATATAATTGGATTCAAGAAAATTTCTTTTAAGTTTTTCTTTAAATTTTCTTTATCCATTTTTGCACCAGACATTGTTATAAATGCGTATGAGTATAAGAATACTCTATAAGCTATATTAAATATGTTTGAGTACATTGTTCCTGCTGCACCATATACAGCTGTAACTATTGGTGTTCCAAAGAAAGTAGTTGAACCGAATATTGTTAATACTCTATAAACATCTTGCTTGTCGCCTTTTACCTTCATGTACATAAGCTTAGTAATTGGAATTAGTATTATGTAAATTACGAATCCCCATATTAAAACATTCATACCTTGTTTTAATTGTTCTCCATTTATATCTTTCATAAATGATGTGAAAGCTAATGCTGGAAGAGATACTGTTAATACAACTTTAGTAAGCATCTTTGATGCTGCACTATTTAATATTTCCTTCTTTCTTAAAAAGAATCCTAAAAGAATAATTGCTACTGATGAAAAAATCGCTCCTAATATAGCGTTATCAGTTAAAGTTTTCATAATAATTTCGCCCATAATTATTTCTCCTTTGTTTATTTTTTAACACTTTATAGTTAAAAAATTTCTGTCTTATTACAATCCTAATTGTACAAGCATCTTAGCATATATTCAATTTAATTAAATTTTTAAATAATTATTTAAATTATTTAAGTGATATATAAATATTTTTTTAACAATGTTCAAATAAAAAATAAAGGCTATATCATTTGATACAGCCTTTACTTCTATTGTATTCCCATCATACAAAAATATATTTTTTCTTTATAAATTTCATCTATGTTTTGTTTAATTTTAAGACTAGAATTTTTATATGTATACTCTCCTATAGGATCTTCTATATAAGCTAGTTCTTCAACATTCAACTCTTCCTTTAAAAATAAGTTCAAACTATATTCCTTACATTTTTCTATTACTTCAAATTCACTTAATACATCCAATAATAAATCCTGTTGTAATTCTTCCTTTTCTGTAAAACCAATTATACCTCTTATTCCAGATGTATTCTTAATTATAGAATCATATTCACAAATGTTATATATTGTTAAAATAATATCACAAATTTTAACTTTTTTATTTTTTGATAAATATGGGAAAACAAATTCTTTTTCAAAATTTAGCATTTTATTATTTCTATTAAGTAAAATAGTAACTATTTCTTTGTTATTTTTTATACTTTGTATTTCTTCTGCTCTTAAACTCTTAGATTCATTTATAACAACTATACTTCTATTACAAATAAACCTACTAATTCCATAATAGTTTTCATTGAAAAACAACACTTCTACAGTATCATTATTTAACTTATAATATAGCTTCTTATAACCATCATCTACTTTTTCTAATATTCCTTTATCAAATATTATTTTTTCATCTAGCCCTATAAATATAATTTTTAAGTGCATATTCATCTCCCCAATATAAAGTTTTTATTCATAATTATACCATATAAACCTTTTTATTATATATAAACTTTAGATATATATACCTCTTTATATTTAGCATCTGCATTAAAAATTATAATTATCTCTATAAAAAAACTTGTCTGGAATTAATTATTTAATTAACTCCAAACAAGTTATCATTACTTCTTTGTATTTTTCTTTTATAAATTTCTACAACAGTAACTGATAATATTATACCAATTATCATTCCAACTAATACATCTGATGGATAATGTACATATAAATATAATCTAGAAAATGCTATTAATGACGCACCTATCATTCCAATTATTCCTATTTTCTTATTCATATACATTAATATTGTAGCTGCTGCAAAAGAAGTCATTGTATGTCCTGATGGAAATGAAAAGTCTAATGGTCTATCTATTAATATAGGCACATGTAAGTTCACATGACATGGTCTTAATCTTTTTACTATTAATTTAAGACCTAAATTTCCTACTAATAAACATAAAAGTAATGAAACTAACATCATTATTCCATACTTTCTATATTTGCTACTGCATACAAGTATAATTGCTATAACTAACCATATTGTTCCTCCATTACCTAAGGAAGTGATAACGGGCATAATACTATCTAACACAGGATTTATTATATTATCTTGTATAAACACCAGTATATAATCATCAATATTTTGTATAAAATTCATCTTCTCCTCTTTCACCTAAACAACTTAAATTCTTTCCTTTAGATATGTCCTATTTTTTAAAATGCTTGGATGATTTTTATTATATCTAAGCGCTATTTCATTACACTTATTAGCAAACTCAAATTCCCCTACATAGCAATAACATATACAAAGTTGTAAATAAGGCACCCATGTATGGTAAGCACTATTTATAAGACCTAAGTAATCTGGTTCTGGTTTATTTTTTATAGCAGTATTATACCAAAATATTGCCTTATTGTATTGTTTTTTATCTAAAAACTTGCTTCCTATCCTACAACATACTTCTGATGATGGTATATTATACTGAAAACTTTTAAAAAGAAATTCAAATTCCTTTTCCTCTTCCCCCTTATTTCTATAACAATCTGCTATTCTTAAGCATGCACTATTAGTATCCTCTAATAAGAATTCTTCCTTATTAAAAAATTTTATATACTCCTCTATAGCTTCATCATACATTTTATAATCATATAATTCATTTGCATAAAAGTATAACTCTCTTGCACTGAAGTCTACCTTTTCATTGCGCATAATCTCACAAATTTCAAACTTCCTATCTACGTGCTCTTTTTTTCTCTTATGTATTATACATATATCAGAATTCAATGTATTTCCTCTTACATCTATATCCTCATATACTCTGCCCTTCCACTTAAATCTACATATCCTCTTCATAAGTCTATTTCTTTTTAAGTAACTTATAGGCTCCCCCTCTTCATTACAAGCTAATACATGATTCATAACTACTGAGTCTATGTACAATCCCAAATTATCCTTTAATTTTAATAATTCTTCTCTATGTTCATATTTAAGTACATCATCTGCATCAAGCCATAATATATAATCTTTAGTTGCCTTTGAAAACGAAAAATTTCTTGCCTCACTAAAATCATTTTCCCATTTAAAATCATAAATCCTTGCCCCATGCTCTTTTACTTTTACTTTTGTCTTATCCTTAGATCCTGTATCTACTATTATAATTTCATCTACAATTCCTTCTACTGATGATAGACATCTTTCTATATTTTTTTCTTCATCTTTTACAATCATGCACAAACTTATAGATATCATAAGACTCCTCCTAATTAAAAAACTCTTATAAAATATATATAGTATAAATTTCTTTTTAGAACTTATTATAATTTCTTAACTATAAGTAAAGTACATATATAAGATCTTCTTTGTTAGAATATATAAAAAATAACACTAAAATGTTTGATAAATACCATAACATCTTTAGTGTTATCCTTTTTATAATATACCTTTTATTCTTTTTCAACTAAATATTTTCTTACTGCAAATAATGCTGCAATAGATACAATTCCTATTAAATTGTCTACTACTGATGTATGTTGTACTATAAGTTGTCTTGCCATAGCAAATAATAATACTTCTATAACTGTAGACGGAGTATGTTTACAAAGCATTTTTATAAATTCTATTCCAACAACTAAACTTAATGCCGATGCTAAAAAATTATTAAAAGATTCTATACTATCTCCATTTAATACAATACCTTTTAATTCTGCAATTAATAATACTGCTAATATAGCTATAACTATAGTTAATAAAATTGCTATAAAAGTTTCTATAAAATCTGCACATTGCAGCACCTTATCTTGAATGTTTTTCTTCATAATTCCTCCTGCTTATCTACTGTTTATGATTCCCTTAACTTTTGTAAGGTCATCTTCATAATTTACTAAATACTCTGCACCACCATCATCTATTAGTAATATACTTATAGACGTACTATCTGAATAATTACTTATTAACTTCATTTTCATTCGTGCCTTATTAATAATTTGTTGATTATCACAAAAATATCTTATCATTTTTAATGCTTCAACTATTTTTTTCTTTTCTTTAATAGTGTATGTCTTTATATTTTTTATATTTTCTGTCTCGCTTACTATGGCTTCCATGGTTTCTTTTAACTTTTTTGAATAATTAGAATCCCATCCATATGTACTATCACCATTTATTATTTCTTTTTCTAATAAACAATGATCTACATCAGAATATCCATATAAAACCCTAGCTAATTTATAAAATTCTTGAACACTTTCATTTAGCTTACTAATTTTATCTTTATCATATTCTTCATATACATACTTATCTTTACTAGACTTTAACATGTACTCCCAGGTAACCCCTTTGATATTACCCTTATTTAAAGATATAATTACTCCAATTATTAATATCAAAAATATAAGCGAACTAATTATGTTATCAAGACCAATAGTTTTCCCTAATAATTTTACTTCTTTTGAAAGCTTCATTCTTTTCACCTTAAGTCCCCTCTAATGATACGTTTTATTACTATAATGGTATCAATTTAGTATACTTCATGTCAATAATATATATTGTATCATTAATAGTAATTTAATTTCCACATGTAACTAAACTGTTAACTTTTTAAACTCTTACACAAAATATTTTACACCTTATTTATATTTTGCTATACTGTTCTATAGTATTTTTACAAAATTAAATTTACTATAATAAACTATAGCTTAAATAAATTATTAAAAATAAGATTCTGTTAGGTTGTTATGAAAAAATAGCTTAACATTTCGTAGAATTACTCGCTCTTTGAAAATTATATAAGTTTGATTAATTTATTGCATGGCAAACAAGCCTGCAATAAATAGGATTTTTGCAGGTTAATCAAAGATATTGATTAATTGAATTAAGCAGCAACAAACCAAGAATGTTTAGATTTGCTATCGCTCGCGAAGCCAGCAACTTCGGCTGGAGTGTGATTATTCAATGATCCGTGGGATCTTATAAAGTTATAGTGAAAGATAAATACAGATATTAAGTTATTAGCTTTTTCAAATGAATTAAAGCCTTTTTTAGCTTTATACCATGCCTTAAATGTCTTATTGAAAGATTCAATCAAATTATTGTTTGTATCACTAGACATTGGTGCTACAGGTATATGCTTGGTATTAGGTAAAACCTTAGCAGCAGCTTGATTATATGATGGTAATCTATCAGTAATGAAATTACTAGGTTCCCCAAACTTTTTAGCTTCATTAATTAAAGTAAAAGCTGAATCTTCACTACGTGACTTCGTAAGATGAAATGCTAATATGAAGCGTGTTTCTGAGTCTATAGCAAGCCATAGATAATACTTTTGGCCATTTATAAATACAACAGTTTCGTCAGCGTGCCAATCGTCAGATTGAAGGTTTAACTGATCTTTAAATGAATCTGCTTTTTGTTTAAAGAATGGTGCAAATTTATGAGTCCAACTAGCTATGGTTACATGAGAAATTTTGATATTTGCTGTTGTATGTAAGAACTGTGCAATAGCTCG
>JAUNBX010000012.1:45827-54378 GCA_030526875.1 Clostridium perfringens | reverse complement strand
CCAGATTGCAGAAGAGCAAGAAAACAACAAAATAATAGAAGATAATTTTGTTTAAATACATAAGAGCTATAATTTTATAGCTCTTATTTTTATTTTATAAGAGTTATAGTATAAATATAAAAACAAAGAATTTTCTAAACTCTTTGTTTTAAAAAATATTTATGATTGCGATTACTTTCCCTTATTTGGAAGTTTGCTTCTTATAATATTTTCTACTGTTTCAGGTAGAGTTGTTAACTCTTCTTTAGACAGTTTATCTACATATATCGGCTTATGGATGTAAAAATTTATATTACTAGGTTTGATTAATATTTTATTACCTTCCATAACTCTATAAGTTCCATCAATTGTAAGAGGTACTATTGGAACTTTTGATTTAGTAGCTAGTTTAAAACTTCCTGCTTTAAATTCTCCCATTTTATCACCTTTACTTCTAGTTCCTTCAGGAAATACAACTAGAGAATGTCCATTTTTAAGGGTTTTAATACCTTCTAAAATACCCTCCATAGATTTTCTAGGATTTTCTCTATCTAAGTATATGGAACCTGCTAAAGTTATCCATTTACTTATAAGAGGTAATTTTTCTAATTCTTTTTTAGCAATAAATCCTTTAGGTTTATCTATAAAACCGCAGATTATGGCAATATCCATATTACTTTGGTGATTAGAAACAAATAATACAGGACCATCTGGAATATTTTCAAGTCCATGAACATTTACCGTTGACCCAGAAAATTTTATTAATCTTTGTGATATAGTTTTTGTGCCTTGGGCAACTAAAGTATTCATTTCATCCTTTTTTCCTTCAGCAAGTAATTTCTCTGCTTCTTTTTCTTTAGGCATAAAAGCCACTAAAGTTCCTACGTATCCTAGTATATACCATTTAAATGATCTAAACATTTATTAATCCGTTATAAAATTCTATAAACATATAAATTTTAGTTTATAATATTTAACGGAGTCACCTCCTTGTAAGTAGTATAGCATTAAAATTTACAATAAAATTAAATAATAATGGTATAATTATAGTATATTATAAATACCATGAAACAACAATTAAAATACCATGAAATTATTAAAAGTTCTATTTAATAAAATTTTAGTATATAAATAACAATAGAGTTAAATAAATTTTATATATTTACAAATTTTATTATTGGGAGTACAATAAATAAAAAAATAAATTTAATATACTTATCAAGAGCGGTGGAGGGACTGGCCCTATGAAACCCAGCAACCAATTAAGTTATGGTGCTAAATCCTGCAGTTTTACTGAAAGATAAGGAATGTTCATGTGTATACGAGATTTGTATAAGCGTCTAAGATATTCCTCTTAGATGCTTTTTTATTTTTAGGAGGCGGTTATTATTAGAATTAATGAGATTTTTAGACAAAAAGAAATTGTACTATCTTTTGAGATATTTCCACCAAAACCAAATGGAGATATAAACAAAATATATAATACTTTAGAGGAGCTAAAGGATTTAAAGCCAGATTATATAAGTGTTACTTATGGGGCAGGTGGTAGTACCATTGAGAATAAGACTATAGATTTAGCTTCAAAAATAAAAAATCAGTATAATATAGAGTCAGTGGCCCATTTAACTTGTATAAAATCAACAAAAAAAGACATAGATAATATTTTAAGTCAGTTAAGAGAAAATAATATTGAAAATATATTAGCCCTTAGAGGTGATATTGTTGGAGAATGCACTTGTGGAGATTTTAAATATGCAAGTGATTTAGTATCTTTTATAAAAGAATATGGAGATTTTAATATTGGTGGTGCATGTTATCCTGAATGTCATCCAAGTTGTGAAAGTTTAGATAAGGATATAGAAAATTTAAAGAAAAAAGTAGATTGTGGAACAAGTAATTTAGTATCTCAGTTATTTTTTGATAATGATATATTCTATAGATTTTTAGATAAAGCATGCAGCGCTAATATAGATATTCCTATTCAAGCTGGAATAATGCCAGTTATAAATAAAAAACAAATAGAGAGAATAGTGAGCTTATGTGGAGCAACTTTTCCTAAAAAGTTTATGAAGATAGTTGATAAGTATGAGTATAATGAAGTAGCATTAAGAGACGCAGGAATAGCTTATGCAGTAGAACAAATAATAGATTTATTATCTTCAGGGGTTAAGGGGATTCATCTTTATACAATGAATAATCCAAAAGTTGCAAAGGGAATAACAAATAATATATCTTCTATAATAAAATGCATAAATGAAAAGGGAGTTTAAATGAACAAAGATGATATAAAGATAAATAGTAGTGAGGTATTAAGATACCTAGGATATAAAGGACAAACCTTAGATGAAAGAATAACAAATAATATAAAAAAATCTAAAAATTTGGTAAAAAATGCTATAGATTTAAGATATATAGTTAAAAGATATAAAATAGAAGAGGTTACTGAGGGTATAGCTTTAAAGGAAACAAAGTTTATTTTAAAAGGAGAGGATATAAAAAAACACTTAAAATCATGTAAGGAATGTGTTTTAATGGCTGTAACTTTAGGCAATAATTTTGAAAGATTACTTAGGCTTTATGAGAGAAAATCCTTATCAGAGTCAATTATTATGGATTCTTGTGGTACAACGGCTATTGAGGAAGCCTGTGATTTATTAGAACTTAATATAAAAGAAAAAATGGAAAAAGACAACTTATTCATAACATCTAGGTATAGCCCGGGTTATGGGGATTTGCCAATAGAAATTCAAAATGATTTTATAAGTCTTTTAAATTGCCAAAAGGAGATAGGACTTACTTGTTCAGAAAACAATATTTTAATACCTAGAAAATCAGTTACAGCAATAATTGGAATATCAGAGGAAAATATAAAAAAGCAAGGCAAAAAATGTGCAGTTTGCTTAAAGAATGAAGACTGTTTATATAGACGAAAGGGTGAGAGTTGTGGAAATATTACTATTTGATGGTGCAATGGGAACTATGCTTCAAAAAAAGGGACTAAGCTTTGAAAATGGAGTAGAGGGTTTTAATATAACAAAAAAGGATATAATATACGATATTCATAAAGAGTATATAGATGCAGGTGCAAATATTATAACAACAAATACATTTGGGGCAAATGAATTAAAGTTAAAAGGTTATGATTATACAGTAGAAGAGGTAATAGATAGTGCTATAAGTATTGCTAAAAAAGCAGTTAGAGATAAAGGTGTAAAGGTTGCTTTAGATATAGGACCTATAGGACAGCTTTTAGAGCCAATAGGAACATTAAGTTTTGATAGAGCCTATGAAATATTTAAAAGACAAGTAGTTCAAGGTGTAAAATCAGGTGCAGATATTATATTAATAGAGACTATGACAGATTTATATGAGGCAAAGGCAGCAGTCCTTGCAGCAAAGGAAAATAGCACACTTCCAGTTTTTTGTACCATGAGCTTTGAAAAAAATCAAAGAACATTTACAGGATGTACTCCTGAAAGCATGGTAATAACCTTAGAAGGACTAGGGGTAGATGCAATTGGAATAAACTGTTCTTTAGGACCAAGGGAAATAAAACCTATACTAAGTAAAATACTTAAAGTTGCAAATAAAAAAGTTATGGTTCAGCCAAATGCAGGACTTCCTAAAATGGATGGAGAAAAAGTTTTATATGATGTAAATGAAGATGAGTTTTCAACATATATGATGGAGTTCTTAGATTTAGGTGTAGATATTTTAGGGGGATGTTGCGGAACTACGCCATCATTTATAGAAGCAGTTAAAGAAAAGGTTAAAGATAAAAAGATTAAAGAAAAACAAAGAAAAGAAATATTTGCAGTTTGTACCCATTCAAAGGTTGTAAACATAGATGGAGTAAAAATAATTGGTGAGAGAATAAATCCAACAGGTAAAAAAATATTTAAGGAAGCTTTAAAAAATAATGATTTAAATTATATATTAAAACAAGCTATAGAACAGGTGGAAGCTGGGGCAGATATTTTAGATGTTAATGTTGGAATACCAAATATAAATGAGGAAGAGGTTATGGTAGAGGTTATACGTAGCATTCAAGAAATTCTAGATATTCCTCTTCAAATAGATTCAACTGATAAAAATGTTATAGAAAAAGCTTTAAGATATTATAATGGAAAAGCTATAGTAAACTCTGTAAATGGAGAGGATAAAGTTTTAGATACTATACTTCCAATAGTTAAGAAATATGGTGCAGCAGTAGTTGGTCTTACTTTAGATGAAAGAGGTATACCAAATAGTGCAGAAGAAAGATTTAGGATAGCTAAAAAAATAGTAGATAAAGCTAAAAAGTATGGTATAGATAAAGAAAATATATTTATAGATTGTTTAGTTTTAACAGCTTCAACTCAGCAAAAAGAGGTTTTTGAAACATTAAAGTCTATAACAATGGTTAAAGAAAGATTAGGAGTTAAAACCCTTTTAGGAGTTTCTAATATATCCTTTGGTCTTCCAAATAGATCCCTTATAAATGAGACATTTTTAAGCTTAGCCTTAGGAAGAGGATTAGACTTACCTATTATAAATCCTAATTCTAAGGGAATGATAGATGTTATAAAAGCCTTTAATGTTTTAAGTAATTATGATAAAGATTCTAGGGAGTTTATTGAGTATTATAAGGCAAATGAAAATAAGGATAATAAACAAACTATAATAATAGAAGAATCAGCAAAAGATTTAAAATATATGATTATAAAGGGATTAAAAGAGGATGCTAAAGAAGAAACTAGAAGGCTTTTGAAGGTAAAAAAGGAACTAGAAATTGTTAATGAATATTTAATTCCTGCTTTAGATGAGGTTGGATTTTCCTTTGAAAAGGGAGAAATATTTCTTCCACAGCTTGTAAGCTCAGCTGAAGTTGTCCAAAAATCTTTTGAAGTTCTAAAAGAAAACTTAAGTAAAAGTGATAAAGAGAAAATAAATAATGGAAAAATAATTTTAGCTACAGTAAAAGGTGATATTCATGATATAGGAAAAAATATAGTTAAAGTTATACTAGAAAACTATGGATATGAAGTTATAGATTTAGGAAAAGATGTTCCTATAGAAAAGGTAATAAATGCATTAAAGAAACATGAGGCTAAGCTTGTGGGACTAAGCGCTCTTATGACAACGACTTTAAAGAGCATGGAAGAGACTATAAAAACAATAAGAGAAAGTAATATAGATACGAAGGTATTTGTTGGAGGTGCAGTCTTAACTAAGGAATATGCAAAAGATATTGGAGCGGACTTTTATGCAAAGGATGCTAAAGAATCAGTAGAAATAGCAAAAAGGGTTTTAAAAAATATATATTAAAATTTGTAGAAAGAGCTATTTCTATATAGAACAAGAACATTAATGCAAGGTTTTTCAATATAATATGTATCTCCATAAAAAACACTTGTATTTTATGAGGAAACATGATATATTATGATTATAGAAATTTGGGGATTAGATAATTAAAAACATTAGATTGAAAAATAGCAATAAGAAAATTAGGGGTTTTAATGTTATATATAATATATTATAATCTAATGTAGATAAAAGTTATGGTATAAAGTCTTTATCTGTAATAAAAATAGATAAAGATTTTATACTTTTTTAAAAGAAGTCGAGGTGATAATTAAATTGAGCGAAAATCTATTAATAATAGATAAAAAAGTATTGCCGGAGGTTTTTGAAAAGGTTATAAATGTAAAAAAAATATTAAAAGAAGGTAAAGTAAAGGAAGTAACTGAAGCCACTAAAATAGTAGGGATAAGCAGAAGTGTTTATTATAAATATAAAGATTTTGTGTTTGAGTTTTCTGATATGGCATCTAGTGGAACTAAGGTTGTATTTAATATGTCAGTTGCTCATCAAAAGGGAGTTTTATCATCTATTTTAAGTTTCCTTTCAGAAGCTGGTGGTAATATATTAATTATAAATCAAGGGATACCTATAAATGGTGTAGCCCATGTAACAATAACTATGGATATTTCAGTTATGGAAGATAATTTTAATAATGTTTTAGAAAAAACTAAAGAAATCTATGGAGTTAAAGGTGTAGAACTTATTGCTATGGAAAAATAGGTGTATTATGAAACTTTTATTCATATATACCTATTTTCTTTTTGAGCGCTATAAGTTAAAATAATAAACAGAATAAAAATAAGAAAGGATTGGAAGTATGGAGGTTTACTTTGATAATAGTGCTACTACTAAACCATCAGAGGAAGTTGTAGAAGTAATGAAGAACGCTATGATGAATTATTATGGAAATCCATCTTCTTTACATAGTTTAGGTTTAAAGTGCCAAAATAAGCTTATGGAAGCTAAAAACAATATTGCTGAAAAAATAGGTGCAGTAAAAGAAGAGATTTTCTTTACTTCAGGTGGAAGTGAAAGCAATAATATGATTTTAAAAAACTTTGCTAAAGAAGGAAGTCATATTGTAACAACTAAATTTGAACATGCAAGTGTTTTAAATACTTTAAAAGATTTAGAGAAAAAAGGAGTACTTGTAACTTATTTAAGTGTTAATGAATTTGGTTTTATAGATTTAAAAGAATTAGAGGAAGCTATAACTAAAAATACAGTTTTAGTATCTATAATGCAGGTTAACAATGAAATAGGTTCAATTCAAAATTTAAAGGAAATAGGTAAAATAATAAAAGAAAAAAGTCAAAGGGCTAGGTTCCATGTAGACGGAGTTCAAGGCTTTGGAAAAATAAAAGTTGATGTTAAAAAGTGTAATATAGATTTTTATAGTGCTTCAGCTCATAAAATTCATGGACCAAAAGGTGTTGGCTTTTGCTATGTTAGAAAAAGTCTTAAAGTCAATCCTTTAATAGAAGGTGGAGGGCAAGAGTCAGGAGTAAGAGCTGGAACTGAGAATTTACCTGGAGTTTTATCCTTTGTAAAGGCTAGTGATTTAGCATTTGAATTAATAGATGAGAATTATAAAAAGGTTTTAGACTTAAAAAAATATTTTATAGAAAGATTAGAAGAAATAAAGGATATAAAAGTAAACAGTCCACTTCTAGATTCTATAAGTCCTTATATATTAAATGTTTCTTTCTTTGGAGTAAGGGCAGAGGTTCTTCTTCATATGTTAGAGGAAAAAGGAATTTTTGTATCAACAGGTTCTGCTTGTTCTTCAAAATCTGCAGGAACTAAAGGAAGTCACGTATTAAATGCTATAGGCCTTAAAGAAAAGTGTATACAAGGGGCTATAAGATTTAGTTTTTCAAAATATAACACTAAGGAAGAAATAGATTATACTATAGAAAACTTACAAAAATCATTGAAATTTTTAAGGAGAATAAAAATATGAGTAAACTAGTATTAGTTAAATATGCACCAGAAATATTTCTAAAAGGATTAAATAGAAACAAATTTGAAAGAAAATTAAAAAATAATATAACAAAAAAATTAAAAGATGTAGAACATGAAATAATTTTAGACCAAGGAAGATGGTTTATAAAATCTAATGATTTAGATGAAATTATAGATAGAGTTAGAAGAGTTTTTGGAGTTCAAGAGGTTTCAATAGTTACTGAAATTGAGGGAACACTAGATAATATAAAAGAAGAGGCTTTAAAAAAGGTTAAAGAAAGTGGTGCTAAAACTTTTAAAATAGAAACAAATAGAGCAAATAAGAACTTTCCTAAAAACTCTATGGAAATTTCAAGGGAAGTTGGAGGATATGTTTTATCTAATTTAGGAGATAGTATCTCTGTTGATATTCACAAACCAGAGTGTAAGGTTCAAGTTGAGATAAGAGAAGGAAGCACTTATGTGTTTACAAATAAAGATAGAGTAAAAGGTGTAGGTGGCCTTCCATATGGAATGAATGGTAGCACAATGCTTATGTTATCTGGTGGAATAGATTCTCCAGTTGCAGGATATTTAATGGCTAAAAGAGGAGTGGAACTTAACTGTATATATTATCACTCTCATCCATATACTTCAGAAAGAGCTAAGGATAAGGTTAAAGATTTAGCTAAAATTCTTGCTAAATATACTGAAAAGGTAAATTTATTTGTTGTACCATTTACTGAAATACAAATGGAGATAATAGAAAAATGTAGAGAAGATGAATTAACTATAATAATGAGAAGATTTATGATGAGATGTGCATGTTATCTTTCAGAAAAGAGAGGAATTCAATCAGTATCTACAGGAGAAAGCATAGGGCAAGTTGCGTCACAAACTATGGAAGGACTTGTAGTTAGCTCAGATGTTTCAGATAGACCAGTATTTAGACCTTTAATATCTATGGATAAAGAAGATATTATAGATATAGCTAAGGATATAGATACTTTTGAAACATCAATACTTCCATATGAAGATTGTTGTACTATATTTGTTCCAAAACATCCTAAAACTAAACCAAGAGTTTTAGAAATTAGAAAATCAGAAGAGGCATTAGATGTAGATGCTTTAGTTGAAAAAGCAATAAACGAAATGGAAGTTTATAAGTTTTAAATAATTAAAGCTTTGTGCTAAAACATAGCCTAAAATAAAAGAAAAGTGGTATAGCTTAAATTTTTTTGCTATACCATTTATATATTATATTTATTTTAACTTTATAGATTAA
>JAUNBX010000012.1:4092-45727 GCA_030526875.1 Clostridium perfringens | reverse complement strand
AATCATGGAATTTTTAATAAAACATTTTAATGAATTAAAAATAGATGAACTTTATGAAATTGTAAAATCAAGATTCGAAGTCTTTGCAATGGAACAGAAAATAATAGATGAACAAGACTTTGATGATAAAGATAGGCTTTGTTATCATGGTTTCTTTAGGGAAAATGGAAGAGTTATAGCTTATGGAAGAATAGTTTTAAAGGGATTAAGCTATGATGAATGTTCAATAGGTAGAGTTTTGGTTTTGAAATCTTATAGAAGACAAGGGATGGCTAAAAAACTTTTAGAAAATCTTATAAAATATATAAATGAAGAATTAAAAGAAGAGGGTATAATAATTTCAGCCCAAGTCTATGCAAAGGATTTATATGAAAGTGTAGGATTTAAAGAGTGTGGAGAAGTTTATGATGAAGTAAATATTCCACATATAAAAATGAGATTTAATTTAGGAGAAGGAAAATGAGAAGCTTAGAAAATTCAAAAGGAAAAATATTTAGACACTTTAAAGGAGACCTATATTTAGTTGAAGATATAGTTATTCATTCAGAAACTAGAGAAAAGTTAGTTTTATATAGGGCCTTATATGGAGAGTGTGGAAGATTTGTAAGGCCTTATAATATGTTCTTAGAAAAGGTGCCTAAAAATAAAGAAAATCCAACAGGACAAATGTATAGGTTTGAAGAATATGAAGTTCAAAGTTTAAATAGACGTTAAATAATAGATATTAAAATAAGGATATAATTGATAATTATAAAGTTATATTAATATAATTATATAAAAGTAAAAATTAATTTTAAACTTTAAGGATTAATAAATAGGAGGTACTATGGAATTTGATATTAAAAGTATACAGAAGAATAAAATAAATATAGATAAGCCTAAAAATTTTAAAGTACTAATGTATAATGATGATTTTACAACTATGGAGTTTGTAATAGAGGTTTTAATAAGTGTATTTAATAAAAATATAGAAGAAGCAAATAAAATCATGTTAGAAGTTCATAATAAAGGAATAGGAGTAGCAGGAATATATCCTTATGATATTGCCATGACTAAGTTAACTATAGCTATGCAAATGGCAGCCCAAGGTGGATTTCCTTTTAAACTTACAGTAGAGGAGGAATAAGATTTGAAGATAACTAAAACTGTAAATGATATATTAGTAGAAGCTTATAAAATTGCAAATAGTAAAAATCATGAGTATGTTACTCCAGAACATTTATTGTTAGCAAGTTTAAAAAATAAGAAGTTCCTAGATGCAATAAAGATTTGTGGATGTAATGTTGAAAAATTAGAAAAAGAATTAAATGAATATCTAGATAAGTATATAAGTAAAGTAGAGGGAAAAGAAGCAAAGGAAAGCTTTGGCATGGAGAATGTACTGTTTATAGCTACTCAGCAAGCAATATTTAGTGGGAAAAGCAAAATAGATTTAGAACATATAATTTCAGCTCTTTATGACTTAGAAAATAGTTATGCAGTGTACTATTTAAATGAGCAAGGAATAAGTAAAAGGGATTTATTATTTGACCTTTGCCATAAGAATGATGATATTGCCTTTGAAAGTTCAAGTGATGATATATTTTTAGATAATAATTTAGAGACCGATTATGACGAGGGAGAAAAGTTAGATAAGGAAACAATACTAAAAAAATATGCAAAGGATTTAACACTAGAGGCTTCTAATATAAGTAAAGATCCACTAATTGGAAGGATGGATATTTTAGATAGAACCATTCAAATACTTTGTAGAAGAACTAAAAATAATCCTATACATGTTGGAGAACCAGGAGTTGGTAAAACTGCAATAACCTTGGGGCTTGCAAAACTTATTGTAGATGGAAAGGTTCCAGAAAAACTTAAAAAAGCACAAATATTCTCTTTAGATGTAGGAGCACTTCTTGCAGGAACTAGGTATAGAGGTGATTTTGAGGAGAGAATGAAAGTTTTATTAGATGAAATTATGACAAAGGAAAATCCTATTGTTTATATAGATGAAATTCATACAATAGTAGGTTCAGGAGCACTAGAGGGTGGCTCTTTAGATGGTGCAAGTTTACTTAAAGGATATCTTTTAGAGGGAAAAATAAAATTTATAGGGGCCACTACCTATGATGAATATAAAAAGTATTTTGAAAAAGATAAAGGCTTAAGTAGAAGATTTCAAATAATTGATGTTAAAGAGCCTTCAAAGGATGAAACAGTTAAAATACTAGAAGGTTTAAAGAAAAATTTTGAAGAGTATCATAATGTTAAATATACTAATAAGGCTCTTATAAGTGCTGTTCATTTAAGTTCTAAATATATAAATGATAGATTTTTACCAGATAAGGCTATAGATATAATAGATGAGGCTGGAGCTTATATGTCAATGATTAGAAAAGATAAGAGAACTAAAAAAATAGACGAAAATACTATTGAAAAAATAATAGCTAAAATGTGTAATATTCCTAAAGAAACAGTAGAAGAAAATGAAATTCAATCTTTAAAAAATTTAGAAAGTATAATGAAGGAAAATATCTTTGGGCAAGACATAGCAATTGAAAATGTTGTTCGATGCATAAAAATGTCAAGGGCAGGACTTAATGATGAGAATAAACCAGTAGCTTCTATGCTTTTTGTAGGTCCAACTGGAGTTGGAAAAACAGAGATTGCAAAAGTTTTAGCAAATACCTTAGGAGTAGAATTTGTAAGGTTTGATATGAGTGAATATGGAGAGAAGCATACAGCATCAAAACTTATAGGTTCTCCTCCAGGGTATGTAGGCTATGAGGAAGGTGGTCTTTTAACAGATACTATTAGAAAAAAACCAAACTGTGTTCTTTTATTAGACGAAGTTGAAAAAGCACATAGTGATATATTAAATGTTCTTCTTCAAATAATGGATTATGCAACCTTAACTGATAATAAGGGTAGAAAAGCAGATTTTAAAAATGTTATTATTATAATGACATCAAATGCAGGAGCTAAATATGTTGGAAAAAATCTTGTAGGATTTTTAGACAGAGAAATTAAAAAGGATATAATAAATGAAGAAGTTAAAAAATTCTTTAGCCCAGAGTTTAGAAATAGATTAGATAAAATAGTAGTATTTAATGATATAGATAATAATATGTCTATAAATATTGTTAAAAAACAATTATCTTTATTTAATGAAAAATTAAGAAAGAAAAATATAAATGTATCATTTACAAAAGAAGTTATAGAATATATAGCTCACAAAGGAACCTCTAAAGAGTTTGGAGCCCGTGAAATACTAAGAATTATAAATTCAGAACTAAAGCCGTTATTAGTTGACAAGATACTGTTTGATGATTTAAAAGATGGCATAGAATATAAGATAGATTATAAGGATAAGGAATTTAATCTTGATAAAGTAAAGAATAATTAAGTAACAATTTTAAAAAATGAATAATATTATATTATTATCCTTAGTATATTATTAAAAAAATATGTTAAAAACTCTTGAACAAATATAAGAGGTGTGATATTATAGCTTTGTAGTAAATCACTAATATTTCAAGGGAGAAATATTAGAACATTCGTATTATAAAGTAAAATTAAAATAAATCTATAAAAAGAAAGCAACGGCGTTTTCTATATGTTAGTTTTTAAGCTTAGAGACTAGTGTATTAGGGGACGCTTTTTATATGTAAAAAAATTAGGAGGAATTTTAAATGAATAAGTTAGGTGAAATATACGGATCAAATGTATTTAATGATAAAATCATGAGGGAAAGACTTCCAAAGGCTACTTATAAGGCTTTAAAAAACACAATTAATGAAAGACTTCCATTAGATTCAGCAGTAGCAAATGTTGTAGCAAATGCCATGAAAGATTGGGCTATTGAAAAAGGAGCTACTCATTTTACTCACTGGTTCCAACCACTAACTGGAATAACAGCGGAAAAGCATGACGCATTTATAAGCCCAACAGATGATGGTGGAGTTATATTAGAATTTTCAGGAAAAGAACTTATAAAGGGAGAACCAGATGCATCTTCTTTTCCATCAGGTGGATTAAGAGCAACTTTTGAGGCTAGAGGTTATA
Source organism: Clostridium perfringens (assembly GCA_030526875.1). Lineage (GTDB taxonomy): Bacteria > Bacillota > Clostridia > Clostridiales > Clostridiaceae > Sarcina > Sarcina perfringens_A. The sequence goes on along the minus strand of JAUNBX010000012.1, from coordinate 41,677 downwards.
CTGCATGGGATTGCACATCACCTGCATTTATAAAAGATAAGACTTTATGTATTCCAACAGCGTTTTGTTCATATAATGGAGAAGCATTAGATAAAAAGACTCCACTTCTTCGTTCAATGGAAACTATATCTAATGAAGCTATGAGAGTTTTAAAAGCTCTTGGAAATACAACAGCTACTAAAGTTATAACAACAGTAGGTGGAGAACAAGAATATTTTATAGTAGACAAAAAACTTTATGATAAACGTAAAGATCTTATACTAACAGGAAGAACTTTATTTGGTGCTATGGCTCCAAAAGGACAAGAAATGGATGACCATTATTTTGGAACTTTAAAAGAAAGAATATCAAAATATATGGCAGAAGTTGACTTAGAACTTTGGAAACTTGGAGTATCAGCTAAAACTGAGCATAATGAAGTAGCGCCAGGACAACATGAATTAGCACCTGTATTTGCTACAACTAATATAGCAACAGACCACAACCAATTAGTTATGGAAGTTATGAAAAAGGTAGCGCTAAGACATGGTCTTGTATGTCTTTTACATGAAAAACCTTTTGCAGGAGTAAATGGATCTGGAAAGCACAACAACTGGTCTATGGCAACTGACGATGGACAAAATCTTTTAGAACCAGGAAAAGAACCAGAAAAGAATAAACAATTCTTATTATTTTTAAGTGCTGTAATAGAAGCTGTTGATGAATATCCAGAGCTTTTAAGAGAATCAGCTGCAAATCCAGGAAATGACCATAGATTAGGAGCAAATGAAGCTCCACCTGCTATAATTTCTATGTTCTTAGGTGAGCAATTAACTGGAATACTTAGACAAATAGAAGTTGGTGGAAAAGACAAAGTTAAAGGAATAACTAATATGTCAATAGGTGTAACCACACTACCTATATTATTTAAAGATGCAACAGATAGAAATAGAACATCACCATTTGCATTTACAGGAAATAAATTTGAGTTTAGAATGCCACCTTCATCAGGTTCTATTGCAGGACCAAACTTTATCATAAATACAATGGTAGCTGATGTATTAAGAAAGTATGCAGATAGATTAGAAAAAGCTGAAAATGTAGAGGATGAAGTAAATACTATAATAGTTGAAGTTGTTAAAAATCATGGAAGAATAATATTTAACGGAAATGGATACTCAGATGCATGGGTTGAAGAAGCTAAAAGACGTGGTCTTCCTAATATAAAAACAACAGTTGAAGCTATAGAGGCCTTAAATGCAGAAAAGAATAAAGCTCTTATGGAAAGACATCATGTTTTAAGTAGAGAAGAAATGGAAGCGCGTTATGAAATTTCTTTAGAAAACTATAGTAAGACTATAAATATAGAAGCATTAACAGCTATAGAAATAGTTAAAAAGCAAATATTCCCAGCTGCAATTAAATTCTCAACAAAAGTAGCTAAATCTATAAATGCTATAAATAAAACAGGACTTGGAATAGATGTATCTGCTCAAGGAAATTTATTAAAAGAGGTATCAAGTTTAATATCTTCAATAGATACTAAGGTTAAAGCCCTTGAAGAATCAGTTATAAAAGCAGAAAAGATGGATGATTCATATACTCAAGCACATAGTTATAGATCTTGTGTATTTGAAAATATGAACTCTTTAAGAGAAGATGTTGATAGCTTAGAAATGCTTGTAGATGAAGAAATATGGCCTTTACCAAGTTATACAGAGTTATTATTTAATCTATAATTAAAATAAAATAATCAAATTTTTTAGAAGTGTTTACATTGATTTGTAAACACTTCTGTTTTATAATATTAATAATTTATTTAGAGGAATATAATTTTTAAGGAGGAGCAATGGGAAAAATAGCAGCATTTTTTGATATAGACGGCACTATTTATAGAGAAGGATTAATTACGGAAGTATTTAAAAAAATAATAAAATATGATTTGGTAGATGAGGAAAAGTGGCATAAAGATGTAAGACCTGCATATTTAAAATGGGACAAAAGACAAGGACTTTATGATACATATTTATTAAAAATGGTAGATATATATGTAGATGCTATAAAGGGAATAGATAAGTATCATATAGATTACATAGCTAAAAAAGTTATAGAGCAAAAGGGAGATAGAGTATATACTTTTTCTAGAGATAGAATAAAGTGGCATAAAGAACAGGGGCATATAGTTATAGCTATTTCAGGGTCACCAATAGAATTGGTTAGAGAAATGTCAAGTAAATATAATATGGATGATTATAGAGGAACTGTATATGAGTTAGATAAAGATAATAAATATAGTGGAGAAATAACTCCTATGTGGGATGGAGAAAGTAAAGAAAAGGCTATAAATGAATTAAAAGAAAAATATAATATAGACTTAGAAAAAAGTTATGCCTATGGTGATACATCAGGGGATTATACTATGTTTAAAGCAGTAGGGAATCCTTTTGCTATGAATCCAACAAAAGAACTTATAACTAAAATATTAAAAGATGATAAAATTATGGAAAAAATAAAAATAATAGTTGAAAGAAAAGATGTTACATATAATTTAGATAAGAATTCTTTAAACATTCATATAGATTAAGAGAAAAAACTATGCTTTAGAAAATTATCTTCTAAAGCATAGTTTTTTAAACTGTTTTAATAGAATCTTTATGAAATACCAGTTTTAAGAGAATAGGAGTAATTATTGTAGTTACAACAACCATAATTACAACGGGACCAAAAAAAATAGAACTCATAAGACCAAGAGCATTTCCTTTATTGGCCATAATAAGTGCCACTTCTCCTCTAGATACCATACCAGTACCTATCTGTAAGGCTTCAAAATTTTTATATTTACAAAGTTTTGCTCCAAGGCCACAGCCTATAATCTTAGAAAGTATAGCTATTACAATAAGTAAAAGGGAAAAGATTACTATATCCTTAGACATCTGAGGAATTATTACCTTGATTCCAATACTAGCAAAAAAGATTGGAGATAAAAGCATATAGGAACTTGTCTCAAACCTAGATAAAATATAATGTTTACGCTCAGTGCCAGATAAAATAAGACCAGCAAGAAAGGCACCAGTAATGTCTGCTACTCCAAAGAATTCTTCAGCGACATAAGAGAGTAATAAACAAAAAACAAAAGAGAATATAACAAAACGTCTTAAATCAGTATTATGAGTTCTCATTTGCTTATCCATTACTTTAAAGGCAATGATTCCAACTATAGCGCATAGAACAAAAAATAATAATATCTTTCCAATTACCATCCAAATATTAACTGAAGAATCAGAAGATGCGCAACTTGAAATAACAGTTAAAGCTATGACTCCTAGAATATCGTCTAAGATAGCAGCTCCTAAAATGGCATTTCCAGCATTTGAGTTTAATTTTCCAAGTTCTCGAAGTGTTTCAACAGTAATACTAACAGAAGTTGCTGTTAATATTATTCCTATAAATATGTTTTGTAAAAACAAACTGCTATTTATAGTATTTTTAGTGTTGAAAAAATCAGCCAGTATAAAGCCTAAAAGAAGAGGAACTGCCATACCTAAAACAGCTATGATAAGTGATGCAACTCCGCTTTTTTTTAGTTCCTTAATATCAGTTTCTAAACCAGCAGTAAACATTAAAACTATTACCCCAAGTTCTGCAAGTTGTTGTATAAAATCAGTTTCATGTAATATATTAAGCACTGCAGGACCTAGTATAAGTCCTGCTAAAAGAGCACCTACAACTTGAGGTAATTTAAATTTTTTAGTAACAAGTCCTAAAGCTTTAGTGCTAAGTAGGATAAGAGCTATATCGAATAAGAATTTATAAGATAACATAAAGACCTCCTTGGTAACATTTTATATTAATAATGTAAAAATAAAGAATAATAATAAATATTATATCAAAACTGTATTTATTATCAAATTAACATATATATATTTAAATAGGTTCATTCAAGAATAATGCCAATATACTTAAAAATGCATCCTAATAGATATTAGGATGCATTTTTAAGTATATTTTTTATTGCATTAAGTTTTTGTCCTTTAATTTAGAGTTTACTACTCTAGAAAGTACTGTATAAAATACGCCAAATAGAGGAATACCAAGAATCATTCCAATAAGCCCAAAGGTATCAGCCCCAATTAGCATAGAAATCATTATCCAGATTCCAGCAATACCTAAAGAATTACCAACTACTCTAGGATAAATAATATTTCCTTCTATTTGCTGAATAACTATTATAAGAATTATAAACCAAAAGGCAGTAGCAGGACTTACAGTAAGTAAAATAAATATTCCAGGTATTATACCTATAAAGGCACCAAAGATAGGTATAAGAGCCGTTACAGCTATTATAATACTTATTAGTATAGAATAGGGCATACCGCATATAGTCATTCCTACAAAGCACATAACACCAATTATAATTGCTTCAATAAATTGACCTGTTATAAATGCTGTAAACATTCTATTAGAGATATGAGCAAGTTCTAGTATTCTATTAGCGTTTTTTAAAGGAATAAAAGCATAAATTAATTTTTTACATTGATGAAGAAGCTTTTCTTTACTAGCTAACATGTAAATTGATAATATAAAAGCCATAAAAAAATTAACTATTGTTGTAGTTATACCTATTGTTAAATTAACTATATTAGTGATTACTGTACCTGTTACATTAGTTATAGCACTTAAAATTTCATTCCAAATATTAGCAAAAGTAGGCCATATTTTATTAAATAAATCAGTTGAATGGAGTGAACTAGACAATGATTTTTCAATAGATGATATGGAAGATGGAAGTATATTTATAAGTGTTGATATACTGTGAGAAAGTTGTGGTACAACAAAAAAAATCAAAGTTAATATTATTCCAAATACTATGAAAAGAGTAATAAGTATAGCAAAAGGTCTTTTTAACTTTTTAGTAAAGGGTTTTTTACTATTATCTAAAGATTTTAATACCTTATTTTCAAAAAATTTCATAGGAATATTAAGCATAAATGCTAAAGCTATACCCATTAATATTGGACTTAGTACAGAAAATATATAACCAAAAACAGTATACATATTTGTTATATTTAGCAATATGTAAGCTAAAACAACTACATAAGTTGCTAATAAAAAGTAAGATTTAATTTTGGGGTTTTCTTTCAAGTCGTAAACTCCTCTCGTCAGTTTGTAAAATAGTATATATTATGTAAATAACAATACTTATAAACTATTTTATACTTAATTAGTTTATAAGTATAGTATTAATTTCAAAAATAACTATAATTTTAATAACAATCCAAGTATTGCACCTAAAATAATATAAAATATAGGATGTTTTTTAAATTTCCATACAAGAATAAACAGTGTGAAAAACACTATTAAAGATTTAATATTTATATAGTTGTTAGATAAAAAAGAATTTTTCATTAAAGTAATACAAGGGATTATAATTAGTGCAATTACAGCAGGTTTAATTCCATAAAACATAGATTGTATATAAAAATTTTCATTAAATTTATTTAAAAACTTAAAGATAAAAATAATTATAAAAAATGCAGGCACAACAAGAGCTAAAGAAGCTATAATACCACCTAGTATGCCAGAAACTTTAAAACCACAATAAGTAGCCATATTTATCCCTATAGGCCCTGGAGTAGATTCAGAAACTGCAATCATATTAGATATCATAGATGAATCAATCCAATGATATTTATCTGCAAGTTCATATAAAAAAGGTAAAGTAGCAAGTCCTCCTCCTATGGAAAAAAGACCTATTTTAAAAAACTCTATAAACAGTAGAAAATATATCATTTCTTTTTTTCTCCTATAGATTTTATACAAATTCCTAAGATACCAGAAGTTATAACTCCAATGGCTGGGGAAAGATTAAATACTAAAGATAAAGTGATTATTATTAAAAAAATAATAAAACTTGTTATATCTTTTATACTGCCTTTCCATATTTTAATAATAGCGTTTAAAACAAGAGCAATTACAACTAATTGAATACCGTTAAATATATGAATTACTATACTTGTTTGGGCAATATTATCTAAAATAGATGCAATAATGGTAATTATAATAAGAGAAGGGGTTATAAGGCCTAGGGTAGAAAATATAGCACCTAAAACTCCAGAAAGCTTGTACCCTATAAATGTAGAAACATTTACGGCAATAATGCCAGGAGTACATTGACCAATAGCATAATAATTTAAAATTTCATCATTAGTTGCCCAATTATTTTTTTCAACAATTTCTCGCTCTAATATAGGAAGCATGGCATATCCCCCACCAAATGTACATATTCCTATTTTAAAAAATGTATAGAAAAGTTTAAACATAATGCCTCCTTAAAAAAGAAAAAGTAAAATATATTACTATAATAGTATAAAAATAATTATATTTCAATAAAATGAAAAAAGAATCTAAGCAACGGGGGAGAATTAGCTTAGATTCTTTAAAAATAAAAGTATATTACTATAATATATATTTTCTTTAAAAGTGTGAATAAATATAAATTTTTATTTTTTATATTTAAAATATAATATTTCAAATATAAAGAAAAATTTATAAAAATATGTTATTATTAGTATAAAAAAGAAAAAATATAGGAGAAATACTAATAATATGAAACTCAAAGAAGAGAAGAAACACTACGATAAAAAAACTAAAAACCTAATTAAATATACATTTATATTTACCATAATGTTATTAATAACTTTATATGTATTAGGAAAATATATATTACTATTACAGGGGGTAGAGGAGTTTAGATTAGTTAGGTATATAGATGGGGCAAATTTTATATTAGCATTAATATCAGTGCCTTGTTGTTTTTTATATTATAAAATTTATAAGAATGAAGAATTTTTTATACTTACTTTAAGCTATGTTAGTATACTTTTAGAATATACATTTGTTAATATGTGCTTTCAGGCAGATAACTTCTCCCTTTATACTATGATAGCTCCATTTTTATTTAGATGTTTATTTCTAATTTTAGCTATGAAAAATAAGAGTAAAATTAGTCAACTTATAGTAAAAGGTAAATATATATCTATAATAAGTGCATTAATACTGAATATATTAGGGTTATATGCTGAAATTTATGTAAGAGAATTACTAGGAACAAACTTCTTATTTAAGTATTTTCCAATAATTAATATTGCTATTATTATATTATATTTTATTTTATTAATTCTTTTGTTTAAAAGATGTTTTATTAAAGGTGAATTTATTTATATGATATTCATTTTAAGTATATGTCTTTTTACCTTAAGAAGACTATTTTTTGAATATACCTATGATGATATATTTATGAAGGCTATGGGATATAATAAAATTTTATCTCTTTTAGGATTTTTAGTCTTATTAATAGGTCTTTATGTAGAAGTTTTAAGAAGAATTGAAATAAGTGAAATCTTAGACAATGAAGTTAAAAAGAATAAGCAGTTAATATCAACTATTACTGAAAATATAGAAGATTTTATAATTACTACAGATATTTATGGAAAAATAATTTATATAAATAAATCAGCTTTAGATAAGCTAGGATATAAAAAAGAAAATGTTATGGGTACAGATTACAAAAAGATAATAACACACACATGTATAGAAAATGAAATAGAAAATGAAGGTGGAGATATAGTGTTTATTAACTATAAGCTAAGAGGAAAGAATGGAGAAGAGTTAAAAACTCAAGCTGTAGTTACTAACATATTAGATGATAATAGTAATGCTTTAGGGAAAATTATAGTAGCTAGAGACTGTGCTATTATAGATAAACTTGATAGTATTAATAGAAAATATAATGCTATAAAGGAAACAGAGAATATAAGAAATCAATTTTTTGCAAATATATCTCATGAATTTAAAACACCAATAAATATAATATATTCATGTCTTCAACTTTTAGATATGAAAAAAGGACAAAGTTCCTTTGCACTTTTAGAGTCTTATGATAAATATAGAGAGAACATAAAACAAAATTGCCATAGAATGTTAAGGCTTGTTAATAATCTAGTTGATATTACAAAAATAGACTCAGGCTTCATGAACTTAGAGTTTTCAAATCATGATATTGTAAGTTTAGTAGAAAATGTAGTTTTGTCAGTTGTACCCTATGTCCATAATAACAATATAAATATAGTCTTTGACACATTTATTGAAGAAGTAGAAATAAAATGTGATGCAGATAGCATAGAAAGAATAGTATTAAATCTTTTATCTAATGCAATAAAGTTTACGGATAAAGATGGTAATATTTTTGTAGATATAGACGGTAATAAAAAGTGGATAATTATAAAGGTTAGAGATAATGGTATAGGGATTCAAGATGAATTTAAAGATATAATTTTTGATAGGTTCGTACAAGGAGATAAATCTTTAAATAGAAAGAAAGAAGGCAGTGGAATAGGGCTTGCCCTTGTTAAATCCTTAGTAGAATTTCACAGTGGAACTATAGAGATAAATAAGGAATATAAAAATGGAAGTGAGTTTATAGTGAAATTACCTAATGTGAAAATTCATGAGAAGAAGCCTAAAAGAAAAAATATTATAGATGGAAACGGAAAAGAAATAATAGAAAAAATAAATATAGAATTTTCAGATATTTATGAGTTATGTAATTAAAATAAATTTAAAAAGTGATGATTAATTATATTAAAAGTTAAAAATATTCATATACTATATATGCTACAGTATATGAGTATTTTTTATATAATTATTTTTTTACATATTTTTTCTTTTTAGTGTTTTTTGTATTGGGGTTAGAAGAAGGATTACTTTTTTTAGTTAGGTTTTTAAAGTTCTCTTCATAAACACTATATTTAGATTTTAAATTTTTATTTTTAACTACAGAAAAACCAAATTTGCCAATAGCGTCTTTTGCCATAGGATAGTATTCACCATGACAGTAACACATAAGGTTAGCTTTTTCAAAGTGAATTTTACCATTTTCGTCTATAAGTGAATTATCTATGTGAGAAGATAAAACTTCTGCCATAAATAAATCATGGGTTCCAAGTTCTATTATGCTTTTTACTTTACACTCTAAGGAAATAGGACATTCATCTATGTAAGGAGCTTTTACATTGCTGCTGTCTTTCATAGTAAACTTTAGTTCTTTTATTTTATCAACATCTCTTCCAGACCTTACTCCACAAAAATCAGTTTCCTTTACTAAGGAGTAGCTTGGCATATTAAGAGTAAATTCTTTTGTTTCATTTATATATTCATAAGATAAACGATTTTTCCTTATAGAAATAGATATCATAGGCGGGTTCGTGCAAATAGTCCCAGCCCATGCTACTGTGAAAACATTAGAAAGTCCTTCTTGGTTTTTAGAAGCTATTAAAACAACAGGAACTGGATTTAACATTACACTTCCTTTAAAAGTAGTTTTGCTCATAAATAATTTATCCTTTCAAAAATAATATTATGATTTTAAAGTATAGCATAAAAAGTAATAGATATAAACAATCTATAATAATTATATATAGAAATAAGAATTATATTTATAGACGGTATATTTTCATTTAAGAAAAGGGTTAGTTATGGTAAAATTTATTATAGTAAGTACAAAAATAATTAATTTATTAAAAAATGAGAATAATTTAAAGTATATTAATGAAAATTAATTCTAAGGAGTGTGAAACATGGATTTTAAAGAAAATAATGAATATAAAGGATTTAAACTTTTAAACATAAAAGATATTAAAGATATTAATGCTAAAGCATTAATATTTAATCACAATAAAAGTGGAGCAAAGCTTATAAAGTTAGTTAATGAAGATGACAATAAAGTTTTTTCAATTGGATTTAGAACACCACCTAAAAATAGCACAGGACTTCCACATATTTTAGAACACTCAGTTCTTTGTGGGTCAAGAAAATTTGATACAAAAGAGCCTTTTGTTGAACTTTTAAAGGGGTCTCTAAATACATTTTTAAATGCAATGACTTATCCTGATAAAACTATATATCCTATAGCTTCAAGAAATGAAAAGGACTTTTTTAATTTAATGGATGTATATTTAGATGGAGTTTTATATCCTAACATATATAAGTATAAAGAGATATTTATGCAAGAGGGATGGCACTATGAGACTGAGGGAAGAGAGAAAGATTTAAAGATAAATGGTGTTGTTTATAATGAAATGAAAGGCGCTTATTCTTCTCCAGATTCTCTACTTTTTAGAAAAATTCCAAGTACTCTATATCCAGATACTTGTTATAGTTTATCATCAGGAGGAGATCCAGAAGAAATTCCAAATTTAAGTTATGAAGAGTTTTTAGATTTTCATAAAACTTATTATCATCCTTCTAATTCTTATATATTCTTATATGGAAATGGTGATACTGAGAAAGAATTAGATTTTATAAATAATTATTTAAAAGATTTTGATGAAAAAGATATAGATTCAGATATAACTGTACAAGAGCCTTTTAAAGCCATGAAAGAAGAAAAAATACACTTTGGTATCGCAAATAATGAATCTTTAGATGGAAAAACTTATTATAGCTTAAATTTTGCTATAGGAAGTGAGCCAAATTTAGAAAATTACTTTGTATTTGAAGTTTTATCTTATCTTTTAGTAGGAAGTACAGCGGCACCTATTAAAAAAGCATTAATAGAAAACAATGTAGGAAAAGCTGTATCAGGAGATTTTTCATCAAGTATGAAACAGCCTATATTCACTATACTAGTTAAAAATGCTAATGAAGGTTTAGAGGAAAAATTTAAAGAAACGGTATTTAATACTTTAAAGTCTTTAGTTAAAAATGGCATAGATAAAGAACTTGTAGAAGCTGCTATAAATAGAGTAGAATTTGAGCTTAGAGAGGGAGACTATGGTTCATATCCAGAAGGGCTTATACATTACTTAAAGATAATGGATAGCTGGCTTTATGATGGTGATCCATTACTATATCTTGAATATGAAGGAATATTAGAAAAGATAAAAACAGCTTTAACAACAGACTATTTTGAAGGATTTATAAAGAAATATTTTTTAGATAATAAACATTGTTCATTTATATCTTTAAGTCCAGTTAAAGGGCTAAATGAAAAGAAAGAAGAAGCGCAATTAAAGAGATTAAATAGTGTAAGAGATACATTTAGCAATAAAGAATTAGATAAAATAATAGAGGAGAATATAAAGCTAAAAGAAAGACAAAATACACCAGACACTAAGGAATCTTTAGAGTGTATACCAAGTTTATCTTTAAGAGATATAAATAAAACTGTAGAAAAGCTTCCATTAGAAGAAAAAGAAATAGATGGAATAAAGGTACTTCATCATGAGTTTTATACTAACAAAATAGCTTATGGAAACATTTTGTTTAATACAAAGGGAGTTTCTAAGGAGCTTATACCATACATTGGGCTTTTAGGAGACATATTAGGTAAATGTGGTACAGAAGGTTATGATTATGGAAAACTTTCTAATAAAGTAAACATAAATACAGGAGGAATAGGTTTTAGCCCAATTACTGTGTCTAATATGGATAATCTAAATGATTATAGCTGTTTTATGGAGATTTCTTTTAAGGCTCTTGTAAGTAAGAGTAAAGAGGCATTATCTCTAATAAAAGAGATTATTTTAAACACTAATTTAGATGATAAAGAAAGGATAAAGCAAATAATAGCAGAAAAAAAAGCTAGATTAGAAAATGCAATAATACAAAATGGTCATAGAATTGCTATAAAGAAAGTTTTATCTTATGCTTATAGTAGAGGATGCTATGATGAAACAATTTCAGGATTAAACTATTATAATTTTATATCAGAATTAGATAGTAACTTTGATGAAAATAAAGTAAGAGAAAACCTTAAAAAGGTAAGAGATTTAATATTTAATAAAAATAATATGATTATAAGTTATTCAGGAACATTAGAAGATTATAAAGTATTTAAAGATAACTTAAAAGAATTATCTGAGTATCTTCCTAGTGAAGAAGTTAAGCTTGGTAATTATTCCTTTGATATGTGCCAAAAAAATGAAGGAATATTAACACAAAGTGACGTTCAATATGTTGCAAAGGGAGGAAATTATAGGTTAAAAGGTTATGAGCATAGAGGAAGCCTTTCTCTTTTAGAAACTATACTAGGTTTTGATTATCTTTGGAACAATGTAAGAGTCAAAGGTGGAGCTTATGGAGTATTTTCAAGTTTTAGAAGAGATGGTGGAGCTTATATAGTGTCCTATAGAGATCCTAATATAAAAGAAACTATAGATATTTATGATAATATTCCAAATTATTTAGCAAACTTTGAAGCAGATGAAAAAGAGATGACCAAATATATAATAGGAACAATAAGAAATCAAGATCAACCTTTAACAAATAGTACAAAAGGATATATAGCAACATCTTATTATTTATCAGGATTAACCTATGAAAGACTACAAAAGGAAAGAGAAGACATATTAAGTTCTGATAAATATACAATAAGGTCTTTTGCAACATTAGTTTCTGATCTTTTAAAAGAAGACTGTGTTTGTGTATTAGGGAATGAAAATAAAATAAAAGAGCAAAAATGTATGTTTAATAAATTAATAAAAATATCTAAATAAAGTGAATAAAAACATTAAAATTTGTACATTATAATGATGTAGTTAGGAAATAAAAAAGCTTTAAGTCTTAACTAAAACCGTAGAAACTGCGGGGATAGCTTGGTAAATTTATTTTATAATAGTACCCAAGAATTTTATAAGCTTATAGAAAGTTTCTCTAAAGTATAATAATATAGTTAACTAAATTTGCTATTAAATATTTGTACGTAATAAACGTTGATATATTCTATGGATGATTACAAAATATCATTAACCTTTAGAATATAAGTTAAGATTTTATTTTATTTAATTTACTATATAAAAAATCGTATTAAGATTTTAGGTGCCATTATATAAAAAATTATATAAAATAAAATAGAGGGTATTTATAGCAAAATAAAATTATTATGCAAAACAAAAAAGGATTATATCAAAGGAGCTTTGATATAATCCTTTTTTAATCTATTACAATAAATTTTCATAAAGTATTTTACTTTAAGTGAGAAAATAGGTAAAATATTATTAAAAATTAACTTAAGGAGAAAATATTTTATGGAAAAATTATTTACAATAAAGGGAATTGAGTTTTGCAAAGAAGATTTTCAAGATGATATAAGAGAATATGAAGATATAATAGAAATAATAAAGGATTTTCAAAATGATTTGAAAATAGAAAAAATTAAATGTGCAGAAAAAAATGATTGCTGTAATGAAACTTCTGAAAACTATATATCAGAAATTATAGGGGTTTTAACACAAGATGATGAGTTTTATGCTTTAGATGAAGTTAGAAGTAGACAAAACGAGTTTGAAAAACAAAGATTAGATCCTTTTGGAATACAAATTTATAAGTGTACTAATTGTAATAAGTGGATTATTAATATATTAGAATAATAAACAGGGGGTAAAATATTGAGTTTTTTTAAAAGTTTTTTTGAAAATACTTTAAGAACTAAAGATAAGTGTTTAAGCTATGTAAAGAATAATAAAAAGATAGAAGAATTTATAGAGAACTTTAAAAATAATATAGAAAAGTTTAAAAGTTATAAATATATAAAAAAGTTAAATAAAAAAAGAATACTAATACCATTTTGTATAATATCAGTATTTTTTATAGGGAATTTTGTAGGTGATGTAACTCATAGAGAGGATGTATTTATAAAAAGGATAGAAAGAGCATTAGAAAGAGGAAAAACAGGAACTATTTTAAACTTAATTAAAGTAGAAAATGGTGTAAATCTTACTAAAAATGATATAAAGCCTTTAATTGAGTTTTATAAGGATGATTCAACAAGAGTAAAAACATTGATTGACGCTTTGAGAAAAGGAAATAGTGCTTATTCCTTAGAGCTTTGTATAGATGAAAACAGTATATTCAATAAATACTACTTAGAACTTAAACTACAGGATATGGAAATTATGTCTAACTTTAAGGGTAGTTATGTGTATGTAAATGGAGTAGATAAAGGAACTATAGGAGAAGATGGAAGTCTTGAGGTTAATAATATGGTTCCAGGTATTTATAATATTGAAATAGAAAAAGAATCTGACTATGGAACTATAAAAGAAGAGTCAGAGGTAACCTTAGTAGAAAGTAGTAACTTTCATATACCAATACAGGGGAATTTGGTTACTGTAAATAGTAATTTTGAAGAAGGAATAGTTTATATAAATGGAAACAGTTCTAATATAAAGGTTAAAGATTTTATAGATATAGGACCCTTTGATCAAAATAATTCCACAACACTTATGGTAAAGGCTGATACTCCTTGGGGGACTTTAAGTAGTAATGAGTTTACAATAGGGAGTTATCCTGTAATTGAACTTAATATAGATTTGAAAAATAATAAAGTAATAGATGAAATAAATGATCTTGTTAACAGGTTTTATTTTAGTGTATTTAAAGCTTTAAATTCAGAGAGTAAAAGTGATATAGTAAGTGCTACAGGAGATGTTAAAGATAATGTATATTCAATTTTAAATAAGGAGTATTTCTGGTTTAAAAATAGCTATGAGGTAAGTGACTTAGAAATAAAAATAAATAATAGTGAAATAAATTTTGATGGAAATAATTACACAGGCAATATTGTAGTAAATGTTTCATATAAAATAAAAAAACAAATATTTGGGATAAGTTTTAAAACTGAGGAGTATTCAAAGAATTTTTTTACGGAAATTAAGTATGAAAATAGTAATTGGATTGTATGTGGTATAAATAATTTTTCTTTAGAAGGATTAGAAAATGCCCAGTAGTAATTTTTAGGTATCGATAAAGTCGATACCTTTTATTTTTATAAATTGAATAATAAAAAGATATTTGCTAATAATCATACTGTAAGATTTTTAAATTAGAAATTTTAAGGCTTATATAAAAATAAACGTAATATTAATTAGGAAATTATAAATAATATATTCTAGGAGGAAGTAAATGTCTTTTGTGAAATTATTAATGATTATTATTTCATTAATATTTATAAATTCCATATTAACAAATAAAATAAAAAAAATAGAGAGAAAAATAAATAATGATAATAGTTATAAATTAGACTTTAGAAGATTAGCAAAAAAGTATATAGAAAGTTTAGGATATGATGTATTTTTACAAGAAGATATAGAGAATATAACTATATATAATAATGAGGAACTTGTATTAATATGCTGTAAAGATTTAAGGAAGGAAGATAAAAAAGCAAATAAGAATTATATTATGAGATTTATATCAGATATAGCATTAAAATCGGCATCAAAGGGGATTTTAATTTATAATGGAGAAATATCTAAAGAAATAAAAAATATACTTAAAGACAACAAAAATTTCGATTTTTATATAGAACTTATAAGTGAAGAAGAAATATTAGCTAAAATAAACAAAGGTGTTTTAAGTTAAAGGGAGTAATTATGTTTGAAAATATAAAAGGAATACTTGTAATTATTATTTTATGCATACTATTAATTGTATTTTCTAAAATAACTTATCTATTAAAATATTTTATAAGAAATAAATCTATATCTGTAATGGAAGAGATTAAGGAGTTAGACTACGAAAATTTTTATTATTTATCATTAGAATCTCTAAGCAGAAGAGGTTTCGAGGAGTTTTCTATTGTAAATGATGGTATGTTAAGATGCACTAAGGATAACGAAGAGTATATAATAATTTTAGATAATGGTGAAAATAAACTAAGGTATAAGGAAGCTGAAGCTTTTTATGGATATATGGTGGCCTATGGAATAAAGAAAATATTATTTTTTATGGTAGACGAAGTTCCAAATGAGGTAAAAGAATTTTTTAAGGATATAGATGTAGAACTTATATATTATGGAAAGGAATATATAATGGAAGACTATAATAGTATAATAAAACATATATAAAAATTTTATAAAAAAGAAGGTACAAATACATAGTACCTATACCTACTTTTTATTAAAGTAAAATAGCAGTATCTAAAGCTATTTCCATCATTTTAGTAAATGTATTTTGACGTTCTTCAGATGTTGTTTCTTCAGCTGTTATTAAATGATCACTAATAGTTAATATAGTTAATGCATTAACATTATATTTAGCTGCAAGAGTGTAAAGAGCAGCAGTTTCCATTTCAATAGCTAAAGCTCCAAATTTAGCCCATTGTTTCCAATGCTCCTTATCATCATTATAAAAGCTATCAGAAGTTAAAACACTTCCTACTTTTGGTTCAAAACCTTTTTCAGTTGCTACAGTGTATGCAGTTTTTAAAAGATCAAATGATGCAGTAGGAGCAAAATCTTTGCCGTTAAATCTTATTTTATTAATAGATGAATCAGTGTGACAACTCATGGCTATAACTAAATCTCTAACTTTTACATTTTCTTGTATGCTACCTGCAGTTCCAACTCTCATAAGATTTTTCACACCATATTCTGTTATAAGTTCATTAACATATATTGATATTGAAGGTATTCCCATTCCTGTTCCTTGAACAGAAATTCTCTTACCTTTGTAAGTACCTGTAAAACCAAGCATTCCTCTTACATTATTATAACAAATTACATCTTCAAGAAATGTTTCAGCTATAAATTTAGCTCTTAAAGGATCTCCTGG
Organism: Clostridium perfringens; assembly: GCA_030526875.1. GTDB lineage: Bacteria > Bacillota > Clostridia > Clostridiales > Clostridiaceae > Sarcina > Sarcina perfringens_A. The sequence continues at coordinate 25,087 of JAUNBX010000012.1, read as the reverse complement.
AAGTAAAATTGTTTCTGCTATTTGGCCTTTTTTAGCCTCTATATGCACGCTCATATAAGTCCTCCTTAAATTTAAAATAGAACATAATAAAACAAATTTGAATTATGTCTATAAAATAGTATAATTATATTATATATAATTTAAAAGATTTTTAAATAACTTTAATATAAATATTTGAAATTTCTTTAAAATATATTATAAATAATGTAAAAATTAAAATATATTAAGGAGAACAAGTATGAGTTTTTACAAAATACTGAGTAAGTATTATGATGAAGTGTTTAAGTTGCAAGAATCTACAGTGCAGTTTTTAGATAGAGAATTAAAAGAAAAAGATAAAGTTTTAGATATGGCATGTGGTACATTTTCTTATGGACTAGAGCTTACTAAAAGAGAAAAAGAGGTTTTTGGTATAGATTTAAATGAGCATATGATAGAAAAAGCTGAAGAAAAAAGTAAGGGGTATAATATAGAACTTTTTAATGAAGATATAAGAAATATAAATGTTATATTTAAAGATATAAGATTCAAAGAAATTTTTTGTATTGGAAATTCTTTAGTTCATTTACCTTTTAAATCAGAAATAGAGGACGTTATAAAGAAAAGCTATAAAATATTAGAAGATAGTGGAGTATTTATAATAAGTATAATAAATTATGATAGAATATTAGAAAATAAAATAAAAGAACTTCCTGAAGTAGTAAATAAAGAGCATGGAATAATATTTACAAGAGAGTATGAATATGTAGAAAACTCAAAGTACATAGATTTTAATTGCACATTTAAAATAAATAATGAGGAAGAGCATAATATAACATATAAAGACACAATAAAATTGTTACCTATTTTAAAAGATGAACTTATAAAAATGCTTAATAATATTGGATTTTCAAAAGTAAATATATTTGGAGATTTTAATGAAGATGTGTGGAGTAAAAACTCTCACAATACAATAATAAAAGCATGGAAATAATTAAAGAATAAGGGGAGTAAAATGATTAAAGATAAAGAATATGAAAGTTTAGGTGAAAATATTTTTCCAATAGAATATTTAAGTAATGAGGAAAAAGAAGAACTTGGAGTTTTAGAGAAAAGATGTTGTAAAAGTGGTGGTGGAGGCTGTAAAGGCTGTAGTAAGGGACAAGGCTTATCTGGTTGTAAAGAAAGCTGCAATAGTAGTAGATTGTCAACAAATAAGGAAAAAGAAAAATGTGGAGGTTGTAAAGGTTGTGGATGCAGCAAATAAAAATAGCAATTGCTTAGGCAATTGCTATTTTTATTTATTTTATTTTTTCCTTTTATTAGCTATTTCTATATTCATTTTTCTCTTATTTAGCTTTTGGCCAATACATCTTTTCATAACAGTATTAAGTACTTCTGAATCAAGATTTACAAAAGAGAAGTTTTCTTTTATATCTATATCACCTATTTGTTTAGGGTTAATTTTAGCTGTATTTTTTATAAAGTTAACAAGAATTTTAGGAGTTACTCCATCACGTCTACCAACTGATGCAAAAACTCTAGTGGACTCCATAGCAGGAGATTCTATTTCGTTACTTTGGTAATCAAAAGGAGTTTCTTTATCAAATAATAACTTCATTAGAGCAGCAGCTACATCAACTAAGCTATATTCTTCATCAAGTTGAGTGGCAAGAGGTAAAAACTTAGCAAAATCATTTTCTTCTACAGTGTTTTTAACATCTTCAACTATTGATTTAAACTTTGTTTCAAATATCTCATCAGCAGTTGGAACAGATTTTCTGTGAATAACACTTTTGGTGTTTCTTTGAATTTGCTTAAGCATCATGTATTCTTTAGGAGTAACAAGAGAATAAGCTATACCTTCTCTATTAGCTCTTCCTGTTCTTCCTATTCTATGAACATAGCTTTCACTATCTTGTGGAAGATCATAGTTTATAACGTGAGTTACACCTTCAACATCTATTCCTCTAGCTGCAACATCAGTAGCTACTAGAAAATCAAGATTTCCTTCTTTAAATTTTCTTAAAGTTTGCATTCTAAAGTTTTGGCTCATATCTCCGTGCATACCTTCAACCATATAGCCTCTAGATTGCATTCCTTCTACAACTTCATCAACGCCTTTTTTTGTTTTACAGAAGATTATAGCTGCATTTGGATTATCAAAGTCTATAACTCTACAAAGAGTTTCAAATCTGTCTTTATGTTTTATTTCAAAATAATATTGTGCTATTTTTGAAACTGTTAAAGAATTATTCTTAATAGATATGTGTTTAACATTAGGTTTCATATAATTTTTAGCTAAACGTCTAATTTGTTCAGGCATTGTTGCAGAAAATAAAAGAGTTTGTCTTTCAGATTTAAGGGATTTAACAATTTCTTCTAAGTCATCAATGAATCCCATATTAAGCATTTCATCAGCTTCGTCTAAAACTAAGAATTCTATATCGTCTAATTTTAGATGTCCTCTTCTCATAAGGTCTAAAATTCTTCCAGGAGTACCAACTACAACATCTACTCCACGTCTTAAAGCGCTCATTTGTCTATCTATAGGTTGACCACCGTAAATTGGTAATAAAACTGTATTATTGTATTTTGCAAGTCTTACAAGCTCTTCATTAACTTGTATTGCAAGTTCACGAGTAGGGGCTAAAACAAGGGCTTTAGGTAATTTCTTTTTATTAGAAATTTCTATTCTACTAAGAAGTGGGCAGCCAAATGCAGCAGTTTTTCCAGTACCAGTTTGTGCCTGACCTATTATATCAAAGCCTTCTAAGGCTGTAGGAATGCTCTCCGCTTGAATTTGAGAAGGTTCCTCAAATCCCATGTCTAGTATAGCTTTTAAAACAGTGTCCTTTAAAGCTAAATCTTCAAATTTTAAATTGTTCATTCTTTATCCTCTTTCTTTTATATAAATTTTAAACATCTCACATTTATAACAAAGGTAATAATAACATAGTATTAATATATTAGCAAACAAATTTATAGGATGGTTAGTATTTCTAATTAATTAAAAATGCAATAAAAAGGACTATTCCTATATAATTATTATTGACATAAACATAATTAAATTATCATAAGATGTAGGATGTTTTGTGGTAAAATTACATAATAAAAAATATGGAGGTCTTATATTTATGGAGATAGGAATTTCTTCAGCTTGTTTTTATCCTGATATGGTATTAGAAGATTCTATATCTATTATGAAAAATTTGGGATTTAATACAGGAGAATTATTTATAAATACAGTAAGTGAGTGTAATGAAGATTATATATTAAAAGTAAAGGAAGAAACTATAAAAAATAAATTTAATATTAGATCAGTACATTTTTTCTCAGCTATGTATGAACCTTTCTTATTTGATAATTATAAAAGAAGAAGGAAGGATGCTTTAAACTTATATAGAAAAGTTTGCAAAGCTACAAATTTATTAGGGGCTAGTATGTATACATTTCATGGGATGAGATATAGAGATTATAAAGATATAGATAAAAAACTAGTTTTAGATGTTTATAATGAGCTTTTATATATAGCAGGAGAAAATAATATAGAGCTTGCTCAGGAAAATGTGTCTTGGTGTATGTCATGTGATTTACAGTTTTTAAAGATGATAAAAGAAGAAGTAAAACAATCTATTAAGTACACCTTTGATATAAAGCAGTCTTATAAAGCTAATGAAAATCCCCTAGACTATTTAGATATTATGGGAAAAGATTTAGTAAACTTTCATATAAATGATAGAAGCGAAAATAGTTCTTGTATGCTTCCAGGGGAAGGAAATGTAGATTATAATATTATATTTAATAAACTTAGGGAAATAAATTACGATAAAATAGCTATTATAGAGGTTTATAGAGATAATTTTAAAAAATATGAAGAATTAAGTATGGTACATGATTTTTTAAGAAAGTTTTAATATTTATTAATTTAAAAGAAATATTTGATAAAAAAAGATAGGATGTGGTATAATAGCTTAGTTAGTATAGTTATATAGTTATAATTTATATTTTTTAGTAAGTTATAATAGTTTTTAGACACTTTTTAGGAGGAGTATATAACATGGAAGTTAATATGAACAAAATAGAAAATAATGTTGTAGAATTAGAAATCAAAGTTGAAAGCAAAAGATTCGATGAAGCTTTAAAAAAAGCTTACAAGAAAAATGTTAATAAGTTCAACATACAAGGATTTAGAAAAGGTAAAGTTCCAATGAACATAGTTAAAAAGTTCTATGGAGTTGAAGTATTATTTGATGATGCAATAAACTTTTGCATAGATGAAGTTTATCCAACAGCATTAAATGAAAACAATATAAAACCTGTTGACTATCCACAAATCGATGTAGTTGAAGTTGGTGAAGGAAAAGATTTAGTATTTAAAGCTAAAGTTACAACTTATCCTGAAGTTAAGCTTGGAGAATATAAAGGTGTAGAAGTTAGCTACACAAAACCAGAAGTTACAGATGAACAAATAGAAAATGAATTAAAAGATATTCAAGCTAAAAATGCTAGAGTTGAAACAAAAACAGAAGGAAAAGTTGAAGATAAAAACTTAGCTGTTATAGATTTCAAAGGATTTATAGATGAAACTCCATTTGAAGGCGGAGAAGGACATGACTATGAACTTGAAATAGGTTCAGGTACATTTATAGGTGATTTTGAACAACAATTAATAGGTTTAGAAAAAGGTGAAAGCAAAGATATAAATGTAACTTTCCCTGAAAACTATGGAAGAGAAGAATTAAATGGGAAACCAGCTAAATTCGAAGTTACAGTTAAAGATATAAAAGTAAAAGAATTACCAGCATTAGATGATGAATTTGCTAAAGAAGTTTCAGAATTTGATACAATAGTTGAGTATAAAGCTGACCTAAAAGCAAAAGCTGAAAAAGCAAATGAAGAAAGAGCTAAGAGAGAACTTCAAGAAAAAGTTATAAATCAAGTAGTTGATAATGCAACAATAGATCTTCCACAAGTTATGGTTGATAGAGAAGTTCAAAACATGATAAAAGATTTAGAACAAAGATTATCATACCAAGGATTAAGCCTTGATCAATATTTCCAATTCACAGGAAGTTCAGAAGAACAAATGAAAGACTACATGAAAGAAAATGCTGAAAGAAAAGTTAGAACTGATTTAGTTTTAAGTGCTATAACAGATGAAGAAAAGTTAGAAGCAACTGAAGAAGAATTAAAAGCTAAAGCTGAAGAAGTTGTAAAAATGTATCAATCTAAAGATGTAGATCAAATGGTTGATATATTATTAAAATCTCAAGCTGAAGCTTTAAAAGCTGATGTAGTTAGAGAAAAAATAGTTAACATGTTAGTTGACACTGCTAAAGTTAATAAATAATATAACTTTTTAAAATTTAATACGACTTAAAACTATTGCCAGAAATTATTTCTGGCAATTATTTTAAGTTTTTATTAACAAAACAAAAAAAATTATATATAATTAAATATAGTAGTACTATTAATTAAATATTTTGGCAAAATTATAATTATTAGAATATAGTTAGGAGGGAATTTAATGAGTAATTTAGTACCAATGGTCGTTGAACAAACAAGTAGAGGCGAAAGAAGTTATGATATATTTTCAAGATTATTAAAAGATAGAATAATTATGTTAAATGGAGAGGTAAATGATGCTAGTGCGAGTTTAATAGTTGCACAGTTATTATTTTTAGAAAGCGAAGATCCAGATAAAGATATATATCTTTACATAAATTCGCCAGGAGGATCAATAACAGCTGGTATGGCAATTTATGATACAATGAACTATATAAAACCAGACGTATCAACTATATGTATGGGAATGGCAGCTTCTATGGGATCATTTTTATTATCTTCAGGAGCAAAAGGAAAAAGATATGCTCTTCCAAATGCAGAAATAATGATACATCAACCTTTAGGTGGATTCCAAGGTCAAGCAACTGATTTTGATATTCATGCTAGAAGAATACTAAAAATAAAAGAAAATTTAAACAAAATATTAAGTGAAAATACTGGAAAGCCTTTAGAACAAATAAAGAAAGATGCTGAAAGGGATAACTTTATGGAAGCTAAAGAAGCTTGTGAATATGGCTTAGTTGATAAAGTTATAGAAAGAAATCAATTAGAAAAATAACAAAGATAAAATTTAATAGAAATAGAGGTGTAGCACATGGCAAAATACGAAGATAAGAAGCAACTTAGATGTTCCTTCTGTGGCAAAAGTCAAGAACAAGTAAAAAGACTTATAGCAGGCCCTGGAGTGTATATTTGTGATGAATGTATAGAACTTTGCTCAGAAATAATAGAAGACGAATTTGAAGAAACTTCTACTGCTATGGAGTCTCTAAATCTTCCAAAGCCAGATGAAATAAAAGCATATTTAGACCAATATGTAGTAGGTCAAGATAGAGCAAAGAGATCTTTAGCTGTAGCTGTTTATAATCATTACAAGAGAATAAATGCAAATAAAACAGATGGTGAAGTTGAGCTTCAAAAGAGTAATATTTTATTATTAGGTCCTACAGGTTCTGGTAAAACATTACTAGCTCAAACCCTTGCAAAGCAATTAAATGTTCCATTTGCAATTGCAGATGCTACAACTTTAACTGAAGCTGGATATGTTGGAGAAGATGTAGAAAATATTCTTTTAAAACTTATTCAAAATGCAGATTATGATGTAGAAAGAGCAGAAAAAGGAATTATCTATATAGATGAAATAGATAAGATTGCAAGAAAATCTGAAAATCCATCTATTACAAGAGATGTTTCTGGTGAAGGAGTTCAACAAGCACTTTTAAAAATCTTAGAAGGGACTGTAGCTTCAGTACCTCCTCAAGGTGGAAGAAAACATCCTCATCAAGAATTTATTCAATTAAATACTTCTAACATATTATTTATATGCGGTGGAGCATTTGATGGAATAGACAAGATAATAGAACAAAGAGGACGTAGAAGTTCTATGGGATTTGGTGCAGAAATACAATCAAAGACACAAAAAGATATAGGAAAGCTTCTAAAACAAATAATGCCAGGAGATCTTTTGAAATTTGGATTAATTCCAGAGTTTGTAGGAAGACTTCCTGTTTTAGTAACATTAGAATCTTTAGATACAGATGCTTTAGTTAGCATATTAAAAGAGCCTAAAAATGCTATTGTTAAGCAATATAAAAAGTTGTTTGAACTAGATAATGTAGAATTAGACTTTTCAGAAGATGCTTTAAAAGCTATAGCTGATGAAGCAATAAAGAGAAAAACTGGAGCTAGAGGATTAAGAGCTATAGTTGAGGAAACTATGATGGATATAATGTTTGAAATACCATCAAGAGAAGATATAGTTAAAGTTATAATAGATAAAGAGACTATAGAAAAGAAAAAACAACCAGAAATGGTCCTTTTAGCTGAAGGTGAAACAAGACCTGTTTTAAAGGCAAATAAAAAGATGAAAACTAAAAAATCTAGTATAGAAACAGCTTAAAAGTAGAGAAGACTATCCTAAAATATTTATATTTTTAGGGTAGTCTTTTTCTTTAGATTATATTGAATATTTATAAAACAAAGTGATAATCATAAGTATAGTTGAAAAAAGCACGTATTATGTGTATACTTGTTTAAGACTATAATTTTTTATAATGGATTGGAGGGCGAAAAGTTATGAAAGAAGATAAAGTTAGTCTTCCTTTTATTCCTTTAAGGGGTATGACTATATTTCCTAATATGGTAGTATATTTTGATGTAGGTAGAGAGAAATCTAAAAAAGCTGTTGAACAGGCTATGATAAATGATCAAATTATATTTTTATCAACTCAAAAAGATCCAGAAGTGGAAGAGCCAAAGAGAGAAGATGTTAGCACTATAGGTGTTGTTTGTAAAATAAAGCAAATATTAAAACTACCAAAAGATACTATAAGGGTACTTATAGAAGGTATGGATAGAGCTGAAATAACAGATTTTTCAGATAATGGAGAGTTTTTAGAGGTTTCAACAGAAACCATATCAATAGATTATGATAAAGAAAATGTAGAAATAGAGTCTCTTTTAAGATTAGTAAAAGATGAATTCTTTGAATTTTTAGAAATAACATCTAATAATGGAGAAGAGCTTTTTTATAATTTAGATGAAATGGATGATGCAGTTAAAGTTTGTGATATCATTGCACCTTATATAATATCTAAGGAATCTGAAAAACAAAAGATATTTGAAATATTAGATATTGAAGAAAAGCTTGAGAAACTTTTAATTTATATAAAAAAAGAAATAGAAGTTACAAAAGTTGAAAAGAAAATAAGTGGTAAAGTTAAAAAGAAAATGGATAAGAATCAAAAAGAGTATTATCTAAGAGAGCAGCTTAAAGTAATTCAAGAAGAACTTGGAGAAGATGATGAAAATAAAAGAGCTGTGAGAGAATATGAGAAAAAGATATCTAGTAAAAAATTATCTAAAGAGGTAAAAGAGAAAGCCGTATATGAAGTGTCAAGGCTTAAAAACACACAATCGTACTCTCAAGAGGGTGGAACTATTAGAACATATCTAGACACTCTTTTAGACATACCATGGAATGTTTATACTAAAGATGAAATAGATATAAAGAAAGCATCTGAACTATTAAAGAAAGAACATTACGGTTTAGAAGATGTTAAAGAAAGAATTATTGAGTATTTAGCAGTTAAAAAGATGAATAATTCTTTAAAAGGGGATATTTTATGCTTAGTTGGACCACCAGGAGTGGGTAAAACATCTATAGGTAAAAGTATTGCAAAGGCTTTAGATAGAAACTTTATTAGAATGTCTCTAGGTGGAGTTAGAGATGAAGCTGATATAAGAGGTCATAGAAGAACTTATGTTGGTGCTATACCAGGTAGAATAGCAAATGGCCTAAAGCAAGCCAAATCATTGAATCCAGTATTTTTATTAGATGAAATTGATAAGCTTGGAAGTGATATTAAAGGAAGCCCAGCTGACGCTCTTTTAGAAGTTCTAGACTCAGAGCAAAATCAAAGCTTTAGAGATCATTATTTAGAGGTTCCTTTAGATTTATCACAAGTTATGTTTGTAACTACAGCTAACTCTTTAGATACTATACCAAGACCACTTCTAGATAGAATGGAAATAATAGAAGTTTCAGGATATACCTATGAGGAAAAGTTTAATATAGCTAAAAAATATTTAATACCTAAAAAGTTAGAAGAGTTTAACGTAAAGAATAAAATAAGCATTTCAGATAGTGCTTTAAAAGAAATAATTGAAGGCTATACTAGAGAGTCAGGTGTTAGAGGATTAGAAAGAGTCATAGCATCTGCTATAAGAAAAGGAATAAAAGAATTAATAGAAAAAGATAAAGAAAAAATATGCATAACAACAACTATTCTTACAAAATATTTAGGAAGTAAAATATTTACTTATGAAAAAATAGACCAAGAAGATAAGATTGGTGTTGTAACAGGAATGGCATGGACTGCATATGGTGGGGATACTCTTCCTGTGGAAGTTGTTGTTATGGAGGGAAAAGGTAGATTAGAACTTACAGGTAAACTTGGAGATGTTATGCAGGAATCAGCAAGGGCTGCTTATTCTTATGTAAGAGCAAATAGAGAAGCTTTAGGTATAACTAACGAGTTTTATAAGGAAAAGGATATTCATATTCATGTTCCAGAAGGTGCTGTACCAAAAGATGGGCCATCAGCTGGTGTTACAATGATAACAGCCTTAGTTTCTGCACTATCAGAGAGAAGAGTTAAACATAATGTTGCTATGACAGGAGAGATAACTCTTACAGGTAATGTTTTACCAATAGGTGGATTAAAGGAAAAATGCTTAGCAGCCCATAGGGTTGGAATAGATACAGTTATCATACCTAAGGATAATGAAAAGGACTTAAAGAAAATACAAAAAATAATAAACAATAAATTAAGGGTAATATTGGCAGAAAAAATTGATACAGTATTAGAAAACGCCTTAATTTAGAGAGGACAAATAATGAAAATAAAAACTTCAGAATTTATAATATCTGCAGTAAAGAGAGAGCAGTATCCAGTAGACGGCTTTCCTGAAATTGCTTTTGTAGGAAGATCTAATGTTGGAAAATCCTCTATAATAAATTCATTAACTAATAGACATAAATTAGCAAAGGTAAGTCAAACACCAGGAAAAACAAGACTTATAAACTTCTTTTTATTAAATAGTGATTTTTATTTAGTGGATCTTCCAGGGTATGGATATGCAAAAGTATCTAAAAAGGAAAAAGAAAGTTGGGGAGCTTTTATTGAAAGATACCTAACAAATAGAGAACCTTTAAAAAAGGTAGTACTTTTGGTAGATTGTAGACATAAGCCAACAGCAGATGATATTCAAATGTATAACTGGGTAAAACATTATGGATATAATGTTGTTGTTATAGCAACTAAAAGTGATAAGATATCTAACAATGAACTTCCAAAAAGCAAAAAGCTTATAAGGGAAACATTAGGACTACAAAAAGATGAGCCTCTTCACTATTTTTCATCATTAAATAAAAAGGGTAGAGATGAGCTTATAGATATATTATTTGAAGATTTAAATGAAATATAAAAATAAAAAACATAGATTCGATTTTTGAATCTATGTTTTTTTTCTTTTATTAATAATTTTATTCTTAAATGATTGAAATTATCACAAAAAAAGTGTCAATTACAAAATAAAAGAATAATATATAGTATATCAGTTAACTGAGGAAAAAACATTAAGGAGGAAACTTTAATGAATATAAACGATGTTCCTGGATGTGGAATGCCAGGTTGTGGACCTAATGATTCTAATTGCGGCTTTGGTAATGGATGTGGATTTGGACCAGGTAATGGTGGCGGATGCGGATTTGGACCAGGATTTGGTGGCGGCGGATGCTTTGGTGGCGGAGGCTTCTCTTGGATATGGATAATATTATTGTTATGCGGAGGTTTTGGAGGAGGTTCTGGCTTTGGTTTTGGTGGAAACTGCGGATGTGGAGACAGATGCTGTAGAAGAAGAAGAAATGACGACTGCTGCTGTAACAACAATAACGGATGTACTTGGATTATATGGATTATAATAATAGCAGTATTATGCGGTGGCTTCGGTGGCGGTTGTGGAAACAGCTTAGGATCTAACGGAAATTCATGCCAATGTTAAAGTAAGTAGAGGTGAAAAAAATGAGTAAAAAACATCATAGAAGAGATAAATGCTGTTGCTCTAACAGAAACTCAGGATTTAATCCATGTTCAACACTTCCAACATTATTAATATTATGCCAATCAGGTTTATTAAACAATGATAGATCATATATATTAGTATTATTATTCTTAGCTTGTGGCGGAATTGGCGGAAGTGGCTATGGATTTGGCGGAAATAGTTGTGGATGTGGATCTTCAAGTAATTGTTGCTAAAATGTAGTATGAAAAATACTATAACAAATTTTTATTACTAAATTAATGGTGCTGTATATTAAGAAATTATTAGCATCAATTTAGAATAATCTTTTGGAGGGCCATAAAAGACCCTCCAAAAAATTATAATATATAAATTTATACATAAAAATTTTTAAGGAGGTAAGGTTTTGTCAAAACATAGAAATAGATCAAGAGATAATAATGAGCAAAATAATAATTTTATGGGATTAAATCCACAGATGCTACAAATGTTAGGACTTAGTAATGCTGATATTCAGAGAATAAATGGACTTATGGATTCTATGGGCAGTGATGGCTTTGATATAAACTCATTAGGAAATCTTTTAAATCCTAATAATAATATGAATAATGATGGAAATAATAATCAAAATAATAATTTAAATAATCAGAACAATAGTTTTAATAATCAAAATAATTTTGATAGCAATAAAAATAACACCAATAATAATCTAAATAATAATATGGACTTTTCATATCTTTTGAATATGTTAAGTAACATGGGAAATAATACTGGAAATAACCCTAATTATACAAACGGAATGATGAATGACGGTGTAAATAATTTTAACAATGGGAATAATTACAGTAATAGAGATGATTTTTCAGGTAATAATTACTCAAAAGAAGAGTATGAATATGAGGATGACGTAGATGTTGAAATAATAGAGCCAGATCTGGATGTAGATCCAAATATATCAATGCTAAAAGCTGTAAAAAGTTTGGTAAATGATGATAGAAAGAAATTTTTAAAAAGAGTAATAGAAATGTATAAAAATGGTGAGATAGTTTATTAGGATATGAATAGATATCTTTATTTAAGTAAATAATATTAATATGAAAAATATATTTACAAGGCTATAAATCTAGTAATTCCAATCCCCCTTTAGGGTCGCTTATGCGACCCTTTACTAGTTTATTTTAAAGGAAGTTATTTTAAGATTATTCTCAATTTTGGCTAAAGAAATAGTTAAGTTTACTTGTGCAAAGTCCTCATCTATATATCTTTTAAAATTTAAATTCACTAGATATTCATTAGAACTTGAGTTAGGTGAAGGCAGTTCTTCTAAGAAGCAATCTTGAAAGCTATATTTATAATTTTCATTTTTTAAATTATAAAAATTGGATTTTTCATCCTCAGAAATATATTTACTAAATAGTTCTAAAGTATCTAAGGGATTACTTTCTTCAATATTATTTATAAATGTAGTAATAGTATTTAAAATTAAAGAGGATAGGGTATCTAAAGGTATATTAGTTAACTCATTATCTTTAATTGTATAAAGATTAGTAGAAGAATCAGATATAGATGATAAGAGGATAACAGGGTTTTTATTAGATGAATTTAAAACCCCAATAAAGTTAGTTTTAGAATGTAAAATATCTTTAAATTCATTACTATTCCATAAAAAAGTATGAGAAATAGGATTCTCTTCAAAAGAGCTTTGAGTTATTATTTCAGGGATTGAGTCATTATTTAGATCTATTAATTTAACTGAAAGGGGCCAGAAGGATAAGTGCTGCCCTAATGCATTTTTAGTATTAAAGAAGTAGGTATTATTATCTACGTGAGCTTCCATATAATAAGTATTATCTTTACATGTTATGTAGAGCAAATCAGCTTTTCCATCTCCATTTAAATCATCTTTTAAATATTCTTCAAATTGTGGCTTGGACATAGTAGGGACAGCCTCATTAGAAATATTTAAAGCCTTCATAATTAGTAAAGTAGTAAGTATTACTATTAGAAAAGAACAAAATACAAATATTAATGTTTTACCTTTAACAATAAATACATTTAATTTCATAAAATCACCTCAGTAAATTATATGTAAGATTTATATATTTATTTATAAATAGGCATAATAAATATATAAAATTGAAAGGAACAAGGATGAAATTTTATGATTAAAAGAATTTTGAATAATAAATTTATTAATTTAATATTTTATGTAAGTCTATGCATTAGTATGATTTTTATGGAAGGATGCCAAAATGCCCAGGGAGGTAAAGAAAAAACAAGTGGAACACTAAGTATAGCTTTAGAAAAAGGGCAAATAGAAGATTTAGATGATATAAAGATAATTTTAGATAATTTTAAAAAATCTCATGAAAATTATACTGTAACTATAATAGAGGAAGATGATTTTAAAAATATTAAACAAGATATAATAGATAAAAAGTATGACATAGTTATATCTTCAAGAAATACATTTTTAACTTTAAATGAAAATGGTCTTATAAAGGATTTAACAAGTTACTTTAATCAAAATAAATCCCAAAGTAAATTTTATGATATAGTTTATGCCTATGGTAAGGTAGGAGATAAAAACTTAGGTATGGGGCTTATTCCAAGTTCTATAGAAATATTATATAACAAAAATAAGCTTTCAGATATTTTAAAAGAAAATAACGCATTGAGTAGTTTAAAAAGTATGATAACTAATGAAAAACTAAAAATTCCATATATTTTACCTGAAGATTTAAATATAAATTTAGCACTAAGCTCAATAGTTTCAAACAACTTAATAAAAGAGAATAATTTAATTAGTATATATAATGGAGATGAAAATAAATATTTAGATGTTATAGATATTACTGATATGTTTAAATTATTAAATACCTTATCAAAGGATTATGGATTAAAGGGAAATAAGTTTATAAAGTCAGACATAAGTGTTTTAGAAAGTTTAAATAATGGGGAGATTCCATTTGCTATAACAACAAGTGAAATTGCTAAAAGTTTAGATTATTCTAATATTGAGTCTTTATCAAATTTAGGAATTAATGACTATAAGGTAACACCACCAATATTATCTAGATATACAGTTTATGCAACATCAAGTTCCGAAAATCTTCAGGGAATAAATACATTTTTTGATTATATGATAAGTGATGATACATATATTCCTTTAGCAGATAAAGGAGTGATAACAGGAAATAAAAAGGCGGACTCTAATTTTAAAGGATTAAACAAAATGTTTCTAATATCTATTTCAAAGGGAAGTATAAATAATATACCATACTATTTAAACCTTCCAGAAAATTTTTTAAAGCCTCTTAATGCAAAGTTAAAAGATATAATAGATTACGGGTCTTATAATGAGAATTACTGGAAAGATATAGTCTATGAAGTATTTAAGTAAAAAAATAAAACCAAGATAAATCTTGGTTTTATTGATTAAAACTTTCACTTTGACAATCTTCACATATTCCATAGAAATATACTCTATTTGAAACAACTTTATATTTAGAATTACTTTCAGCTTTCTCGTTTAGATTTTTTGCATCTAATGCTTCTAAATCATCAACTCGTCCACAGTTTAAGCATTGTATATGGCAGTGTTCACTTGAGTTTCCATCATATCTGAAATTTCCTTCACCTACATTAATTTCTTGTATTAGTTTAACTTCAACTAAAGTTTTTAAAGCTTTATAAACAGTAGCTAAACTCATGGTAGGATAATCAGTTTGTAGGGCTTTATAAATGGTTTCAGCCGATGGATGTTCCTTTGTTCCCATTAAATATTTGTAAACAGCAATTCTTTGGGGAGTAAGTTTTAATTTTTTTTCTCTAAATATAGAAGTTATATTATCCATATTCACCATCCCTCACATATTAAGATATAACATATTATATAATAATAATTATTATAAGTCAAATATTATTATTGAATAAAAATTAAAATTTATACTAATTTATTAATATTAGTAAAAAAGTATTGTAAAAATGATACAGATGTGTTAGACTAAAATTAATTGTTAATCAATTAACAAGTATTTTAATCTATGTTCATGTTCATTCATTTTAAGTTAATTTATTATATTTATTTTTTAAGAACAGTAAAAACTGTTCTTTTTTTTATTTGTGTAAAAAATAAATAATAAATTACATACTTAACAAGTATAGCAGAAATGATAAATTTGTAAAACTAATATTTTATATTAAAATTATTATATATAAAGTATAGTTTTTAGGTAATAAATAAAAAAATAACAAGTAATAATATAGGCATATAATGTATTTAAATGGCTTTACTTCCAGTAATAATAGTGGTAAACTTTAAATAAAATATTGTAAAAACTTTTTATTAAGTTAATTTATAATTTAGGAGGAATGATTATGTCTAAATACAAAGTTGGAGAAGAATTAATAATAGTTAGAAATCCTAAGGAAGAAAATAAAAAATTAAAAGATATGACTTACTTAAAGAAAGATGAAGATTATGCAACTTTATCTTGGGGGATAAAAATTATAGATGTTCAATACGATAAACCAAATGTTACTTTGACATATGTAAATGCTTTGGGGGAAACAGAAAAGGTTT
This sequence comes from Clostridium perfringens, assembly GCA_030526875.1. GTDB lineage: Bacteria > Bacillota > Clostridia > Clostridiales > Clostridiaceae > Sarcina > Sarcina perfringens_A. Next base: position 9,372 of record JAUNBX010000012.1, on the reverse strand, counting down.
TTGCAGTATGTAAAGATATTGAAAACTTTGATGAAGAAAGAGTTTTAGAAAAAGCACTTCTTAAAGCTTTCCAAAATGAAATTATGAATATAACTGTAATAAGGAATTCAGGAATAAAATTATAATTTAAATAATACTGAGATAGTAATATCTTAGTATTATTTAAAATGATATATGTAAAATAATTCTTTATTTGAAAAAAACTTTATTTTTTTATATAATTAGTATATAATTAGTTGGGGTATGAGAATTTCACAATTGGGGGTAGAAAGATGAGTATTTGTCCATTTTGGTCAAGCAATGATAAAAAATTTGAATGTTATTCTAAATGTCCAATGAACAAAGAAAACACTAATGAGGAATGTGTTTTTTCCTTGTATTTAACTGGGGAAAGTAAAAGAAAAGAAAAAAAATCTTCAAAAATGGACGATATAGATGTTTATATAGATTTTAAAGATATTGAAGATGATATTTTTGATAACATAATATATATGAAAAATTATTAAATGGAAAGCTATTAAAATACTAGATTTTAATAGCTTTATTTTTTTACTTATATATATTAGAGTATTTGTGAAGTAGATTATGCTTTAAATTCCAAAGACCATCTGATAGGTCAACATAGTAAGTATGTGGATTTTCAAATCTTAAAGTTTCAGGCCAAAGTTTTTCACTTTCAGATAGAGCAAAATCTCTAATATCCATAACAGAAGGTGTTTTATATACAGGTTCACCCTTATCAAATATTTTAACTAGAAGTTCCCTAGCATAATAATTTTTTATAGTCTTTCTTTTCCAAACATGAATAGGATCAAAAACTTCTAAAGGCTCATTTAAATTAATATCCTCATCAGCTAAAGTTATTAGGTCAACTAAAGCAATGTGAGTATCTTTATCAAATAGTCTATAGACTCTTTTAAATCCAGGGTTAGTTATTTTCTCTTCATTTTCGCTTATTTTTATTCTTGGTATTATATCTCCACTATTATCTTCAACAGCTACTAGTTTATAAACTCCTCCAAAAACAGGCTCAGATTTAGCTGTTATGAGTCTTTCTCCAACACCAAAAGAGTCTATTTCTGCACCTTGATTTAAAACATCACGTATTATATGTTCATCTAAAGAGTTTGAAACTAGTATTTTACAATCAGAATACCCAGCTTCATCTAAAAGCTTTCTACATTTTTTGCTTAAATATGTTATATCCCCACTATCTATTCTAATAGCATTAGGTCTTAAGCCTTGTGGTTTTAAAATTTCATCAAAAACTTTTATAGCATTTGGAACACCAGATTTTAAAACATTATAAGTATCAACTAAGAATGTACAATTATCGGGATAAGCATTAGCCCAAGCTTTAAAGGCATCATATTCATTACCAAATAATTGAATCCAACTATGAGCCATAGTCCCAACTGCAGGAACATCAAATAATTGTTCAGCAATAGTACAAGCAGTAGAGGAACAGCCTCCTATTATTGCAGCCCTTGCTCCATATATTGCCCCATCATAGCCTTGAGCACGTCTAGAGCCAAATTCCATAACAGGTCGACCACTAGCTGCTCTACAAATTCTGTTGGCCTTTGTTGCAATTAGTGTTTGATGGTTTATTGTTAAAAGAATCATTGTTTCTACAAACTGTGCCTGAATCACAGGTCCACGAACTGTAACTAAAGGTTCATTTGGAAAGACAGGAGTTCCTTCAGGAACTGCAAAAACATCACAAGTAAATTTAAAATCTTTTAAAAAGTTTATAAATTTATCAGAAAACAAATTTCTGGATTTTAAATATTCTATATCTTCCTCATCAAATTTTAAATTTGATAAATATTCTATTAGTTGTTCAAGTCCTGCCATAACACAATAGCCACCACCGTCTGGAACTCTTCTAAAATACATATCAAAATAAGCTATTTTATTTTCTAAGCCATTTTTAAAGTAACCATTACCCATAGTTAATTCATAAAAATCAACTAGCATAGTAAGGTTCCTAGTGCTTTTCACATCAAAATTTTTCATAAATAAAGAATCTCCTTAATCTAATGTTATAATAAATATTTTAACCATAACATTAATTTATTACAATATATTTAATATTTATTCTTTGAAAAATGAATAAATTTGTAAAAATTATAGATAAATTAAATAAAATAGGTCTATAATTTATATATTAAGTTTAATTTGCAAGTTTTATAAAGGAGTAGAAATGAATTTAGACAAGTTTCAATCAGCAGCTGTTAAGGCAAATGGAAAAAGTACATTAGTTGTAGCTCCACCAGGCTCTGGAAAAACAACTGTTATACTAGGAAAAGTTAATTACCTTATAGAAAAAGAAGGTGTTAGTTTTAAAAATATTTTAGTAATAACTTTTACTAAAGCTGCAGCAAAAAATATGGAGGAGAGATACAAAAAGAATTATTCAAGTGAAAACATACCTTTTTTTGGAACATTTCATGGTTTATTTTATAGAATTTTAATTAGAGCATATAAAAATATTTCTATTATAAATAGTAATGTAGCTTTTTTTATAATAAAGAAAGAACTAGAAAATTTTAGTGAGGATGTAAATGACAATAAGATAAAAGAAGTATTAAACATGATATCTTTAAAGAAAACGGGGGCATCATTAGAATTTAAAAATGTTTCAGAAGATATTTTCAGTAGATGTTTTAATATTTATGAAGAGTTTAAAAGAAAAAATAATCTTTTAGATTTTAATGATCTTCAAAAAATTGCCTACGACATGTTAAGTAAAGAGAAAAATATATTAGATTATTATAAAAGACAATTTAAATATATTTTAGTAGATGAGTTTCAAGACTGTGATATGACCCAAATAAATTTTTTAAAACTTATAGATAGTAATATATTTTGTGTTGGCGATGAGGATCAATGTATTTATTCTTTTCGTGGGTCATCACCTATTTATATGATAAGATTTAATGAAGAATTTAAAGGTGGAAAAAAGATATATTTAAAATATAACTATAGAAGTGCTAAAAGTGTAGTAGATTTATCTAGAGGTGTAATAAGCAAAAATAAAGAGAGAAATGAAAAAGAAGTTGTAAATTATAAAAAACATTTAGGAATTACTAAATTTTATAGAGTAGAAGATGAAAAAGCCCAGGGAAAAAATATAGTAAATACTATTATAAAAAATAAAGAGAATAATTTTTATAAGGATAATGCGGTGCTTTATAGAACAAATTTAGAATCTAGAAGTATTATAGATAGCCTTATAAAATCAAAAATCCCTTTTGCTATGTTAGATTCAGAGTATAATTTCTATAACCATTTGGTGTGTAAGGATTTATTAAGTTATTTAAGGCTATCAATAAATATTTGTGATAAGGAATCTTTTTCTAATATAATAAATAAACCTTTTAGATATATATCTAAAAGTAATGTACAAAATGTTTTAAATAGTAGAGAGAATAGAGATGTTTTTGATTTGTTAATTGAAAAGAGTGATATTCATCCATTTCAGTTAAAGAATATTGAAAAGACAAAACAGATGATAAAAGGATTAAATAAAAAGTCACCAGAAAAGGCAGTTATAACTATATTAAATGACTTAGAGTATAATGAATATATAAAAGCTTACTGTGATAGATATAAACAAGATGCAGAAGAAGTTTTAAATATAATTAATGAATTTAAAGAGGCTTCTTTAGAATTTAAAACTATAATAGAGTTTTTAAATCATGTTAATGAGGTAGAAAAAACTTTAAAGGATACAACTAATAATAAAGATTGTGTGAAGCTAAGTACAATTCATGGAGTTAAGGGAATGGAATTTAAAAATGTATTTATTATAAATGCTGTAGATGAGTATATGCCTCATAAAAGTTCAAATGATTTAGAAGAGGAGAGAAGAATTTTTTATGTAGGAATAACTAGAGCAATTGATAATTTATATATTTATAGTCCCAAAAAGATTAATAAGTCTTTTATGAAAATCACAAAATTTATGGATGATTTACTTATTTTAGAAGAGAAAGGAAAAGAAAATAATATAAAAAATCCTTTTAAAAAAGGGCAGAGAGTTTTAAGTAAAGCCTATGGAGAAGGAAGTGTGGAAGATGTAACTAAAGATATAGTTAAAGTTTTCTTTGGCGATAATACTCTTAGAATGTTTAATATAAAGGTTGTTGTAGAAAGTAATCTATTAGAGGTACTAGAGTAAAAATCATAGTTAAATTTTATATAATGAAGGTTAAAGCATTTTTAACATACTGTATGAAAAGAAATTATATAGAAAATTTGAGGTTGAAAATCCATTTTTTGTATCTAGATAGATAAATAAGCTTATTAAGTATAGTATTAAAAATAAAAATTTGTAAGATAAGTAATGAAAAAACATTACTTATCTTTTTTTATATAAAAAATAAACTTTTCATAGCTACTATTTATAAAATGTAGTAAAGTGCAAAATTAAACTTCAACATAGTTGAAATAAAATCAAAAAATGTAAATAAATGTTGATATAAAGAAAGATTATACATATAATTATGTTATTAAGAAATAAGGGGGAAATATTTTGAGAAAAATACTGAAATTTATTCTACTATATGTATTATTTTGTGGCACATTATTAATACCTAATAAAATTGTTAAGGCAGAAACAAGAGATGGTATAGGAAATAACTCTATAAAACTTCTTGCATATGCCCACCCATATGATATTAAGCAGGAATGGATAGAGTTTAAATTTGTTCCTCAAGGAGATGAAACAGCAAAGCTTAAATGTTATTCAAATGGTAAGTTTATAGATCCAAGTGAAATTAAGTCTAACCTTGCACTATATCATAAAACAAAGTTTAAGATTACAAATATCTATGGTCACGAGGAAACTAGCGAATTTGTTAGAGGGACAAGTATAGTATCTATTGCACAATATTTAGAAACACTGACATTTACATATGATGCAGATACTATTCAAGTACTCCCACAGGCATATTATGAAAACGAAGGGCTTACAGTTGCTAAATTTGGTGGTGATATCAATTCTACTCTTAGGGAACCAGATTTTAATAATGATTTGCGTTTTTCAGCAAGGCGTGAACTATATAGATTTAGAGTTAGAAGAGATGGACTATATGCAGAATATGTACCACAAGTTACAATACCAGATGGGGAATATATAATAGAAACTGCTGAGAATGCCAATAAAGTTATAGAAACTGAAAAATATGATGTTAGAACTGGTCAGTATAAAAGTTTAGATAATCAAAAATTACAATTCCAATATGATGATCTTCGAAAAGCTTATAAAGTGAA
>JAUNBX010000012.1:0-3992 GCA_030526875.1 Clostridium perfringens | reverse complement strand
ATAATATAACTATTTGGGATGATGCTAATGTTAGTCAGCAAAGGTGGAGATTTAAATATGACTCTAGTAAAAATGCTTATGCAATAATAAGTTCTTATAGTGATAGTGGTTTAATGTGGAATGTTAGCAACTTTTCTTCTAATGTCATAGCTGCAGGTCAAGGTTATACTAATTCCCAACTTTGGGTATTAGAGGATGTTGGTAATGGATATTATATATTCAAAAGCTATCATAATCAAGATATGGTTTTAGATTTATATAAGTCTGACATTAGAAATGCTAGTAATATTCAAGTACACCTAAGACATAATGGAGATAATCAAAAATTCAAACTAATTAGATAATAAAATGTTTAATAGAAATTTAATATAAGTTTCTATTAAAATGCTTTTTCATGTATTAGGTACAGGAGTTGTAAAGTAATCAATTTAGGGTAAATAGTTTATAGAAATATAGATTATATACCCTATTTTTGTTATAAAGTTAATATTAATCCTTAAATTAAAAATTATATATATACTGTATGATTTTATAAAATTAATAAAATAGACTAAGTTTGTGATAGGGAGAAGCTAGTTATATCAATATTAAGATAATAGTGTGGCTTCATAATGTTGAGGGGATGAAGTTTAAAAAGGTAAAAGGATTATAAGTAAAGATTATGAATAGAGAAGTGTTGAAGAAGTTTTAAAATATAGAGTTAAATTTTTTGAGGGTAACACTACGTTAAAAATATTCAATACAGAATTATAGTTAAGAATTACAAATGATTAAAAAATATATAATCTAAATGAGAATTTTAATGAAATATAGTATAATATATGCATGCTTACAATATAAAAGAAAGAAAAAATGGAGGGACTGTAAAAAATGGGAGAAAAGTCTGTAGATATAAAGACATTAGAATTAGTAAAGGAATTATTAGAAAGAGGTGCTAATAGTGGAGATGTTAGCAAACTTTTAACTTTAAACGAGGATATAATAGCTGAGGTTCAAAGCGGAAAATATGATACTTCATTAAGAGAAATTAAGGAAGATTATATAGAGTTAAAGTCAGACTATGAAGCTTTAAAAGTATTATATGAAAGATTAGGAGAAAAGTTAACGTTAGTAGCTAATGAGGCTATGGAGGTTAAGAAGGAACTATTAAGTAAGGAGAGGGAATATTCAGAACTTCAAAGGGAAGTTTTATTTATGAAACAAGATAAAAAGAGAATGGAATTTTATTGTAATAAAACAACTGATGAAGCTAAAGAATTTAAAGAGAAAGTTGATAGATTAAATAAAGAAATTATAGAAGTAACTAATGCTGGTACTCTTTTAGAAAATGATGTATTTAACCTAGAGAGAGAAAAGGTTGATTTAAAACAAAAGGATTTAGAAAAATATAATAAATTAAGAGATGAAAAAAGGGAATTGGAAAAAGAGATAATTGACATAAAAAGTGAAGTGAACATAAAAGATAATAAAATATTAGAAATTGAAAAAGAAGTCATTAAACTAAAAACTAAAATTAGATACCAGTTAGATGAAATAGAGATGAAAAATGAAAAAATAGAGGAATTAGAAGAAGAACTTCAAGAAAGTAATGAAAGTATAGCTGAAATAGAAGAAGAAAATATGATGCTTGAAAAGCATATAAAGAAAATAAACGAAAGAAAATTTATGGGATTATTTAAAAAAAGAGATAAAGAAGAAGAATAGAAAACATATAAAAGAGGTTATTATAAAATTTTATAAATAATCTCTTTTTCATTTTAAATTTAATATAGAAAAAAATTATAAATAGGTATATAATACTTAAAGTAGAATTTTAATTAAGCAAACAAAGGAGAAAGAATATGGAAAGTGTTAGAAAAAAAGGGCTTTTAACACCTATTTTAATTGCACTTCCTAGTTTAGGATTAGGATTGTCTTGGAATATGAAAAGTACAGTTTTAACTCTGTTAGTTAAAACAATTACACCATCAGATTTTAAGTTAGGTCTAATAACAGCAATAGGACCTGTTGCTGGAATGATATTTCCTTATTTATCTGGTGTAATAAGTGATAGAACTAATTTTAAAATAGGAAAAAGAAAACCATGGGTATTATTAGGAGGATGTCTAGGTTCAATATTTTTATTTTTATTTGGATTTTCTCCTAATTATATCGTGTTATTTTTATTAACATTTGGTATTTATTCATCATTAAATTTTTTACAAGGATCATATTATTCATGGATGCCAGAGGCTGTTAAACCAAATCAAATAGGAACTGTTAATGGTCTTGGAAAGTTGTTTTATTCTTTAGGAGGTACGATTTTATTTTTTATAGGAGTTTATTTATTTTATATAAATAAAGAATTGCCTTTTATTTTGATTTTATGTTGTATTATGATACCAGTGTTTATCGTATGTTTTTTTGTTAAGGAAGAAAGTGCACACGTTAAACAAAAATCTAAATTAAGTTTTGACTTTTTAAAAAATAAAAGAGCAATGAAAGTTTTTATGACAGCATTCTTTTTTTATATAGCCTATGGTCTTATGACTCCATTTTGGATTCCTTACTATGAAAAATATAATAATTTTACAAGTAGTGAGATTAGCTTAGCGTTAACATCATTTACCTTAATAGGACTATTTTTATCATTATTTATAGGTCTATGGTGTGACAAGTGGAATAAACAGTATATATTTCTTATAGCATGTATTGTTTACATAGTAGCTTTTATAATAGGTTGGAATGTATCAAGTATTTCTATGCTTTGGGTGTTTGCTGTAACATTTGGAATTGGATTTGTCATAATGCAAGTAGTATTTTATGCTTTAATTCCTGAGGTTGCACCAAAAGAAAAGATAGGTGAATATATGGGAATAAATAATATATTTTTATGTATTCCTCAAATAATAAGTAGTATTTTAGGTGGATATTTATTAGATATAAGCCAAGGGCATTTAATTTTTCCTATAGCTATAGCATCTCTTATAGTTGCTTGTATAGTAATAGGGTTTGGTAAAATAGAGAAGAATAAGTGCAAAATATAATTAAAAATAAATTTATAGTAAGAAATGCCATCTATTTTTGATAGCATTTTTTTATTTAGATATTTTTATGTAAATTGAATTTTATAAATTTATAAGATACTTTTATTAAAATAATTTATAATTAGTTTTATAATTAATAGAAAATTTTATATAATAATATTAATAAATTTATTAGGAGGATAACTATGAATATTAATTTTAAAGAAGAAGCATTATTAATAAATGAAGAACTTATAAGAATGAGAAGGGATTTTCATGAACATCCAGAACTTGGATTTGAGGAGTATAGAACATCAAAAATAATAAAAGATTTTTTAAAGAATGAAGGAATACCCTACTTAGAAGTTGCTAAAACAGGGGTTTGTGGTATTATAAAAGGAACAAAAGAGGAAGGCGAAGAAAGATGTATAGCATTAAGAGCTGATATAGATGGTCTTCCTATGGTTGATAAAAAAACATGTCCTTATTCATCTAAAGAAAAGGGGAAAATGCATGGGTGTGGACATGATGCACATACTACAATGCTTTTAGGTGTTGCTAAGGTTTTAAACAAGCATAAGGATACATTTAGTGGTTGTGTAAAATTGTTTTTTGAACCTGCAGAAGAAACAACAGGTGGAGCACCACTTATGATTAAAGAAGGCGTATTAGAAAATCCAGTTGTTGATAAAATAGTAGGGCTTCATGTAGAAGAAACTTTAGATAAGGGACAAATAATGGTTAGAAAAGGGGTTGTAAATGCTGCATCTAATCCATTTTTTATAACAATAAAGGGAAGAGGGGGGCACGGTGCATATCCTCACATGGCAATAGATCCAGTAGTTATTGCATCCCATGTTGTTTTAGCTCTCCAAAGTATAGTTAGTAGAGAAATAAAGCCTGTAAATCCTGCTGTAGTTACAGTAGCTACTATAAATGGAGGAACTGCTGAAAATATTATTCCAGATGAAGTAAAATTAAGTGGGA
>JAUNBX010000011.1 GCA_030526875.1 Clostridium perfringens | reverse complement strand
TAACACTTAAAATAAATGGTGGAGGAGAAGCTAAGGGTGTAATAGTTACAGCATATTCAGACTGTTCTGTTAAAGGTTATATAGGAAATCCAGTAGTTGACCTACCCTTAAATCCTGAGAATGGAAAATTAAATGTAGGAAAAGCTATAGGGAAAGATGGTACCCTAGTTGTTATAAAGGATTTAGGTCTTAAAGAACCATACGTAGGACAAGCACCTATATTTAGTGGAGAAATAGCAGAAGACTTATCATATTATTTTACAGTATCAGAACAAGTCCCATCAGCAGTAGCATTAGGGGTGTTAGTTGATAGAGATTATAGTATAAAAGTTTCAGGTGGATTTATAATACAATTAATGCCAGGAGCAGATGAACTTTTAGGAGATCTTATAACTTACAGATTAGAAGAGTTTACATCTGTAACAGGAGAACTTGCAAAGGGAAAAACTATGGTGCAAATCCTAGAAGATATATTTGATGGAATGGATTTAAAAATAAACGATGATACACAAGTTCCAAAATATAAATGTGATTGTTCTAGAAACAAAGTTGAAAGAGCACTAATTAGTATAGGGTACAAAGATTTAAAAGAGTTATATGATGATGGTAAAACCGAAGAACTAAAATGCCAATTCTGTAATAAAGCTTATAAGTTTACTCATGAAAATATTGGAGAACTTTTAGAAATAGCAACTCAAAGTAAAAAGAATTAATTATTTATAAAATTTTCTAAAAAGTAATAGTTGATTATTAGAAAGATAAAGAATGTATTTGTTATAATCTAAAATCAACTGTTATTTAAGATTATCATTTTTATAAAATTAAAAAAATATATTGACAAATAAATTTTAACTTTATATAATAATAAATGTCTTCAAGAGACGAAGGCATTTAGGCTCGATAGCTCAGTCGGTAGAGCAGAGGACTGAAAATCCTCGTGTCACTGGTTCGATTCCAGTTCGAGCCACCATTTTGCGGAAGTGACTCAATGGTAGAGTGTCACCTTGCCAAGGTGAAAGTTGCGGGTTCGAGTCCCGTCTTCCGCTCCATTTATGGCGCTATAGCCAAGTGGTAAGGCAGAGGTCTGCAAAACCTTTATCCCCAGTTCAAATCTGGGTGGCGCCTCCAAAATAAAACCTGTAAGATTTCTTACAGGTTTTTTTATATGAAAAAATAAACTTTATTTAAAATTAATTATAGAATTAAACTCTTTATGCTTTATGCATAAATAAATGTATTAGTTATGTCTTTAAGAATTATGAAAAAGAAAAAATACATGTGTAACTGAAAAATAATATAAGTTGATTTTTACTAGATTTAGTATTAAATTAAGAATAAATAAAAAATATATATGAGAAAGAGAGGATACATTTACAAAAAGTATTAAGATAGTTTTAAAAGGATATTTTGTAAGTGGATATTATTATGAAATTAAAGAAAATAAATAAGATTACAGACTTTAAATATTTAAATATGTATAAGCTAGAGTTAGAAAATAAAGCTGGTAAGGAAAAAGATTATTTCGTAGCAAGTAGACGTGATAAAGATAATTTAACTTGTATAACAAAAGACCATGATAAAGCAGATGGAGTTATGATAATTCCTATAACTAAGGAAAAGGAATTTGTAATAATTAAACAATATAGACCAGCTATAGATGGTTTTATATACGAATTCCCAGCAGGCCTTGTAGACAAAGGGGAAACAGTTGAAGAGGCAAGTAAAAGAGAGCTTTTTGAGGAAACAGGATTAAATTGTCTATCTTTTGAATATCTAATAAAACCAAGTTATACATCTGTTGGAATGTCAGATGAAACAGTAGCCATTGTAAAAATGATTGTAGAGGGAATTCCAACTTCAGATAATTCAGAAGAAGATGAGGAAATTGAGATATTAAAAATTCCTATGAAAGATTTTAAGGAGTTTGTTAAAAATAATGTTGTATCTATAAAGGTTGCTATGGTAGCTACATTTATGGATGGTATATAAGCTTAAAATTTAATATAAGAAATTATAAAGGAGTCCATCTATATAAAAACAATTATAAATTTTAATTAGTTATATTAAGATTTATAATTGTTTTACATAAAGATAGAATCCTTTATTTTTATTTGCTAACTTTGTTAAAAATCAATGTTCATTTAAAATAAAACCTGATTTTAAAATCAATAATTTGTTTAAATATCTATAAATATTAGACATATTGTAATTCCTAATCCAAAAAATGTAGTTTCATGGAAAAAAAGAATATATATTTATATGCAAGAAAAGTAACACTTATTCCTAAATTGAGTAAAATAATAATGTAGTTATTGGTGAATTAAAGTTAGTATGCTGCCTCTATCTATAAGAGGTTTGTTAGATAAAGATATTGGTTTAACATCATGTTTTATTAAAAATTTTTCTATATCTTTTCCATAAGGGTGAAGATTTAAATTGCCAAAAAAAGCAATGGTGTTTTTAGATATAAGTCCACAAGTACCACCGATAAATCCATAGTTTAAAAGGGGTAATAAAATGTCTTTTGCTGATATTCCTAAAACATCAATTGGATATTTTTTAAGCTCATTATAAATACCAATATCAGAAGTTATAATAGCTTTATCATTTATTACAGCACAAGAACATTTAGTATATCCTTGTTTTACATTTATTAAAGTCTTGCTTTTCATAAGTTCTAGTAAATTTTTATCAGTAAACTTTAGATTGTGAATAAAGAAGTCTTTAAGATTTACTGCATTTAATGATATATCGTAAGGATAAGTGTTTTTTAAAGAGTTTTTTGCTTTTATTATATTTAAATTAGAAGTATTTAAAGAAGAATTATTTTTCAATATATGAAAAAGTTCTTCATGAACTATTATTTTATCATTAGATATTATATTAAGTTGTATGTCAGGATGCCCGTTTATAGCTTCATAGACATTTTTTGATGGAGGCACTTTTATAATTTCTATATTTTCTTTTGATAAATTCTCTAATTCTTCTAGAGAAACTCTATAATCTATAAAACATTTATTCATTTATAATCTCCTTAAAATTTGAGTAGATTGACATAAATATTTTACTAAACAATTAGGCATTTTGTCGATTATTAATATATTATTTTTGAATATTAGTAAAGTTTTAATACATACTAAAAGTAGAAAGGAGTGAGAAGATGCTTTTAATGAAGTTAGCTTATGAAGGTGAAGAAACTTTTGTAAATAATATACAAGAGGTTAGAGAACTTTTAAAGAACAAAGGGGTAATAGTTGGTATATCGGAAAGTATCGAAAAAGACACTCACTTCGTTAAGATTTTTTGCGATGATAAAGATTATACTGAAAAACTTCAAAATAATATCTATTTATATATAAGTAATCTTATATATAAAATAATTATGGAGTCTTTTAGGGATAGGGAGATGCTTGAATACTTAACGGAAAATTATTTTTTCTTAAATCATGAAGAAATCATTGATGTTGATAATGAAATAAGTAAAGTTATATTTGGAAGGAATATTATAAAGGATGAGACTTCTGTATATTGTTTAAATAGAATAAACTTAATAATTGAAAATATAAAAAGTTTTTTAGTAGAGACAGGATATATAAATATAAATGGTTTTATAAGATTCAGAATGAAAGCCATGATAAATACTATAGAAGAAATTGTAGATAAAGTGGTAGAAAGATACATGGTTGAAAAGGAGTACAATGAATTTGTTAAACTTTTAAAATATTTTGTAGAAATACAAGAATGTAAAATAGAAGAAATAGATTTGAAAGTTTTAAACAATGGATTATATGAAATAAAAAACGGTTCAGGAGAGGATGTCTTTAAGGATTTTTTAAGAGAGGTAAAAGATAATACAGAAGACAGTGTAGTAAATGTAGAGGACATTATAATAAGTGGGTTAATAACTAATGCACCTAAAAAAATTAGGATTTTTAATGAAGTAAAATGTAACAATAAGGAGTTTTTAAACACTATAAAGAGTGTTTTTGGAGAACGAGTTGAAGTTTGTAAATAAAAAAATAAATAATCAATTGACACATTATATAGACTTGTGATAAAATCTAATTCGTTAAGAAGAAACGGCCGTTTCTCACCTTTCAACTTCGGTTAGTCAGGTTTTTGAATTGTTTATTACGTTTAAGTGTTGTAATAATAGAGGACGGCTTATGCCGTCCTTTTATTTTATTTATAGAAGATTATTTAAGAAAATTTAATGCTAAAAATCTTAAAATTTGAGAGGAGGACAATCGTTATGCCAAAAATGAAAACTCATAGAGGTGCAGCAAAAAGATTTAAGAAAACAGGTTCAGGAAAATTAAAGAGAGCTAAAGCTTTCAAGAGTCACATACTAACTAAGAAGAGCCAAAAGAGAAAAAGAAACTTAAGAAAAACTGGATATGTTTCAGTAACTCAAGAAAAAACAATGAAGAAATTATTACCATACCTATAATAGGAATAATTAAAACAGGAGGTCTAGAAAATGGCAAGAGTTAAAAGAGCGGTAAATTCTCGTAAAAATCATAAAAAAGTATTAAAACTTGCAAAAGGTTATTACGGTGGAAAAAGTAAGTTATTTAGAACTGCTAACGAATCAGTAATAAGAGCGTTAAGAAATGCTTACGTAGGAAGAAGATTAAAGAAGAGAGATTACAGAAGATTATGGATAGCTAGAATAAATGCAGCTACAAGAATCAATGGTCTTTCATATTCAAAATTTATGAATGGAATAAAATTAGCAGGTGTTGATATAAACAGAAAAATGCTTTCTGAAATAGCTATAAACGATGCTAAAGCATTTTCAGATTTAGTTGAATTAGCTAAGAAAAACTTAAATGCTTAGTTTAAAATAATGCGGAAATTTCCGCATTATTTTTTTGTATTTTACTGCATAAAAATTACATTGATTCATTTAAAATATAATTATCTTAAATTATATTATTTATTAATAAAATGTTAAAATAATATAAAAATATGTTTATTATGATATAATTAGGTTATTATACATCATGGAGGATTTTATGTATATTAATATAACTAAAAAGATAAAATTAAGTGCAGTACAAATACTAGCTATAGGTTTTTTATCACTAATAATAATCGGTGGAATAATATTAAGTTTACCAATATCATCAGCTAGTGGACAAGGTACAGATATTTTAGACAGTTTCTTTACATCAACTTCTGCTGTTTGTGTAACTGGTCTTGTAACTTTAGATACTGCTACTCACTGGAATTATTTTGGCAAAACAGTTATAATAATTTTAATACAAATAGGTGGTTTAGGATTTATGTCTTTCACTACTTTATTTGCTTTGATACTAAAAAAGAAAATAACTCTTAGGGAAAGATTAGTTATGCAAGAGGCTATGAATACCTTTGGGATACAAGGTTTAGTTAGGCTTATGAGATATATACTAATTTTTACATTCTCCATAGAAATTATAGGGGCTGCTCTTTATGCAACTCAATTTATACCTCAATTTGGAGTATTAAAAGGAGGATATTATAGTTTATTTGCATCTATATCAGCTTTTTGTAATGCAGGCTTTGACCTTATGGGGAACTTTTCAAGTATAACAAGTTATGCTACTAATGTAACTATTTTATTAAACACATCAGCTCTTATAATAATAGGAGGGTTAGGTTTTTCTGTTTGGTCAGAGCTTTATAATTTTAAAAATTATAAAAAGTTATCTGTTAATACAAAAGTGGTTTTAGTAACTACAGGAATTTTGCTAATAGGCGGAACCATTCTTATGTTTTTATTTGAACATAAGAATGCTAAAACTATAGGCAATATGTCCATAATAAATCAGATAACAAATTCATTTTTTGCTTCAGTGACAACTAGAACAGCAGGGCTTAATTCAATACCTTTAAATGATATGACAGGGGCTAGTAAATTTTTAACTATGATTTTAATGTTTATAGGTGGTTCTCCAGGGTCCACAGCAGGTGGGATTAAAACAACAACTTTAGCTATAATAGTTCTTACTCTTATTTCTATAATAAAAGGAAGAGAAGATACCGAAGTATTTGGAAAGAGGATTGCAAGGGACACTGTACAAAAAGCATTTCTTGTCTTTATGCTTGGAAGTGGAATAGTTTTAGGAGTTACTCTAATATTAACTATAACTCAAACAGCACCTTTAGAGTCCTTACTTTTTGAATCTATATCGGCATTTGGCACAGTTGGTTTAACTTTAGGTGTAACACCACATTTAACAGCTATAGGTAAAATAGTTATAATGATAACTATGTACCTAGGAAGAGTTGGCCCAATGACTGTTGTACTAGCTTTAACAAGAAAGAAAAAGAAAAGAGATTATAGATACCCAGAAGATAAGATATTAATAGGTTAGGAGTTGATTTTTTTGGCTAAAAAACAATTTGTTATAATAGGACTTGGAAGATTTGGTTCATCAATTGCTAAAACTTTATATGCTATGGGTAATGATGTTCTTGCCATAGATAAAAATGAGGATTTAGTGCAAGAGATTGCAGATAGTGTAACTCACGCTATACAAATGGATGCAACAGATGAAAGTGCTCTTAGAACTTTAGGTATAAGAAATTTTGAAGTGGCTGTAGTTACAATAGGGGATAATATACAATCAAGTATAATGGCAACACTTCTTGTAAAAGAGCTTGGAGTTAAGTATATAATAGCTAAAGGAAATAGTGATATACATGCAAAGGTTCTTTATAAAATAGGAGCAGATAGAGTTATACTTCCTGAAAAAGATATGGGAGTTAGGGTGGCTCATAATCTAGTTTCATCTAATATTTTAGATTATATAGAATTATCTCCAGATTACAGTATAATAGAAATAGATAGTCCTAGTGATTGGCATAATAGAACAATGAAAGAACTTAATTTAAGAAGTAAATATGGAATAAATGTTATAGCAATTAAGAGAAATAATGAAGTAAATATATCTCCTTATGCAGATGATAAAATAGAAAGTGGAGATGTTATAGTTGCTATAGGTTTATCAGAGGATTTAAATAGATTAGAGTTTAAAATATCATCAAAATAAATTTATAATAATAAAAATCATGTAAGGATTATATTAAGTATGATTAAATAAATTTTTTATTTATGATTATTATGATATAATTCTTTTTTATGTAAAGTAAAAAAAGGAGAGGATATAGTTGACAAATATAGAAAGTAAAAGTAATTCTTTATTTAAAGATTTAAAAAAGTTAAAAGATAAAAAAAAATATAGAGAAGAAAAAAAACAGTACATAATAGAAGGATTTAGGTTTGTAAAAGAAGCTATAAAAAGCAACTCTTCTTTAGATTATATAATAATTACAGAAGAGTTTTATGAAAAAGAAAAAGCTTTTGTAGATTTATTGAAGATAGAAGGATTAAAAATTATAATAATGTCAAGAATTTTATTAGATGAACTTTGTGATACTGAAAATCCTCAAGGAATAATTGCCGTAGTAAAAATAGAAAATAGTATTTTAAAAACAGGAAATACTGTAATACTTGTAGATAAGGTTCAAGACCCAGGAAATATGGGAACAATTATAAGAACAGCTCATGCAGTAGGAGCTAGAGGAGTTATAATAACTAAGGGAACAGTAGATGTTTATAATGATAAAGTTTTAAGGTCATCTATGGGTTCTATATTTTATGTACCAATAATTGAAGATTATCATTTAGATATGGTTAAAGATTTAAGGCGTCAGGGATATAGGCTCTTAGTAAGCTCCCTTCAAGGAGAAAATAATTTCTTTGAAGAAGATTTAAAAGGAAATATTATAATAGCTGTAGGAAATGAAGGAAATGGTGTAAGTGATGAGGTTTATGAAATTTCTGATATAAAGGTTAAAATACCAATGCCAGGAAATAGCGAATCATTAAATGTGGCTATTGCAACATCTGTTATGATGTATGAAAAGTTAAGACAGGATACTATAAAATAGTGCTTATTTAGTTCTATTCTAAATTACTACTAACTTATTAAAATTAGTTTTATTTTGTAAGAAGTTTTTATTATCTTTTATAAAGATAATAAATCTATAGAATTTATTAAATTAAAACTATTAAATATATTAGAAACACTTGTAATATTATATTTGTATTAGTATAATATTAAAATGAATAAAACTTAAATAATATAATATAAGCGTTGATAAAGAGAGTAGCTATAAAAATCTTTTTAGGGAGAGAAAATCTAGACTGGAAGTTTTCTCAAAGAAATTATAGTGAAGTTCACTTTGGAGCTCTAGCTGTGAAAAATTAGATTTTAAAAAGATTTAATAAAAGTAGTAGCTAGCGGATTAAAGCCGTTATTTAAATTAAGTGATCAAAAGAGATAATAGAGCTTTAAAGTGTAAGTTCTAAAATAAAAATCTTTTGTTAATTAGGGTGGTACCACGGAAAATACCCCGTCCCTTTTTGAGGATGGGTTTTTTTATGTACTTTTTTAAAAGGATTTCTTAAATTTAGATATTTTAAGGTATATAATAATTTTAAAATATAAATTATATCTTAAATAAGAGTTTACTATAGAAATTCAAAACTAAGGATAAAGGTAGGTGGGAAACACATGACAGAAATTTATGAAAATATAGTTGTAGCTGTATTTGTTGGAGGGCTTGTTGCTGCATATATAGCAAATACTATAAGACTTCGTAAAATGGGTCAATAATATTACATATAAAAAATTTATAATAATTTTTATATAAAAACATGAAAGGAGCTTAATTTTTATGCAAGAGCAATTAAAAAATATAGAAAATGTTGCATTAGAAGAGTTAAGATTAGCTAAAGATAGTTTAGCTATAGAAAATATAAGAGTTAAATATTTAGGGAAAAAAGGTGAATTAACAACTATCTTAAGAAGCATGGGGGGACTTTCAAAGGAAGAAAGACCTATTATGGGTAAGCTTGTTAATGAAGTTAAAGGAACTTTAGAAGCTAAACTTGAAGAAGTTTTAAATGAAATTAAAGTTAAAGAAAAAAATGAAAAGCTTGCAAATGAAGTAATAGATATCTCAATTCCAGGAACTAAAAACCTTATAGGGAAAAGACATCCATTAGAGCTAACATTAGATAGCATGAAAGAAATATTTGTATCTATGGGATTCACTATAGAAGAGGGGCCAGAAGTTGAAAAAGATTATTATAACTTTGAAGCTTTAAACATTCCAAAAAATCATCCAGCTAGAAGTGAACAAGATACTTTTTATATAAATGATAATATAGTTTTAAGAACTCAAACATCTCCAGTTCAAGCTAGAGTTATGGAAAAACAAGAACCACCAATAAAAATGATATCACCTGGTAAAGTGTTTAGATCAGATGCAGTTGATGCAACTCACTCACCAATATTTTATCAAATGGAAGGGTTAGTTATAGATAAAGGAATAACTTTTGCAGACCTTAAAGGAACTTTAGAGTTATTTGCTAAAAAGATGTTTGGAGATAAGGTTAAAACTAAATTTAGACCACATCACTTCCCATTTACAGAACCATCTGCTGAAATGGATGCAACTTGTTTTGTTTGTAACGGAAAAGGTTGTAGAGTTTGTAAAGGAGAAGGATGGATAGAAATATTAGGTTGTGGTATGGTTCATCCTGATGTTTTAAGAAATTGTGGAATTGACCCAGAAGTTTATAGCGGATTTGCTTTTGGATTTGGTGTTGATAGAATGGTTATGCTTAAATATGGTATAGATGACATCAGATTATTATATGAAAGTGATATGAGATTCTTAAATCAATTTTAAAATGTAGGAGGATATTTTAATGAAAGTACCATTTAATTGGCTTAAAGATTATGTTGAAGTAGATATAGATGCGAAAGACTTAGGAGATAGATTAACTCTTTCAGGTTCAAAGGTTGAAGGAGTTGAAATTGCAGGAGATACAATACAAAATGTTGTAACTTGTAAGTTTATAGAAATAGAAAAGCACCCAGATGCTGAAAGATTAAGTGTTTGTCAAGTTGATATAGGTAAAGAGGAGCTTTTACAAATAGTAACAGCTGCAACTAATATGAAGGTTGGAGATATAGTTCCTGTTGCTCTTCACAAATCAACTTTAGCAGACGGAACAGAAATTAAAAAGGGTAAATTAAGAGGAGTAATGTCAAATGGGATGTTCTGCTCAGAAGAGGAACTAGGAATTGCAGGGGATGAGCCAGTACATGGCCTTATGATATTACCAGAGGACACTAAAATTGGTATATGTATAAAGGAAGCTTTAGGACTTAATAAAGCTATACTAGACTTTGAAATAACTTCAAATAGACCAGATTGCTTAAGTATAGTTGGTATGGCAAGGGAAACTGCTGCAACTTTAGGAAAGACTTATAAAATGCCAAACTTAAGCTATACTACAAAAGCATCTGAAAACATAAATAATATATTAAAGGTAGAGGTTAAGGATGATTTATGCAAAAGATATATGGCAAGAGGAGTTAAAAATATTAAAGTAGCTCCATCACCTAAATGGATGCAAGAAAAATTGTTTGACGCTGGTGTAAGACCAATAAACAACATAGTAGATATAACAAATTATGTTATGTTAGAACTTGGAGCTCCAATGCATGCCTTTGATAAAAGACAAATATCTTCAGGAACAATAGTTATTGAAAGAGCAAAGGATGGAGAAAAGTTTGTAACTTTAGATGAGGTTGAAAGAAACTTAGATAAAGATGTTTTATGTATTAAAGATGGAGAAAAAATAGTTGCTTTAGCTGGTATTATGGGTGGTTTAGATTCAGGTATAAAGGATGATACAACAGAAATTATATTTGAAGCTGCAAACTTTGATGGAACTAATATAAGAGTAAATTCTAAAAAATTAGGATTAAGAACTGAGAGTTCATCAAGATTTGAAAAAGATATAGACCCAAATCTTGCAAAAGTAGCAATAGATAGAGCTTGTGCATTAATAGAAGAGCTAGATTGTGGTGAAATAATGGAAGGCACTATTGATGTTTATAATAATAAAAAGGAAGAGTATTCATTAACAGTTGATTCTTTATGGATAAATAGATTTTTAGGAACTAATCTTTCTAAAGAAGAGATGAAAAAATGCTTAGATAGTTTAGATTTAAAAACAACTATAGATGGTGACAATCTTGTAATAGATGTTCCAACATTTAGAATAGATATAAATATAAAAGAAGATATTGCAGAAGAAATAGTTAGAATATATGGTTATAATAATGTTCCAACTACTATAATAAAATCAGTAACACAAAGAGAACCTAAAAATCAAAAACAACTATTAGATGATTTAGTTACAAATGTTATGATAGCTTCAGGATTAAATCAATCAATTAGTTACTCTTTTGTAAGCCCTAAGGTTTTTGATAAAATAAATTTAAGTGCAGATAGTACTTTAAGAAATGTAGTTAAAATTAAAAATCCTTTAGGGGAAGATTATAGTGTAATGAGAACAACAACTCTTCCTTCAATGATGGAATCTCTAGGAAGAAACTACTCAAGAAATAATGATTTAGTTAGACTATTTGAAATAGGAAAAATATATTTACCAGATGAAGATGAAAACAATCTTCCAACTGAAAAAAATATATTAACTATAGGTATCTATGGAGATGCTGATTACTATGCATTAAAAGGAGTAGTTGAAAACTTATTTGATGCATTAGGAATAAAGAGTGCTTCATTTAAGAGAATGAGCGAAAATCCAAGTTATCACCCAGGAAAAACTGCTGAAATAGTCATAGGTAGAAATTCTTTAGGAGTTTTAGGAGAAATACATCCAGATGTTTCAGAAAATTATGGTTTAGAAGTTAACTGTTACGTAGCAGAACTTGATTTAGATAAAATATATGAGTTTGCAAAAACAACAAAATCATATAAACCACTTCCAAAGTTCCCAGCAGTAACAAGAGATATAGCACTTTTAGTTAATGATGAAGTCCTAGTTCAAGAAATAGAAGATATTATAAAAAGATCTGGTGGAAACTTAGTTGAATCTGTTAAGTTATTTGATATATATAAAGGTGAACAAATACCAGAAGGTAAGAAGAGTATAGCTTACGCTATTATATATAGAGATCCAAACAAAACTTTAACAGATAAAGATGTAAATAAAGTTCATGATAAGATTTTAAAATCTTTAGAACAAAAATTAGATGCACAACTTAGATAATAAAGACTTATTTAGTTAATTTAATATTAGGAGGAAGCTTAAAGTTTCCTCCTTTTTCTTATTTATGCCATAGGTTCACAAAGGATTATGCCTATGGTAAAATAAAGATAATACATTTTATAAGAGGAGTTATATAGTATGGTTACAAGTGTTCATGTTAATATTAATGGATTTGAATATAATTTAAAAGGTAAAGAGAGTGAAGAATATTTAAAGCATGTTGCAAGCTATGTAGAGGGAAAAGTTCAAGAAATAATGTCTAAGAATAAAAGCCTTACTATGGTAGGAGCTGTAACTTTAGCTGCTGTCAATATAGCAGATGAATGCTTTAAAGGGAATAAAGAATATAATGAAATTTTAGCTGAATTTGAAGAAATAGAAAAAGATAATGCTAAATTAAAGGATGAGTTAATAGAAGTAACTGAGAAATATAATAAAACAAATAAAAATTCACCAGAGTATTTAGAAGAACAAAGACAACATGAGCTTATAAAAAAAGAGTTAGAGGATTTAAAAGCGGAATATAATAAAACAAGCCAGCTTATATCTGAGTATGAAGTTAAAGATAAACAAAGTGAAATAACAAGAAAAGATTTAGTAGAACTTAAGGAAGAGTATAGAAAAGCTAAAGAGATTATTGTAAAGTGTGATAACAAAGAAAAACAATACATAAAGACAAAAACTGAGCTTTCTGACCTTAAGGAGAAATATGAAAAACTTACTGAAAAAGTATTAGATTTCGAAGAAAAAGAAAAACAAAATAGCGTAATTAGAAAAGAATATATAGAGCTTAAAGAAAAGCATGGAAAAGCTAATAAAATAATCTTAGATTATCAAACAAAGCAAAGAGAAGCCAATAAAAAGCTTGTAGAATTAAAAGATAGATACGGAAAAGCAAATAAACTTATGGCAGAGTATGTAACAAAGGAAAAACAAGCTGAAATAACTAAAAAAGATTTAGCTAATTTAAAAGAAGAATATAGAAAGCTTAATAGTCGTATAAGTGAGTACGAAGTAAAAGAAAAAGAAAATGAAGTTGTAAGAGCAGAACTTGATGAATTAAAAGAACAACAATTAAGAAACAGTAAACTTATAGCAGATTATGAAGCTAGAGATAAAAAGAAAGAAATGCTACTTGCAGATTTAAATAAATTAAAAGAAGATATAAACAAAGCTAATAATAAAATAAAAGAGTATAAAGAAAAAGATAAGAAAATGGAAGAACTTTTAGGCCAAATAGATTCTTTAAAAGAAGAAAATAAGAAATCAAATAAGGAAATAGAAGAATTAAAGGAAAAAGAAAAGGAATCAATTGAGCTTAAAAATGATTTAGAAAAGACTAAAGATGAATATGAAGAACTTAGTAAACTTATATCTGAATACGAAATTAAAGAAAAAGAGCATAAAGTGGTAACAGAAGAGCTTGTATCTTTAAAAGAAGATTTTAAAAAGGCTAAAAGAGAATTACTAAAATATGAAAATGAAGAGAAAAAGCATGATTCTTTAGAAGAAGAAGTATTGGTTTTAAAAGATAATATTGAAAATGCTAATATTTTAATAAAAGAATATAAAATGAAAGAAGAAAAACAAGATGATTTAGTTTTAAAACTAGAACATTTAAGGGAAAAATATGAAGATTCTAAAAATCTTATAAATTCTTTAAAGGAAAAAGAGGAAGAATTTAAATTAATAAAGATAGAATTTAAAGGTTTAACTGCTAAATATAAAGAAGCAAATGAGATAATAAAGAGATATGAAAGTCAAGAAAAAGAAAATGAATATGTAAGATTAGAACTTTCTAAATTAAAAGATAGTTATGATAGAGCTAAAAATGAGATTATAGAATATAAGAATAAAGAAGAAAAAAGTGATGATGTAACTAAAGAATTAGAGGTCTTAAAAGAAGAAAGATTAAAGTCAAAGGAAGTTAAAGAAAAATATGATGCTTTAGAGAAAAAATCCTTAGAACTTAGAGAAGAGTTAGAAAAGTTAAATGAGAAATATAATATAGCAAATAAAATGGTTGAAAGTTATAGAATAAAAGAAAAGCAAGAAGAAAGAAATACTAGAGTTTTAGATGAAACTAGACATAATTATGAAAAGAAGAAAAAAGAAAATAACAAATTAAGACAAGATCTTCAAGAAGCTACAAATAAATATAAAGCACTTACTAAAGAAATGGAGAGATTAAAAGAAAAAAATAAACATTCAAAAAATATAATTAAAGAAAACAATAATTCTAAAGAGTCAGAATTAGAAAAAAAACAATATGAAGAGAAATTAAATGATTTAGAAAGAGAACTTTCAAAGCAAAAGCAACTAAATAAGGGATTAAAATTTGATCTTCAGAGTAAAAGATATAGAGTTTTAGACTTAGAAAAAAAACTTTTAAATTCTAAAGTAGAAGTTATAAAAGATGTAAGGCTAAAAAATGCACTGCTTTCTGAAGATAAGATAATGAAAGAATTAAATAAAAATAATAAATTTAAAAATTATACTAAAAATAAATAATTATAGATAAGGTTACTTAAGAAATAATTTATATCTCTTAAGTAATTTTTTAATTAATTTTAGTATGTGTTTAATAAATTACAAGAGGTGAAGAGATGAAAAAACTTTATTATGAAAACCCTTATATAAAGGAGTTTAAAACTGAAATAGTAGATATTAAAGAAAAGGATAGTAAATTCCATGTAACTTTAGAGGAAACAGCATTTTTCCCAGGTGGAGGAGGTCAGTTTCAAGATACAGGATTTATAGAAAATGAAGAGGTTGTTTATGTCTATGAAGAAGAAGGAATAGTTTATCATGTACTTAATAAAAAACCAATAAAGCTTCACAAAGTATTTTGTAAACTAGATTGGAATCATAGATTAGATGGAATGCAACAGCACTTAGCTCAGCATGTTTTATCGGGATGCTTTTTTACCCTTTTTAATAAAAATACCTTTGGCTTTCATTTAGGAAGAGAAATTTCAACTGTAGATATAGAAGGGCCTTTAAGTGAGGAAAATATAAGAGAGGCTGAAGAATTAGCTAATGACATAATATTTAAAAACTTAAAGGTTAACTCCTTTATTCCTAGTAAGGCAGAGCTTAGAAAGCTAAAATTAAGAAGAGCACTTCCAAAAACTAATGAGGAAATAAGAATTGTTGAAATAGAAGATTTAGATATAAATGCTTGTTGTGGTGTCCATCCTTTAAAAACTATAGAACTTCAAATGATAAAGATTAAAAGATATGAAAAGCACAAACAAGGGTATAGAATTGAATTTTTAGCAGGAAAGAGAGCTATACATAATGCCTTTGAAACAGATAATTTTGCTAAAAGTATATGTAGCTATATAAAGAGTGGAGAACAAGATGCTATAAATAGTATAAAGAAACTAACAGATAACCTTAAAGATTTAACTAATGAAAATAAAAAGTTAATAGATGAAATAGGAGATTATAAGGTTAAGGAGATGTTAGATAATGCTCATAAAATAAATGGCGTAACAATAGTTAAAAATATAGAGTCCGATATGGATGTTAAAAAGGCTAGTAAAATAGTTAATAAGCTTGTAGAAAATGAAAGAGTCATTGTACTTTTTGCTATTAATAGTAAAGAGAGAACAAATATGATTTTTGCTACATCTAAAGATATAAATAATTTAAATATAGGAGAAGTTTTAAAAGATTCTATAAGCCTAATTGATGGAAAAGGTGGAGGTAGCAAAACATCAGCTCAAGGGGCAGGAAAAAATAATGGAAATTTAGAAGCCACATTAAATTATGCAATAAGTAAAATAGAGAAGACCTTGTAAACTAAAATATAAGTAATTACAAATAGTTAAAAATAGTCATATAGTATAGGTATATGGCTATTTATATTTTAATTGTGTATAATATTTATTAGTTAATAGATATTAAGATTATATTTGGTAATTTAATATTAAAATATAAAAAACTGGCAATATAAATATAAATATATTGTTATAAGTCTTGATAAGGCAAGAATATCTAGAATTTTAGTAGTTTCTAGATGTGGTAAAGCTATTTTAATGTAGCTTATAGGAGGAAATAAACAAATGGAAAAAATAGAATTACTAGCTCCAGCAGGTAGTATGGATAGCTTAATTGCTGCTGTTACAAAGGGAGCAGATGCTATATATTTAGGGGGAAGTAAGTTCTCAGCAAGGGCTTATGCTTCTAACTTTGATAATGAAGAAATGGAAAAGGCAGTAGATTATTGCCATGAGTATGGAGTAACTGTTTATGTGACGGTTAATACACTTTTAAAGGAAAATGAGTTACAAGAAGCAGTAGATTACGTAGGATTTTTATATAGAATAGGGGTAGACGCTCTTATAATTCAAGATACAGGTCTTGTAAATAGAATAAGAGAAGAATATCCAGACTTTGAAATCCATGCATCAACTCAGCTTAGTATACATAATGGAGAAGGGGCATTATTTTTTAGAAATAATGGTTTTTTAAGAATAGTTTTATCTAGAGAGCTTACTTTAGAGGAAATAAGACATATATCAAAAGACCTTAATATAGAAACTGAGATATTTGTTCATGGTGCTCTTTGCGTTAGTTACTCAGGACAATGTTTAATGAGTAGTTTAATAGGTGGTAGAAGTGGAAATAGGGGAAGATGTGCCCAAAGTTGTAGGCTTCCATATACTTTAATAAGAGAATCTGATGGCAAAGAGATTAAAGGTTATTTATTAAGTCCTAAAGATACTTGTATGATAGAAAATGTAGAAGATTTAATAACGTCAGGAACAAGTTCTTTAAAAGTTGAAGGACGAATGAAAAGACCTGAATATGTTGCAGGGGTAACAGAGAGCTATAGAGAAGCTATTGATAATGTCTATAACAAAATGGATAAATCCCAAGAAAATAATAAGAAAAAACTTCTTAGACTTTTTAATAGAGAAGGCTTTGCCACTGCATATCTTTATAAAAATACAGGACGAGATATGATGGCTTATAAAAATCCTAAAAACGCTGGAGTGTTCTTAGGAGAAGTATTAAAATCAGGGGAAATACTTTTAAGTGAGGATATAGCTCTTCAAGATGGTGTAACAAATGGCAATGATGGATTTACTGTAACTAAGATATTTTTAAATGGAAATGAAGTAAAGAAGGCTATAAAGGGAAGTATAGTTAAGGTTCTTCCAAGAAAATATAAAGCAAAAGATAAGTTATTTAAAACATCAGATAGTGAGCTTTTAAATGAACTTAAAGTAGCTTATGAAAACAAGTTTGAAAGAAAAATATCACTAAAAGGAAGATTTATATTTAAGATAGGTGAGCCTATTGAGCTTACTGTTTTATATAATGGAAAAGAGTATAAAAAACAAGGTGATATAGTAGAATCTGCTGTAAATAAACCTATCCTTAAGGAAAAGGTAGAAGATAATTTAAAAAAATCTGGAGATATAGCTTATAAAATAGATAATATTGAATTTTTAGATTTTGAAGATGGTTTTATAAGAGTATCATCAATAAATAATTTAAGAAGAGAATTATTAGAAGAAATAAAAACCTTTGAAGTTTTAAAGTTTAAAAGAAATGATAGAAGAAAAGAATTTACAGATATAAAGGATATGGACAGGGAAATCCCTAATATCCTAATAAATATAAACACCTATGAACAACTTAAAGCAGTTAAAGAAAGACAAGTTGAAGCTATAGCTTTAGACCTATTTGGGAAAAATAAAGATGCTTTAGATATAAAGGATATGGACAGGGAAATCCCTAATATCCTAATAAATATAAACACCTATGAACAACTTAAAGCAGTTAAAGAAAGACAAGTTGAAGCTATAGCTTTAGACCTATTTGGGAAAAATAAAGATGCTTTAAATAAGTCTTCTTTAAAAGAGTTAGAAGATTTTAGTGGAAAAGTATATTTAAAAGTTCCAACAATTATTAAAGAAGAATTTGAAATTGTATGTAACTTAATAAATAAAAATTTACGAAATATAGAAGGGATAGTTACAGCAAATACAGGAATAATAAATAGATTTAAAGATAAAACAAAAATAATTGGGGATTATAAACTTAATATATTTAACTCAAATTCATTAAAGTTTTATAATAAACATATAGCAGCATCTTGTTTAAGTGTAGAGTTAAACAGAAAAGAAATAAATGCTCTTGTTAAAAAATACAATGAAGGAATACAATTTTTCCTTTATGGTAAAATAGAAGCAATGGTAAGTGAGTATTGCCCAATAGGAAGTACTTTTGGAGGTAAAAACACCTCAAAATCATGTAGTAGTGAATGTACAAAAAGTTCATTTATATTAAAAGATAGAGTAGGTCAAGATAATGCTATAAAAACTGATATATTCTGTAGATCTCATATATTTAACACTGTTGCAATTAATTTAATTTCTGAAATAGAAGACATTAAGAGTATGGGAATAGAAAGTTTTAGAGTAGATTTAATAGATGAAGATTATGAAGAATCTTTAAAGGTTATAGACGCTATAGAAAAACGCGAAAGATTAGTTGGAAATTATACTAAAGGTCATTATAGAAGAGGCGTTGAGTAAAAGAAAAGGGGAATAAAAAAGTTTTATGAATGATAAAGTTTTAAGAGTTTTAGAATTTACAAAAATAAAAAATGAATTAAAACAATATGCAATAACAAAATCAGCAAAGGATATGGTCATAAGTCTTAAGCCTTATGACTCTCTTTATGATGTAGTAGAACATCTTGAGGAGACTAATGAAGCATTAGACATTATTATGAAAAAAGGAAATCCTCCCTTTGAAGGATTTTATGATATTAAAGATGGAATAGTTAGAGCAGAAAAAGGTGGAGTGCTAAATGCAGGAACTCTTTTGAAAATAGGAAATATGTTAAGAGTTTCAAGAAGAATGTCTGAGTTTTTAAAAAGAAAAGATGAAGAATCTTATAAAATATTAGAGGATTTAGCTATAGGATTAGTTACTATAAAGGGACTTGAAAATTCAATTTCTAATGCAATAATTGGAGAAGATGAAATCTCAGATAAAGCAAGTAGTACATTATATGGCATAAGAAGGAGTTTAAAAGAAAAAAACTCATCTGTAAGAGAAAAAGTAAATGCTATAGTTAGAAGCAATTCTCAGTATCTACAAGATAATCTTTACACAATGAGAGGGGATAGATATGTTATTCCTGTAAAGGCAGAATATAAATCACAAGTTCCAGGACTTGTTCATGATCAAAGTTCAACTGGTGCAACTCTTTTTATAGAACCTATGGGTCTTGTCAATTTAAATAATGAGATAAAAGAGCTTATGCTAAAGGAAAGAGAAGAAATTAATAGAATATTAGAGGCTTTATCTAAAGCAGTTTATGAAAATATAACTGAAATAAGCAATAACTTTAATATTTTAGTTGAGTTTGACTTTATTTTTGCTAAAGCTAAATATGGAAGTCATATAGATGGTACTATGCCAAGTGTAAATGATAAAGGAATAATAGATATTATACAAGGAAGACATCCTTTAATAGAGAGAGAAAAAGTAGTATCTTCTGATATATATCTAGGACGCGATTTTACAAGTTTAATAGTTACAGGACCAAATACAGGTGGTAAAACAGTAACTTTAAAAACAACAGGACTTATTGAGCTTATGGGACTTTCAGGTCTTTTAATCCCTGCTATGGAAAACTCAACTATAAGTTTCTTTAATGAAATATTTGCAGATATAGGAGATGAACAAAGTATAGAACAAAGTTTATCAACATTCTCATCTCATATGAAAAATATAGTTGAAATAATGGCAGTTGCAGATGATAAAAGCTTTGTGTTATTTGATGAATTAGGTGCAGGAACTGACCCAACAGAAGGTGCAGCCCTTGCTATATCAATTTTAGAAAACTTAAGAAAAAGAAATACAAAACTTTTAGCTACCACTCATTATAGTGAGCTTAAAGGTTACGCGCTTAAAACTGAAAATGTAGAAAATGCATCAGTTGAATTTGATGTAGAAACTTTAAGACCAACTTATAGACTTTTAATAGGAGTGCCGGGAAAATCTAATGCCTTTGAGATATCTAAAAGACTTGGGCTTCCTGAATATATAATAAAAGATGCAAAAGAATCTATAGATAGTGAATCTATAAAATTTGAAGATTTAATACAATCACTTCAAGATAAAAGAATAAGAGCAGAAAAAGATGCAAGAGAAAATGAAATATTAAGAAGAGAAGCTAAAGCTTTAAGAGATAAATATAAAGAAAAGTTAGATAGAATAGAGACAGTTAGAGAAAATGCTTATTCAGAGGCTAGACGAGAGGCTAAAGAAATCTTAAGAAATGCAAAAGAAGAGTCAGATACAATCCTTAAAAACATGAGAGAAATGGAAAGACTAGGGATAACTAGTGATGCAAGAAGAAAACTAGAAGAGGAAAGAAGTAAGCTTAGAAATAAGATAAATGATACAGAAAGCTCTCTTCAAAAGAAAACAGAAGATAAGGGAGAAGAAATAGATAACATTATTTTAGGTATGGAGGTTATGCTATCTTCTTTAAATCAAAAGGTTATAGTTCTTTCAAAACCAGATAACAAAGGGATGGTTCAAGTTCAAGCTGGAATCATGAAAATAAATGTTAAAGCTAGTGATTTAAGAAAAATAAAAGAAACTAAAGAAGAGAAGAAAATTAAAAAGAGAGAAGCAAAGCTTAATGTAAAGGTAGTTCCAACATCTATTGATTTAAGGGGAATGGATTCAGAAGAGGCTTGCTATGCTGCTGATAAATACTTAGATGATGCCTATGTTGGAGGACTTGGAGAAGTTACTCTAGTTCACGGTAAAGGAACAGGTATCCTTAGAAAAGCAATAAATGAAATGCTTAGAAAACATCCCCATGTAAAGAGCCATAGACTTGGTGAATATGGTGAAGGTGGAACAGGAGTTACTGTTGTTATATTAAAATAGTATTTTCTATAGTAGATGGTGTGTTTTAAAATTTATTATTTTAAAACATACCATTATTTTTTGCTACATATGTAAAATAAAAACAAAAATGTAAAAAATATATTGTAAAAGATTACATAAATATGTATAATAAAATAAAGTTTAAAAATTTAAATGCTTATAGAAAGTAGGGGGAAGTATGAGAAAAAAGGTTTTATCTTTATTAATTTGTGGAGCAACAATTATAACAGGAGGAATATTTAGTGCTGAAAGTGTTTATGCTTATGAACTAAATAGTGAAATAATAGATGTTATAGATGATAAAGAGTTTAAAGTAGAAGATATTATTGAAGAAAGTGCATCTAATACCATAATTGTAGACAGTAGTTTTCAAGGGGTAGATGGTGATAAAGTAAAGGGAATAAAAGTTTATAAAACAATACAAGAGGCAATTAATGAGGTGTCACAAAACAATACAAATAATATAAATATTGTAGTGAAAAAAGGGGTATACAAAGAAAAAATTACTATAAATAAGCCTAATATTACTCTTGTTGGTGAAAGTGTAGAAAATACAATACTAACTTATGATGCAGCAGCAGGAACAATTATACCTAATGCAGATGGAGGAAATGGAAGTAAAACATATGGAACGGATAAATGTGCTAGTGTTATAGTAACAAAAGATGCAAAGAATTTTTCAGCTGTTAACATAACTATTGAAAATTCCTTTGATGAAGAGGCAAGTACAACTATAACAAATAAACAAGCAGTTGCTTTAAAAAATGAGGCAAATGAAAGTATGTTTGTTAATTGTAGATTTTTAGGGAATCAAGATACTTTATATGCTAAAATTAATAAACAATATTATTATAACTGTTATATAGAAGGTGATGTAGACTTTATATTTGGTGGGGCTAGTGCTGTTTTTGAAAAATGTGAAATTAAATCTTTAGATAGAGTTGATAGTAGTACAAAGGGGTATATTACAGCAGCAAGTACCCTTGAGGAAAATAAATATGGCTTTTTAATTTCAAATTCTAAATTAACTAGTAACATTACACAAGATGGAACAGTTTATCTTGGAAGACCATGGCACCCATCTTCTGAAACTAAAAGTATAGTTTCTAATGTTGTATATAAAAATTGCGAGATGGGAGCACATATATCAGCAAAAGGATGGGATAAGATGTCTGGGCACTTACCAGAGGATAATGCATTATTTGAGTATGGAAGTACAGGAAAAGGGGCAATACTAAGTACCACAAGAAGAGTTCTTACAAAAGAGCAAGCAAATGAGTATACAACAGAAAATGTATTAAATGGATGGAATATTAATAATATAAATAGTAAATTAAATGAACTATTAAAACTTGTAAAATAATTAGTGAAATTCATATTAAAAATATGAGTAGATATTTTTAAAAAGGTATATAATTAGATTTATAGATAGCAAGATTAAAATATTTTATAATAAGTAAAATTACACAAAAGATTAGTTACATAGGAGGAACAGTATGAAGGAAATAGTTTTTGCAGGTGGTTGTTTTTGGGGAGTTGAAGAATTTTTTTCAAGAATTTCTGGGGTTTTAGAAACAGAGGTTTGTTATATAAATGGAAGAATAGATAACCCAACCTATGAAGATGTATGCTATAAAAATACATACTTTGCTGAAGGGTGTAAGGTAGTTTATGATGAAAATAAAGTTACATTAGAAAAGTTATTAGAAAAATTTTGGTCTATAATAGATCCAACTACCTTAAATAGACAAGGTAATGATATTGGAAGTCAGTATAGAACAGGGATATATTATTTAGATGAAAAAGATTTAGGATTTATATTAAAAAGTAAAGAGGAAGTTCAAAAGCAATATAATAAAAAGGTAATTACTGAGGTTAAACCTTTAGAAAATTATTATAAAGCTGAAGAATATCATCAAAAGTATTTAAAGAAAAATCCTAATGGATATTGTCATATAAAACTTTAATATGAAATCCTATTTACTTAATTTTTAAGAATAAAAAATGTGATATCTAACTTTAAGATATCACATTTTTTTATTTATGTATAAAGATTAACAGACTTGTTTCTTCATTTTAGATTCTTTTAAGAATCCAGGTATTATTATAATTAATGCTACTATACTTAAAACAAGATATGTATAGCCAAATATTGAAATTCCAGTATAAGCACTTAAGTATCCTGTAAATAAGTTTAATATACTTGAGAAAATAGTTGGCACGACAACTACTTCAAATAAAAATGCTGTTGATTGTTGTTTTACAGGAACTAAGTCAGAAATTAAATTGTTTTGGACTGGCATCATAATACCAACTACAACTCCATGAACTAGCATAAGAAGTAGTAAGAATATATAATTAGGTATTGAAGCCATAAGGTACCATCTAAAGCATAATATAACTAAAGCTGTAAATGTAGCTAAATAACTTTTTTTAGCAAATGGTAACTTGTGAAATATGAATAAAAATACTATTTCCATTGTAACCATAATAAAAGGTACTGTACTTATTAAGCTATCAGGGCAACTAAGTTTTTCAAGGATAACTTGTATAGAATAATTACTAGTTGAGTTACAAGTTGCGATTATTACATTAGTTGCAAATAGTTGTATTAAAAATGGTTTGTTTTTAAGCAAACTAAAGATAATATCTTTAGCGTTAACATCATTTTTAGATGTATCTAATTCATTAGTTGCTTTTTCACCTTTTTCATCTGTTGTAAGTTCAGGAACAAATTGAAGTATGCCTAAGGTAGCAATCATTATAATTGCAGCAATAAGCATAGCACCTGTTGTTCCCCATAAATCTATTATAAAGGGAGATACAAGACCTGCTACACCATAACCTATAGCACCCCAAACACGGACTTTCCCAAAGGGATAACCGGTTTTCTTCTCTATAGCTAATAAGTATTCAGACATTAAGCTAGTACTAGGTGCATAAAGGCAACTACCTACTATAGATATTAGAAAGAATAGCCAAAAGTTACCTGTAAATATTAAGACTAATATAGTAATTGCATTAGCTAAAGTTACTATTTTAGTTAAGAAAATAAGTCTTTTTGATTTGTCTATAATTTTTCCCCATAAAGGTGAAACTACAAGCATTACAAGTGGGGGTATACTAGATATTAATGATACTTCATCTGTTGAAAAATGTTTAACTGAACTTAAAAATACAACAAATATACCATAATAGATACCACCGGCTAATAAATATATAAATAGATTACCAGAGTATAATTTGATTGTTCTTCTATCGTTTGTATTCATTACTTCCCCTTTCTTTTTATACTATATGGTATAAATAAACTACTTGTATATTTTAATCCATATAGTAGGATAATAAATTAATTATTTATTAAGATTTAGACATAGTAAAATTATAGAGAAATTCATTTGAATCATATAAAAGTTATAATATATTAATAAATTTAATATGGATAGATGTTTAAATATATTTCAAGAAATAGTTAAAGAAATAAAGGAGATAATGATAAAAATTTAACTTTTATTTAATTAACATAAATTATGGACAAACATGTAAACAAGTGCTAAAATGAAAACGAATACTAAAGAGTTTGTGTTAGAGAGATATAAGAGTTAAGCACAAGGAAAAGTAATATTTTCTTTGCTTTACTCTTTTTATTTTCTATAAAATTAAAAGGGAGGAATTCTATGCTAGAAAAATTTATGGCAGAACTTATTGGAACTATGATACTTATTCTTTTAGGAGATGGGGTAGTTGCAAATGTAGTTTTGAAGAAAAACAAAGGAGAAGGCTCAGGATGGATGGTTATAACCACAGGGTGGGCACTAGCAGTTGCGGTTCCAGTATTTTTATTTGCAAGTGTAAGTGGAGCACAATTTAATCCTGCAGTAACTATAGCCCTTGCTGTAACTGGAAGTCTTCCTTGGAGTGAGGTTCCACTATATATAATAGCTCAACTAATAGGGGCATTTATTGGAGCAATTTTAGTATTTTTATCTTATTACAAACATTTTGAAGAGACAGAAGATAAGGATTCAAAGCTTGGAACATTTTGTACAATGCCAGCTATAAGAGATAAAAAGTGGAACTTTATAACTGAATTTATTGGGACATTTATAC
Source organism: Clostridium perfringens (assembly GCA_030526875.1). Classification (GTDB taxonomy): domain Bacteria; phylum Bacillota; class Clostridia; order Clostridiales; family Clostridiaceae; genus Sarcina; species Sarcina perfringens_A. The sequence continues at coordinate 29,335 of JAUNBX010000011.1, read as the reverse complement.
TTATGTTTGTTATAGTTGGACTTGGAAAAGTTGACTTAGTAAATGGAATATCTCCAATTGCAGTAGGACTTCTAATATGGGTAATAGGTTTATCTTTGGGAGGCCCAACTGGATATGCTATAAATCCAGCAAGGGATCTAGCACCAAGATTTGCACATTTTATTTTGCCAATACCAAATAAAAGAGATTCAGATTGGAGCTATGCTTGGGTTCCAATAATAGCGCCAATACTTGGGGCAGTAGCAGGGGCATTAACTTATGTAATGATATTTTAATTTACTAAATATAAGAATTGACAATATGTTATAAAAAATGGTAATCTAAAGATTAGATGAAAATGATTACAAGGAGTTATAATTATGGTTGAATTAAAAGATATATTAGAAGAAAATCCAATAGTGGCGGCAGTTAAGAATGTAGAACAATTAGATAAGGCATTAAAAACAGATGTTAATGTTATATTTGTTCTTTTTGGAGATATTTTAAATTTAGATGAGATAAGTGAGAAGATATATAAAAGTAATAAAATTGGAATAATTCATATAGACTTGGTGGAAGGATTGACAAATAAAGAAGTGTCTTTAAAATATTTAAGAAAAAATACTAAATTTAAAGGTATAATAAGTACAAAATCACAAACTATAAAAGCAGGAAAAAAGTTAGGATTTTATGCTATTCAAAGGGTTTTTATTTTGGATAGTTTATCCCTTGCAAATACTAAAACTCATTTAGTTAATGAGTGTGATGCAGTGGAAATGCTTCCAGGGCTTTTGTTTAAAGTTATAAAAGATTTGTCAAAAACATTAAACAAGCCTCTAATAGTAGGTGGGTTAATATCAGATAAAGAAGATGTTATGGAAGCACTAAAATCAGGTGCAACATGTATATCAGCTACAAAAGAAGAACTTTGGAGTATATAATTTAATAGAAGTGTGTTTGAAATAAGGTGATTTTTAGAAAACATTAATTAAAGTATAGAGGTGGATTTTTTATGAAGAAATATATAGTAGCGTTAGATCAAGGAACAACAAGCTCAAGAGCAATAATTTTTGATAAGGAACAAAATATTATAGGAATAAGTCAAAAGGAATTTACTCAAATATATCCAAAAGAAGGTTGGGTTGAGCATGATCCTATGGAAATTTGGGCAACTGAGTATAGTGTGCTTCAAGAGGTTTTAGCAAAATCAAATATAACTCAAGAGGATATTGCAGCAATTGGAATTACAAATCAAAGAGAAACTACTATAGTTTGGGATAAGAACACAGGAAAGCCAGTTTATAATGCAATAGTTTGGCAATGTAGAAGAACAGCTCATATCTGTAATGAATTAAAAAAACAAGGTTTAGAAGAATATATAAAGCATACTACAGGACTTGTAGTTGATGCATACTTTTCAGGAACAAAAATAAAATGGATATTAGATAACATAGAAGGGGCTAGAGAAAAGGCTCAAAAAGGTGAACTTTTATTTGGTACAGTTGATTCATGGCTTATTTGGAAGCTAACAAATGGAAAGACACATATAACAGATTATACAAATGCAAGTAGAACTATGCTTTATAATATAAAAGAATTAAAGTGGGATGAAAAGATGCTAGAAATACTTGATATACCAAAGAGTATGTTGCCTGAAGTTAAAAATTCTTCTGAGGTATATGGTTATGCTAATTTAGGAGTAAAGGGTGGAATTAGAGTTCCTATATCTGGAATTGCAGGAGATCAACAAGCAGCGCTTTTTGGACAAGCAGCTTTTAATAAGGGAGATGTAAAAAATACCTATGGAACAGGATGTTTCCTTCTTATGAACACAGGAGAGGAAATGGTAAATAGTAAAAACGGCTTAGTAACAACTATTGCAGTTGGTATAGACAACAAGGTTCAATATGCTCTTGAAGGTTCAGTCTTTGTAGGGGGTGCAGTTGTACAATGGCTTAGAGATGAACTTGAAATGATTTCAGATTCATCAGATACAGATTATTTTGCAACGAAGGTAGATGATAATGGTGGGGTTTATGTAGTTCCAGCTTTTGTTGGTCTTGGAGCTCCTTATTGGGATATGTATGCTAGAGGAATTATAGTAGGGTTAACAAGGGGAACTAATAAAAATCATATAATAAGGGCAGCACTTGAATCTATAGCATATCAAACTAAAGATGTTTTAGATGCTATGGTTAACGAAGTTAGGGCAGACATAAGTTGTATAAAGGTAGATGGTGGAGCTAGTAAAAATAAATTTTTAATGCAATTTCAATCAGATATAGTTGGTAAAAAAGTAATAAGACCAATAATAACAGAGACTACAGCACTTGGAGCTGCTTATCTTGCAGGGCTTGCAGTAGGATTTTGGAAAGATAAAGAAGAGATAAGTAAGATGTGGTATTCAGCAGAAGAATTTAATCCTAATATGGAAGAGGAGAAAAAGGACCAATATTATAAGGGTTGGAAAAGGGCTATAGAAAGATCAAAAAGCTGGATAGAAGAGGAATAAAACTAGATTTATTTCATAAAATATGATATAATGTAAAAAGGTTAATAAATTAGTTTAATTGTGCAAGAGAAAAAGAGTCAAGCACAAAAAAGGATATTTCAGTATCCTTTTTTGAGCTTGGCTTTTTTGTTTTTCTTTTAAAGTTGGCATCTAAATTGCTAGTAAAATTTTATTTAAAAATGAATATATATTTACAATATAAATTTATAGTGAAAATAAATAATTCAAGGGAGAGATGGTTATGTATGATGTAGCAATTATTGGAGCAGGAATAATGGGGGCTTCTATATTTAGGGAATTAACAAAATATAATTTAAAAGTTGTTGCCATAGACAAGGAAAATGATGTTTGTATGGGAGCATCTAAAGCAAATTCTGCAATAGTCCATGCAGGTTATGACCCAAATCCAAATACCTTAATGGCTAAATACAATGTAGAGGGAAATAAAATGTTTGATAAGCTTTGTAGTGATTTATCAGTTCCCTTTAAAAGAAATGGTTCTCTTATAATAGCTTTTAATGATGAGGAGTTAGAAGAGCTCTATAAGCTTTATAAAAGAGGCCTTGAAAATAAAGTTGAAGGACTAGAAATTTTAAACAGAGAAGAAACTTTAAGTTTAGAAAAAAATCTTAATGAAGATGTAAAGGGAGCACTTTTAGCTCCAACTGGTGGAATAGTAGGAGCCTATGAACTTACAATAGCTATTATGGAAAATGGAGTTAGTAATGGCGGAGAAGTAAAGTTAAACTCTAAAGTAGTTAATATAGAAAAGGTAGAAAACTTTAAAATTATCTTAGAGTCAGGAGAGATTATAGAGAGTAAATTTGTAATAAACGCAGCAGGAGTTTTTGCAGATGATATTCATAATATGGCTTCTAAAAAGGCATTTTCAATAGTTCCAAGAAAGGGGCAATATTATTTACTTGATAAATCTCAAGGAGAATTATTTAAAAGAACTATTTTTCAATGTCCAACTGCCTTAGGAAAAGGTATTTTAGTAACACCAACTGTTCATGGAAATCTCTTGGTGGGACCTGATGCTACAGATAATGGTGATAAGCACAGTGTAAGTACTGAATCTTCTAATTTAGATTTAATTAAAGAAACTTCTTTAAAGACTACAAATAAAGTAAATTTTAGAGAGAGTATAAGAAACTTTTCAGGTATTAGAGCAGTTTCAGATAGAGATGATTTTATAGTTGAAGAATGTAAAGATGTCTTAGGTTTTTTTGATGTGGCAGGAATTAAATCACCAGGGTTAACATCAGCACCAGCAATTGCAATAGATATTGTTAAGATGTTAGAAAATAGAGGCTTAGTATTAAATGAAAAAGATAATTTTAATGAAAAAAGAGAACAAATAAACTTTATGGAGCTTTCAAGTAAAGAGAAAGATGCTCTTATAAAAAAGGACAAAAGATATGGAAGAATAATATGTAGATGTGAGAATATAACTGAAGGGGAAATTGTAGATAGTATAAATAGGACACTTGGTGCTACAACAGTAGATGGTGTAAAGAGAAGATGTAGACCAGGATGTGGTAGGTGTCAAGGTGGATTTTGTGGCCCTAGGGTTCAAGAAATAATAGCAAGAGAAAAGAAAATAAACATGGAAGACATAATGTTAGACAAAGAAAATTCTTATATTTTAATAGGACAAACAAAATAGGAGGTAGGATTTATGAGATATGATTTAGTAGTAGTTGGTGGAGGGCCAGCAGGACTTGCAGCTGCTTATGAAGCTTATAATAATGAAGTAAAAAATATATTGATTATAGAAAGAGATAAAGAACTTGGGGGAATATTAAATCAATGTATTCATAATGGCTTTGGACTTCATACCTTTAAGGAAGAACTTACAGGACCTGAGTATGCAGAGAGATTTATAGATATGGTAAAAGGTACTGAGATAGAAGTAAAGCTAGATACTATGGTTTTAGATATAGAAGATAAGATTATACATGCTATAAACTCAGAAGATGGATATATAAATATAGAAGCTAAAGCAATAGTTTTAGCAATGGGGTGTAGAGAGAGAACAAGAGGTGCAATAGGTATGTCTGGAGATAGAGTTTCAGGAATATTTACAGCTGGGGCAGCTCAAAGATTTATAAATATGGAAGGGTACATGGTAGGCAAAAAGGTACTTATTTTAGGTTCTGGTGATATTGGCCTTATAATGGCAAGAAGGATGACACTAGAAGGGGCTAAAGTAGAAGCTGTAGTTGAACTTATGCCATACTCAAACGGACTAAATAGAAATATAGTACAATGTTTAAATGACTATGATATACCACTTTACTTATCTCATACAGTAGTAAATGTAAAGGGAAATGGAAGATTAGAAAAAGTAACTATAGCTAAAGTGGATGGGAATAGAAAACCTATAAAAGGTACTGAAAAAGAATTTGGTGTAGACACTCTTTTATTATCTGTTGGATTAATTCCTGAAAATGAATTATCTAAAAATGCTGGAGTTAGGATAGATAGAAGAACAAATGGTCTTATGGTTTCTGAAAATATGGAAACGTCAAGAGATGGAATATTTGCTTGTGGTAATGTAGTACATGTTCATGATTTAGTTGATTTTGTTACAGAAGAGGCAAAAAGGGCTGGTAAAAATGCTGCTAAATATATAAATGGAAAGAATAAGAAAGGAAAATTTATAGAGATTATAAATGGCAAAAATATAAATTACACAGTACCACAAAAGATTTATGTAGATAATTTAGATGAAAATATAAATGTATTTATGAGAGTTTCTAATGTATTTAAGAATAAAGTAATAGTTGTAAGGGATGAGGAAAAAATTATACAAAGATTTAAGAGAGAACATTTAGCACCAGCTGAAATGGAGAAAATATTAATACTTAAAGATAATTTAGAAGATGTAAAAGGTAATCTTATAATTTCTTTAGAGGATGGTGAGTAAAAATGGAAAAAGAATTAATATGTATAGTTTGCCCTAAGGGATGTCACTTAAAGGTAGATGTTGATAATAAAAATGTTACAGGGAATAGTTGTAAGAGGGGATTTGTATACGGATTAAATGAGGTTATAAGTCCTACAAGAGTGGTAACTTCTACTGTAAAGATAGAAGGTATAAATGGACATGTTCTTCCCGTTAAGACAGAAAATTCAATTTCTAAAGAAAAGATATTTGAAATAATGAAAGAAATAAATAAAGTAGAAGTGAAACTTCCTATAAAGATAGGACAAGTAATAATAGAGAATATTTTAGATACTGGTGTGAATATAGTTGCTACTAAATCAATGACCTAAATCTCTATTTAGGGAAAAGATTAATTTAAAAAAATGTTTATATAATTTATAGGTAATTGTTTTTACTTTAAATTAATAGTGTTTTATAGAATTATATAAAAATTTTATATAAAAGGGCTTTAAAGCCCTTTTTCTTTGTCTATAGTCATTGACAAAGAATTTTAACAGTGATAAATTTTATTTAAAAGAATTAAGGAGGAATTTTATATGGCTAACAAAAGATTTGAAACAATTCATGTAGATGATTTAGATGAAATAATAGATAATATTGAATTAATAGATATTAGAGAAAGCTATGAATATAGATCAGGACATGTTAAGGGTGCAAAAAACATACCAATGTCAGAACTTTTAGGAGAGGCAGAAAGCTATTTAAAAAAAGATAAAGAATACCATATAATATGTCAAGGTGGAGTGAGAAGCAAAATAGCTTGTGATAAATTAGCACAAGATGGCTTTAAAGTTGTAGATGTTGCAGGGGGAACAGGTTCTTATATAGGAATCTTAGAAGTATAATTTAAATTACATAAACTTATTTAGGTAAGCTTTATAACTGTTTATAGCTTACTAAATAAAGGTGCAATATATTAATTTAAAATTAATATATTGCACCTTTATTATTAATTATTATTTTTCAGTTTTTTTAGTTTTTTCAGTTTCAACAGTTGTTGTTGCAACTTCTTTAACTAAATTAACATTTGAAGTTTTAGAACTTAATATTCTAAATACTTTAGTGTTAATAATTCCAGCTCCAAATAAAAGAGCTGCAATCCCTAAATAAGTAGCAATGTAGCTACAGATTTGAACAACTAAACTAGGCATTAAAGAGTTAAAAACTGTATCATATGAATAACCCTCTGCTAAGTAAGTGCTAAATTGGCTAGCAAACATCATTAAATAATCAACTAGTGATATTATTCCAACTATAGCCACAATAGTTCCTATGATGTATAGAACCATTGAACCCTTTGGGGTATTAGTTTTTTTTCTCGTTTTTGACTTTTTAGTCTTATCAGCCATAATATTACCTCTTTTTCTCTAAAATATTTTATAATTACAAATAAAATATTAAATTTTATGTTTAATAAAAGTTATATTTTACTATGTAAATATAACATTAGTATGTGACAATTTAGTGTTAAAATTGTATCTAATATGAAAAAACATTGTTAAAAAAATAATTAATATTTAGAGAATATGAAAAGATCTATGTAATGACATTACTAATATTATATGATATAATTTGATTTGTGAATATTATATAGTGTTTTTAAGTTAAGTAATTAACAATAAAAAATCAAAAAAGTGGAAATTGAATATAAATTCTGAATATTTCTATGAAGGCAGTCTTTGCGTATATAATTATTTTTATTATTGTAATATTATGCATAAGATGTATGGAAATATTAAAGTTATATTAAATTGGAGTCTTATATGGATAAACTTATTGGAGGTACAGGTATTAGATGAGAACTTTGATTATTAATGATAAGAAAATAGGCTTTGAAGAGGGAAGAACTATATTACAAGTAGCAACAGCTAATGGGATACATATACCATCTCTTTGTTGTCTTGAAGATTGTAAAAATGGTGGTCAATGTGGAGTGTGTGTAGTAGAAATAGAAGGCCAAGAAAGATTAGCTAGATCTTGTTGTATTAAAGCTAAAGAAGGTATGGTAATTAGAACTGATAGTGAAAAGGTACAAGAAGAAGTAAAAACTTTAATGACTAAGCTTTTAGATAGCCATGAATTTAAATGTGGTCAATGTAGAAGAAAAGAAGATTGTGAGTTTTTAAGACTTGTTATAAAAACAAAAGCAAGAGCATCAAAACCTTTTATAGTAAAAGATAAATCAGAGTATGTAGATAGTAGAAGTAAATCAATAGTTTTAGATAAAAGTAAGTGTGTAAACTGTGGAAGATGTGTTGCTGCGTGTAGAACAAAATCAGGTACAAAAGTTATGAAATTCCACAAAGAAAATGGAAGAAGAATAGTAGGACCAGATGAACTTAAGTGTTTTGATGATACAAACTGTATTTTATGTGGACAATGTATAATAGCTTGTCCTGTAGATGCATTATCAGAAAAACCTCATATAGATAGAGTTAAAGAAGCTTTAGCAGATGAAAATAAACATGTTATAGTAGCTATGGCACCTTCTGTTAGAACTGCATTAGGTGAAAGACTTAAAATGGGCTATGGAGTGGATGTAACAGGGAAAACTTATGCTGCTTTAAGAAAGTTAGGCTTTGATAAAATATTTGATATAAACTTTGGTGCTGATATGACAATAATGGAAGAAGCAACAGAACTTGTTGAAAGAGTAAAGACAGGTGGACCATTCCCAATGTTTACATCATGTTGCCCAGGTTGGGTTAGACAAGCTAAAAATTATTTTCCAGAGTTTTTAGAAAACTTATCATCAGCTAAGTCACCACAACAAGAATTTGGTGCAGCAAGTAAATCATATTATGCAGCTATTTCAGATATGGATCCTAAAAATATATTTACTGTAACTGTAATGCCTTGTGTTGCAAAAAAATATGAAGCTGATATGCCAGAGATGGAAAATGAAGGTTACAGAAATATAGATGCTGTAATAACTACTAGAGAATTAGCATTAATGATTAAAAATAATAAAATAGATTTTGCAAACTTAGAGGATGAAGAAGCAGATCCAGCTATGGGAGAATATACAGGTGCTGGAACTATATTTGGAGCAACAGGTGGAGTTATGGAGGCTGCATTAAGATCAGCTAAAGACTTTGTTGAAGGAACAGATTTAGATAAAATAGAATATAAAGAAGTTAGAGGATTAGAAGGAATAAAAGAAGCTACAGTAAATATTGGTGGAAATGACTATAATATTGCTGTAATAAATGGGGCAGCTAATGTATTTAAGTTTATGGAAAGTGGAGCCTTAAATGAAAAACAATATCATTTCATAGAAGTCATGGCATGTCCTGGTGGATGTGTAAATGGTGGAGGGCAACCACACTTAAGTGCTGAAAATAGAAAGCATATGAATATAAAAGCAGTTAGAGCTTCTGTTCTTTATAATCAAGATAAAAATTTAGAATATAGAAAGTCTCATAAAAATAGAGCTTTACTAAAAATGTATGAAACATACATGGGAGAACCAGGTCATGGAAGAGCCCATGAATTATTACATTTTAAATATACAAAGTAATAAAGAAATTTATATTAAGAAAAAGATACCTAAAATTTTTAGGTATCTTTTTTGTATGTACTATAAAGCTGAAGCTAAGAATTGCCCAAGAACAACTCCACCAAGGCTTAAAAATAAGTTTAGCCCAGCGTTTAGTGAACCAAGTGCTATATTACCAGTTGAGAAGATTGATATTGTTTCATAGGAAAATGTTGAAAATGTAGTAAGTCCCCCCATTATACCGGTAGTTATAAATAGCTTAGCGTTTGGAGATACTGTTCCTTTTAAGCTTAAGGCCATTACAAAACCTATTAAGATAGCACCAACTACATTAACAATTAATGTTCCATAAGGGAAAGCGCTTCCAAAAAATTTAACGGAATAGTTAGATATAATGTATCTGCAAGCAGCTCCTATAAATCCACCACACCCAACTAGTAAAATTAGATATAATTTCTGCATTTATTATTCCTCCTTTTATAAATAAAAAAACCCCTACACAAAATATTCTGCCAATATAAATAAAAAATATTGATAGAATACTTTGTGTAGGAGTCATTAGCTTAAAATTTAAGCGGTTAGAGGTTAACTCCATAACCTATTAAATTATCTGCCTAAATGATACTATAATTATTTAGGGTTGTCAATAATTATTTATATGAAGTTTAATTTTTATGCATAATAATTATATTAAAATGAATATTTAAATAAAATTATGAAATAATAATGAATATATTCCTTTAAAAGTAATTTAAATAAAATTAAAGGAATTTATATATAATGTAGTTATTTATGAAATTTATAAACAAATTATTAATAAAACAATAAACGTGATTAATATCACAGTATAGGGTATTTTTCTATGTTAATATCAGTCAGTAATCGTTAAGTTTTAAACAATAAAGTTAAAAAATTAACTAAAAATATAAAAAAGATGGAGGAAAATAATGAGCAATTATAATTTAAGAGGAAGCTCTACTAGAGGTCTTACAGGAACAACTTTAGGATTCTTCGTAGGATTTGCGGCAGTAGCACTTTATGGCTCTACTGCCACTGTTTTCAAAGGTGTATTCCACGATTTAAATCCGGTATTATTAGCATTATTAGTAGCAGCACCGAATTTATCAGGTGCACTTCTTAGAATTCCTTTTGGAGCTTGGGTTGATACAACAGGTGGAAAAAAACCATTTATAGTATTATTTATATTATCAATTATAGGAATGTCAGGATTATATATTCTAGTTGCTTTCTTTAGAGATAGTCTAGGCAGTTATTATTCATTATTATTTATATTTGGAATATTATCAGGATGTGGTATAGCAACATTCTCTGTAGGGGCTAGCCAAACATCATATTGGTTTCCTAAAAATAAACAAGGGGTAGCATTAGGTGCTTATGCTGGGCTTGGTAATCTAGCTCCAGGAATATTTTCCCTTATATTGCCTATAGTGGCATTACCGTTACTAGGATTATCAGGTTCTTACTTATCTTGGTTAATATTCTTAATAATAGGTACAATAGTGTATTGTCTTGTGGCAGAAAATGCTTGGTATTTCCAATTAATAAAAAAAGGTGTACCAAAAGAAAAAGCAAAAGAAATAGCTAATAAAGAATACGGACAAGAGTTATTTCCAAATGATAAAGTAACTGAAAGTCTAGTAATATCAGCAAAGACATGGAAAACATGGGCTTTAGTTATAATATATTTTGCTACGTTTGGGGGATTCTTAGCATTAACAAGTTGGCTTCCTACTTACTGGACAAGTTTCTTTAAAACTAGCACAATAATGGCAGGGGTATTAACTGCAATGTATTCACTTTTAACTTCACTTATAAGAGTATATGGTGGAAAATTAGCAGATAAAAAAGGTGGAGAAATAGTTACAATGATATCACTAGGTATTGCAGTTATTGGAGCAATAGTTATGACTGTTGCAAGTTCTTTAGGCCTTGCAATAGTAGGAGTAATAATTTTAGCTATAGGAATGGGTGTAGCAAATGCTGGAGTATTTAAAATAGTTCCAAATGCTGTTCCACATGCTGTGGGAGGAGCTACAGGATGGATTGGAGGACTTGGAGCCCTAGGCGGATTTATAATACCAATTATAATGGCAAGTTTTGTATCTGGAACTGAAGGATATTCAACAGGATTTTCAGTATTTGTAGTTCTTATGATAATATCTATTATAATAGTAGCTATTTTAAAAAAAGGAACTAAAAAAGCGTAAAAAGTATAAATATAATTTAGAGAAGATTTAATGTTTATATAACAAGATAGATATAAAAAAATAAACACAAAAGGTATTGTATATATGCAATGCCTTTTATATTTATTTGAACTTTAGGGAACTTGTAGTTTTATTTATTATTTTCTTCCCAGATAGAAAAGCCATCTATATCAGAGGCAAGTTTTATCATTACAGATTTCCAGTGCTCTTTATAATCATCTCCTAGAGAATTAAAAATACTAGCCATTTTTTTATTTTGTACATCTGTTAGTTCCTCTGCAAGTTTAGTTCCTATTTTTGTTAAACGAAGTTCCTTTACTCTTTGATCTGTTTTAGATTTAGAACTTTCAACAAAGTCCATATCTATAAGTTGCTTTAAAGGTGTCTGAAGAGCTTGCTTGCTTATATCTAAAAGCTTTAAGAGCTTGTTAACACTAATTCCAGGAAATCTATTTATAAAGAATAAAATTCTGTGGTGTGCTCTTTGTATTTTATATTTTTCTAAAATTCTATCAGGCTCTCTTGTAAAAGTTTTATAGCCGTAATAAAATAAAACTAATAATTCATCTAAGTCTTTGTTACTCATAGTAGTTCTCCTAAATCTATATTTTATGTATAACAATAGGATTATAATATAACCCCACTTATATAATAAGTGGGGTTTGAAAACTTTACAACTATTTTTAATTTTTAATATTGATTTTGGCTAGAAAATCTATTAGCTAAATCTTGTAAAAGTTTAGGAGCATCCATTTTTCCCATAACAATTTCAACAAATATAAGTTTATCTGTTATAGTATTTATTTTTTCTAAAGTCTCATCTAATTCTTTAGCACTTGTAACTTTAAATATTGTGCTTTTAGATTCACCATTAAAAACTTTAGGAAGAGCTTTATAGTCCCACATATTTATATCATTATAATGTCTATTTGGTCCATGAATATATCTTTCAACAGTATATCCATCATTATTTATAACGAATATTATAGGGTTTAAATCATTCCATAACATAGTTGATAGCTCTTGAGCTGTTAACTGGAATGAACCATCACCTATTAAAAGTATATTACGGCGAGTTTTATCAGCTATTTGAGTTCCAAGTAAAGAACCTAAAGTATATCCAATTGAACCCCAAAGAGGTTGTCCTATAAATGAACAGTTTTCTTTAAGATCTAAAGTACAAGCTCCAAAGAAAGAAGTTCCTTGTTCAGCTAAGATTACATCATTAGGTTTAACAAAGTTGTTTATTTTATTGAAGAAAGCTTTTTGAGTTAAAACTTTAGAAGATGTTAATTCATTAGCTGAAATAGCTTCTTCTTTATAAGTTTCTTTTTTAAAGCTTCTAGGTGTAACATTAGATGATAATTTAGCTAGAACATCTTTCATGTAAACATTGTTGAAAGTTTTATTATCTATATTTGAATTTAGTGGATGTATATCTATTATGTCAACTTGGCTTAAATCATGAATATAGCTAAATCCAGCAGTAATTGAGTCAGTAAGTTTTACACCTAGTAGTATGAAGCAATCACAACCCTTTACTATATCTTTTATGTAATCATTACTTAAAGTTCCGTTATAAGTTCCTATAAATTGTGGATGAGTTTCATTTATAACTCCTTTACCCATTCCTAAAGAAGCTATAGGAAGTCCAGATTTTTCAACAAAGTTTAAAAGTTCTTTATTTAAATTATATCTGTTAACTTCAAAGTCAGCTAAAATTATTGGAGCTTTTGAATTATTTATTTTATTAAGAGCAGTTTCAATAAAGTTTTCTAAATTTTCTTTATTGCTTTTAAATGTGCTTAAAGGAAGAGGAGTATTTGTATCACAAATTTCCATTCCACTAATGTTTATTGGAAGTCCTATATAAACTGGTCTTTTTTCTAAGAAACATCTACAAAGAACAGAGTCTATTTGAGAAGCTGCATTTTCAGCATTTAATATTGCAGTATCTACAGTAACTTGTTTAAAAGCTTCAGAGAAATTGTTAAATATTCCTTCACCTAAAGTGTGATGAACTAATTTTTTATTCTTCATAACTTCAGTAGATGGCATACCTACTATTTTTACAACTGGTACATGTTCAGCGAAAGATCCTGCAATACCATTTATAGCACTAAGTTCTCCAACACCAAAGGTAGTAACTACTGCCCCCATCCCATTTATTCTAGCATAACCATCAGCTGCATAGGCAGCATTTAATTCATTACAATTTCCTATCCAATTAAGATCCTTTGCATCATCTATTTGATCTAAAAATAAAAGATTATAATCTCCAGGTACACCAAAGATATCTTTAATTCCAAGCTCTTTTAATCTTTTTATTAAGTAGTTTCCTACTGTTATGTTTTTTGTCATAATCAACACCTCATCTTGTAGTTTTTTTAGTTTACTTATGAGAAATATAATGTTAAAACACTTTATTTTGCAATTAAAATAAAGTAAAGATTCATATTTATATGTATTTAACAAAATCTAACTTCAATTAAAATTATAACAATTGGAAATAAAATAGTCAACTATATTGACCTAAAATTATTAATTTGAATAAAGGATAATTTTTGTATAGAATATTTTTATAATAAAAATTAAAAGGAAGTGAAGATATGGGGCTTTTTTACAAGCAAAGACAAGACAAGGTTTTAAATATTGAAAAGCTATCAGGGGATGATATGATATATATAGTTCTTAAAAAGCTAATAGCAGAAGGGAAGTATAATGAGGGAGAAAATTTTTTATTTGAAGAGGCAAATAAAAATATTACTCCAAGACTTTTTAATATTGGAACTTGGTTTTATGAGAGTTTAAGTGAAAAAGATGATGAGGAATTATTAAAGGGAAATTTTACTAGGGAAGAAATAGCAGATGGATTAAAGGATTTTGAAAGAGTTTTTAAAAATAGAGATGAAGAATAGTAAGTAAGGAATATAATAATGTAGACTACAAGAAATGTTTTAAATCTTGTAGTCTTATGCCTTTATTATAGATTTTAAATAAGAGTTCCGTTAACGGAAACTATAGAAACTTTTAAAGGAATATCCTTCCCTGTGTTTTCAATAGCTTTTTTCACAACATTAACCATATTAGCGCAACAAGGAACCTCCATTCTTAAAACGGTAATAGTTTTTATATTGTTTTTAGAAAAAATTTCTGTAAGTTTTATAGAGTAGTCAGTAGCATCAAGTTTTGGACAGCCTATTAAAGTTACTCTATCTTTAATAAACTCACTATGTATATTAGCATAAGCATAAGCTGTACAATCTGCTGCGATTAAAAGGTCACATTCATTAAATGATGGGTTGTCTGTCCCTATAAGTTTTATTTGTATTGGCCATTGTCTAAGAGTTGTCTCCTTAGATGGATTCTTAAGTTTTTCATTCATTAATGATAATCTATTATTCATAATTAATACTCCTTTTATAATCTATATTTAATCTTAATAATTTCTTTTTTTATATGATTAAATTATAAATCTTTATAGTTTTAAATACGGTAACTAAAGTTACAGAGTATTAAATAAGCATTTATTTATTTTTATTTAAAGTGGTATAATTATAAAAAGATTATATAAATTTTATTTTAAGTAAAATTTATATGACTTTGATTACATAAATGGTTTTGTTAAAAGGAGAGTTAAAAGGTTATGGATGAAAAGTATGAAGACGAAAAAAATATTATAAATTTAAATAGTTATATAGTTTTAAGAGAGCTAATAAACAATGGTGATTTTAATGATGGAGAAGATTTTCTATTTGAGAATATAGTTAAAGAACCTTCGTTAAGAGGAAGAAAAATTGCTTTTTGGTTTTATAAAAGGTTAATGAATAAAAGTGATGATGAACTTACAAAGGGGAACTTTACAAGAGATGAAATAATCCAAGGATTAGCAGATATTAAGAAATTATTTACTTTAATTTAAAGAACTAGCTATGTTTTAGATTAATTTTATAAAACATAGCTAGTTTTTATGTTTTCTTAAAGTTATTTAAATTGTATTAGCAGATGTGCATAAATTAAATATGCACTAAAATTATAATTAAGTATTAAAGTAAATTTATATTGTTTTCTGAACATTTTTCTAAAGTGTAATCATCCCAAACAGTTGATTGAACTTCACCAATATGGGCTTTTCTTAAGAAAAACATACATAATCTAGATTGGCCTATTCCACCACCTAAGGTTTGAGGAAGTTTATCATCTAAAAGAAGACTATGGAAATTAAGATTAGCTCTATCTTCACAGTTGGCTTTTTTAAGTTGAGTAAGTAAAGTTTCTTTATCAACTCTGATTCCCATAGAAGATAGTTCAAAGGCCCTATCTAAAAGAGGATAATAAACTAGAATATCTCCATTTAAGTGCCAATCATCATAATCAGGGCTTCTACCGTCATGTTTATCTCCGTTAGAGAGATTATCACCAATACCTATTAAAAACACAGCTTTTTTCTCTTTACAAATGGCATCTTCACGTTCTTTAGAAGATAGAGTAGGATACATATCATAAAGTTCTTGGGTAGTTATAAATGTTATTTCCTCAGGTAATATTTTTTTTATAGATGGATAAAGGGAGGAAATATAATTTTCAGTATCTTTAAGAACTTCATATATAGTTTTAACTGTAGATTTTAAATAATCTAGATTCCTATCTTCTTTAGCTATTATTTTTTCCCAATCCCATTGATCTACATAGATAGAGTGAAGATTATCTAAGTCTTCATCACGCCTTATAGCATTCATATCTGTATATAACCCTTGATAAGATTTAAAATCGTATCTTTTAAGAGCAAGGCGTTTCCACTTTGCTAAAGAATGAATTATCTCAAGGGTATCTCCAGTTGCTTTCATATCAAAAGAAACAGGACGTTCTACTCCGTTTAAATTATCATTAATGCCAGAACCAGAAGATAAGAATAAAGGTGCTGATACTCTAGTTAAGTTTAAAGCTTTAGCTAAAGAAGTCTGAAAAAAATCTTTAACTTTTTTAATAGCAATTTCAGTTTCTATTAATGATAAGTCCGATGTATAGTTTCTAGGAATGAATACTTGAGAATTTCTTTGTTTTTCCATAAAAATACCTCACTTAAAATTTATTTGTTGCTAAAATTTTAGATATATCTATTTTTATTAATATTTATTTTTATAATTTATCTCTTACAAATATAACTAAATATTATATATTTTATTTTGATTCACAATTGTTTTTATTAAATTTATAAAAAATATTGATTTTATTTGTACAAATAAAAAAGACCTATCATCCTATATAATAGGACGAAAGGTCTAAAATTCTTCCGCGGTACCACCTAAATTAGCTAAAAAGCTCTCTTAAAAAAGATACGGAATAAAAAATAATTATTCGATATCTCTCTTTTTTAACGGTAAGACCCCGTCTAAGTCTACTATCTAACAAAAGATTTCGATTAGAAACTCCAGGATGTTCTTCATAAAAGTTACCTTTATGAGGCTTGCACCACCCCTCACTCGCTAAAAAGGTGTATAACTTAAATTACTCTTCCTATCAATGTTTTTATTTTAGGTTTTTAAATTATTAAATACACTATATATCGAATAATTAAATTTGTCAATAAAATTTATAGATGTTAATTTTCCCAAATTATAATAAATAGCAAGCCTACAAGACCTATAATAGTTAAAATTACACCTAGGCAAATTCCCTCAGGAGTAAACTTTAATAAAATAGTTTGAGTTCCTTTGTTAAGATGAATTTCCATTAAGGAGTTAAAATCTGAAATTTTAACTTGTTTTCCGTTAACATAGGCTTTCCAACTACTATCGTAAGGAATTGATAAAAATAGTGCCTCATTATTCTTTGTTGCTGTAACACTACCACTAACAGTTGTATTACTTACTTTTAAATCTTTTATACCTTCATTTTTAAGATTAGATATTGTTTTAGAAAGTATATCAGGATTTAATCCATATAATTCAATACTATTAAGGTCAAAGTCAACATCTTGATTAAAATCTATGCCAATAGTTATTTTTTCACCTTTTTTTAGATATCCAAGATTTAAAACACTACTATAGAAGAAACTTCCGTAATCAGCTAAATATTTATTATTAGCATAAATATAAGCAGATATGTTTTCCATACCAGGTATATTTAAATAAAACTCGCCGCTATAAGGGGCAGTAAATTTTAATAAAATATTACTAGACTTATTAGGATCTACATCAGTAACCATTGAATGAGTATATTTGGTTAAGTTATCTAATTGTAATGAATAATCTTTAACAGGAGACATATAATTTATAAAGTCCGAATCTGAAGTAGATAGTCCTTCAAAGGAATTTAAAAGTATATTTGTATTTTCAAAAAGATTATTTCCAAAGGATAACTTGTTGTTTAAGGTATAGTCACTCACAACAAAACCTAAAGGTAGGGCATAAGGATTTTCGTTTATAACACCTACAGGAGCTTTAATTTCTTTATATAAAGAGCCTAAGTATTCATGAGATAAAACATATTTCACATCTAAAATAGAATCTAGGATAATGTTGCTATCCCAGTGCATAAGTGTTGTATATGAGTTATCATTTTGAACACCAAAATCATTAGTTAAGAATTTATTTAGCCCTTGGTTAGAAAAAGTTGTACTTATGGACATACCATTAGCATCAATAGCCATACCAGTATTTAAATCAGTAGTATTAGTAGTTGTTCTAAAAAATTCATTATCATTTAAGTTATTTAAATAAGATACATCATCACTATATTTAGTAAGACTACTATAAGTTCCATTAGTGTATGAGCCAACTTCTTTATGAACATCAATTAAATAATATTTAGATGCAATAGTAGTTTCACATAAAACAGCACAGAAAATTAATATTGAAATTATAATTATATCTGGTCTTGATATATTTTTTTTATTTTTATAAATAATAAGCAAAAACATATAGATGATTATAAAAACAATATTTATAAGTATTACCAAGTCATTGTTATATATAAAGAATATATAAATAAGCAGTACAATTAAAATTCCACAAGATATAAAAATAATCCTATTTGTAGTATGCTCTATATTTATAAAAGTTTTATATGCCATAATTAATATTATAAAAGAGAAAATAAATGAATATCTAAACATATACCACACAGGGCTATTAAAACAGTGCCAAGCAAAATTTATAAGTGGCGTTGAAAAACTAAGTACAAATATAGCAAGTAGAGTAAAGTAAGTTAATTTTTCTTTGTAAGATATATTTTTATTAAAGAAAAATGGTATTACTAAAATAAGTGGGATAAGGCCACAATAAACATTAGGAGCACCAAAGGCAATTTGATCATAGGTTCCTAAAAATAGTTTTTCTAAAAATGTATTAACTGTAAATGTATTTATAATATCGTTAGATGCAAGACCTCCACCATTTTTTAAAGAAAAATAAGTAGGGATTAATAAAACACAAGATATAAGAGCAGCTATTATTGCACCTAACATAAACCTTGCAAAGTATTTAAGGAATGTTTTAAAACCTTTTTCACTTAAATCTTTTCTGTTTATGTATATAGCTATAAAATACATAAATGTAAAAATTCCTATCATGTAGGATAAATAGAAATTTGATATAAACATTATTGTTAAGAAAATAATAAAAAACTTAATTTTTTTAGTTTCTATGATTTTATGTACTCCAATTAAAATCAATGGCATAAATATAAGTGCATCAAGCCACATGATATTTAAAAAATATACCATTACATAACACATTAATGAATACATTAATGCAAATAACACTGTAAAAATATTTATGTTCTTATGAACATATTTTATGTAAAGGGAAAAGGTTAAACCTTCAAATGCCACCTTTACAAGCGTCATAACCAATAAAGCTGTGGACATCATATTACTTGGAAATAACAGTACAATTAGAGAAAATGGACTTGCTAAAAAGTAAGCAAAATTCCCTATAAAACTTTGACCAAGGCCTATTTTCCAAGTATAGAATATCTGAGAAAAATTACCTGTTCTAAACATATCCTGATAACCTGTATAGAATTTAGCATATATCTTATACATGTCACCAACTAAAATACTTTCCTTACCTAAAGGGCCAATATTGGCAAGGGTTAAAGCTATGAAAAGTATAATAGGTGGGATAATAAAGCTTAATAATAAATATAGTTTTGAGTTTTTATTATTAACCATATTTTGATCCTTTCCAAAAATTAAAATTAATAGTAAACCATCTTTAAAATTATACTTTTTTATTGGGAAAAATGCAAAATAGTATTAAAAAATTAATAAAAATTTAAAATGGAGGTTTAAATCTCAATTATTAAAATTTATATATATGGAAATAATTATAAGTAAATTTTATTTTAAGTTAGGTTTATATATAAAATGAAAAAGAATATAATAAAAACTGTAAATTTAAATAAAGGATTTAGGAAAAAAATATTTAAGAAAATATTTTTTCTATGTTTAATAGCTGTTTTTTTTATTAGCACTTTATTGTGGATAAGGAGAGAAATAAATTTATCATGGATTAGAAATTGCTACTTTGCTCATAGAGGATTATTTAATGAAGAATTTCCAGAAAACTCTATTAAAGCTTTTGAAAATGCCATAAATAATGATTTTGCTATAGAACTTGATATTCAATTTACAAAGGATAAAAAAGTTATTGTATTTCATGATTATACTCTAGAAAGATTAACTAGCGATAAAAGAAATGTAAGTGATTTAACCTATGAAGAAATAAAAGGTCTAAATCTTTTAAATACAGAAGAAAAAATTCCCCTTTTAGAAGATGTTTTAAATATTATTAGTGGAAAAGTACCTGTTTTAATTGAAATAAAAAATTCTAATGATATTATAAAACTAGGTGAGGAAACTTCAAGGATTTTAAAAGGTTATAATGGAAAATATGCTATACAATCCTTTGATCCTTGTATTTTAAAATGGTACAAGAAAAATAATAGGAGTGTTTTAGTAGGGCTATTAATTGGAAGTTATAAAGGAGTAGATAAATTTAGACATTGTAAAGAAGTAGTCATAGATTTTGAAAAGTTTTTTTTAAATTATAAAATGGATTTTTTATCTATCGATAGTTATGATATAAAAAATTTATCAGTAAAAACATTTAGATTTTTTAGAATACCTATTTTATCATGGACCATAAGGAGTCATAGTGAATTAAAAGAGATAAAAGGATTTGCAGATAGTTTTATATTTGATAGTTTTATACCACAAAAGAATCATTAAGATATATAAATAATATATGTTTTGCTAATGAGTAAAATATATATTAATATGTATTTAGTTAATAAGTGTCATTAAAGATTAGGAGAGTTAAAAATGAAAACAGTAGAAAAAGATATGAGTTGGCTTTTAAATGGGTACTTTGCTCATAGAGGATTATTTAATAATATAGATCCAGAAAACTCTATAGAAGCTTTTGAAAGTGCTATAAAAAGAGGTTTTGGAATAGAACTTGATGTGCAGTTTTCAAAGGATAAAAAACTTGTAGTTTTTCATGATGATAATTTAAAACGTGTCACAGGGGATAGTAGAAATGTATGTGAGTTAACATTTAAAGAGTTGTCATCTTTAAAACTTAGCAATACTGAAAAAAGGATACCCCTTTTTAAAGATGTTTTAAATCTTATTGATGGGAGAGTTCCTTTAATAGTTGAAATAAAGCATGGAAAATACACAAAAGAACTTGCAAGGGAGACTTATAATCTTCTTAAAGATTATAAAGGTAAATATGCAATTCAATCCTTTGACCCGTTTATATTAAATTGGTTTGTAAAATATGAGCCACAGGTTATAAGAGGCCAACTTTCTGCAAGTCCTAAAAACTATATTGGTTTTAAAAGTTATGAAAAGTTTATTTTAGCAAATCTTTTTCTTGATTTTAAAAGTAAACCAGATTACATATCTTATGAACTTAAGGGATTGCCTAATTTAGCGGTATCATTTACTAAAAAGGTTTTAAAAGTTCCAATTCTTGTTTGGACAATTAAAGATGAGAATGAGCTAAAGACAGCTAAACTTTGTGCTGATGGATATATATTTGATAGTTTTGTTCCTAAAAAATAAGAAAATGGACTGTAATTTATTTAATACAGTCCATCTATGTTTTTAAAGAGATATTAAAATACTGATAGGATATGTTTTAAAAAATTAATATTAAAATCTATTGCATAGAGTTATTTTGATTTTGACTTGTCATAGAATTTTGACCTTGTTGTTCATTAGTAATTTGGTTTTGAGTTTGGCTAGTCATAGAGCTTCCACTAGGTTTAGCATAACTTGCTGTACCATGTTGATTTTGATTTGGCATAGAAGTATTTTTAATGTGGTTAGTTATAGAGTTTTGATATTGGTGGTTTTGCATAGAATCATTTTCAGGTTGATATTGGCTGGTCATTTGGTTTTGAGTTTGGTATTGGTTGGATATAGAATTATTTTGAGCTTGGCTAGTCATAGAACTTTCACTAGGTTTAGCATAACTTGCTGTACCATGTTGATTTTGATTTGGCATAGAAGTATTTTTAACATGGTTAGTTATAGAGTTTTGATACTGAGTTCCCATAGAAGCATTTTGAGTTTGACTAGTCATAGAGCTTCCTTGAGTTTGTTTATTGGTAAAGATTTTTTTTACTTCATTAGTAAAATCTTTAACTCCTTCTACAGCATTGTTACCAAGATCTTTAATACCTTCTGCAATATCATGACCAGCAGCAGTAGCACCATCTTTTATGTGCCCCATAGCTTCAGAGGTGTTATTTTTAATATTTTCAGCTGAATTTTCCATTTGATTTTTTATAATTTTAGAATTATCTTTTATATCATTTTTTATTTGATTCATATTATTTTTTTCCATGATCATACATCCTTTCTTTTTCCTTATATATTGACTATCAATGCTATTTTGTGTTTATTATAAGTTATATATACAAAAGAATATGATTTTTTAGGAGATGATTTTTTGTGATTTTGGTAAGTGCATGTCTTTTAGGAGTAAATTGTAAATATAACGGTGGAAATAATAAAAATGGAAGAGTTATAGAATTTTTAAAAGGAAAAAAATTCATTATGGTATGCCCTGAGGAGCTTGGAGGATTAACTACACCAAGAATTCCAAGTGAAATAATAGATACAGCAAGGGATGTAATAAATGGAAAAGGAAAGATATTAAATAAAAGTGGTGATAATGTAACTGAAAAGTTTTTAAAAGGTGCTTATGAAACTTTAAAAATAGTAAAGGATAAGGGTATAAAAGTAGCAATATTAAAAGCTAAAAGTCCTTCTTGTGGAAGTGGCTTAGTCTATGATGGAACATTTAGCAATAAGCTTATTTTAGGAAATGGTGTAACAGCTGAAATGTTAAAGGATAATAAAATAGAAGTGATTACTGAAGAGGATATTAGTATAGGGCATAATTTTATATGATGATTAATTGAAAAGAGTTTTAATACCTAATAAATGCTTACTTAATTAAAGTGAATTTTATATAAATTATTGTAATATAGTTGAAGGGAATAAAAAATGTTATAATAAATTATTAAATAAAAGGATTATTTTTAGAATATAGTATATTTTAGGAGATGGAGTTATGAAAGAAGAAGAAATAAAAAAAGCTAGAGAATTATACAATGGAACTTGTAGAGTATGTAAAGTTTGTAATGGAGTAGCTTGTGCAGGTGAAGTTCCTGGAGTTGGTGGAAAAGGAACAGGAACTTCATTTAAGGAAAATGTAAAAGCGTTAAATGATATAAAAATTAATATGAGAGTTATACATAATGCAAAAAATCCAAGTACAGAGACAGAACTTTTTGGAAAGAAAATGAGTATACCAGTATTTGCAGCACCAATAACTGCAACATCACTTAATATGGGAGGGAAAGTTCCAGAGGAAACATATATAACATCTGTTATAGAAGGATGTTTAGATTCTGGAATTTATCCTATGGTTGGTGATACAGCTATAGACGAGTGCCTAGTTACAAACTTAGAAATATTAAAAAAATATAATGGACAAGGTATAGTATTTATTAAGCCAAGAAAAAATCCTATAGTTATGGAAAAAATGAATATGTCAAAAGAAGCAAATGTTTTTGCTATGGGAATTGATATAGACGGTGCAGGTCTTTTAACTATGGCACTTCATGGAAAAGATGTGGAGCCTAAAACTATTGAAGAGCTTAGAGAGCTTAAGGCTAACACTAATGTTCCATTTATATTAAAAGGAATAATGACAGTAGAAGATGCAAAATTTGCTGTAGAGGCTGGAGTTGATGCTATTGTTATATCAAATCATGGAGGACGTGTTTTAGATCAAACTCCAGGAACAGCTGAAGTTTTACCTAGGATAGCTAAAGAAGTAAAAGGAAAAGTTAAGATTTTAGTAGATGGCGGAATAAGAAGTGGAGTAGATGTATTAAAATGTTTAGCCTTAGGGGCTGATGGTGTTTTAGTAGGAAGGCCTTTTGTAACAGCAGCTTTTGCAAATGGAAAAAATGGAGTATCTGAGTATGTAAAAACACTTAAAAGTGAATTAAAATCTGCTATGATACTTACAGGATGTAATACAATTTGTGAAATAGATGAGAAAGTGATATACAAAAGATAACTAATCTCTTTAAAAATTTTTTAAAGATTTCTAAAAAACACTTTATTTAATTAGATTTATTAATAAGTTAGCTTAATCTTGTGATATTAAATAATAAATATAAATAATAAAGACATATAAATTATAATAAATTTATATGTCTTTTATTATTTATATTATTTACACCATTTTGAATAAGGGATTTCATAATTAGTAGCTTTGTTTTCTTCAACATACTTATAAAAGTTCTTTAGGAATTTATCTCTTTCCTTAAGCTTTGTTAAGTCTACACCGCCTTTATTTATTTGATATTTAAGTATTTGTTTTAAAGATAAGTGGTGGGAATTATTCATAATTTGATAGAGAACTATGAATTGAGTAGTCCTACCTTTTCCATGTGTACAATGAAAATGAATATGTAGATTATTTGGTTTATTGTTTATAAGAGAAACAAAGTTATCAACTATATCTAAAGAGGGAACACTTTCATCTTTAATAGGAAGCCTTAAATATTTAGCATTAGAGTTTATTATTAAGTTTTCTTCGTTACATACAGTTTCAGCATTTATGGTAGTGTATATATTACCAGATTTCCTGTAAATAGTAATGTTATTATTAAGAGGTATAGATGATAAAAGAATATTTTCATTTTTTAAAACATCTGTAGAACCTAATTCATAATTCAGTGTTTTTGAATCTCCCAAATAGCTAAAAGCTAAATTATTTATAAAACCATGAGATTCTTGCCTTAAATCAATAAATAAAATATCTTTAGTATTGATATCATTTATTATATATTCAACTTGTTTAGGGGTAAACTGAGCACTTCCAGATATATTTAAATCCTTTAAATTTCTATACTGATTAGGTAAATCATTTTTTGAATCTGTATCTAATATTTTGAGAGTTTCATTGTTATTAATGGTTTTAGCGAAAGTAAAATTAGTTTGGGTTAAAGAAAATATTGATAGTATTATGATAAATATGGATAGATATTTAAAAAGTTTTTTCATAATAAAGTTCTCCTATATAAATTAATAATATTGTTAGTCTTTCTTAGAATGTTTTTACATATTCTAAGTGAAACTAAAAATAATATTAAAAAATTATTATTGACAATGTTTACAATAAAAGTTAAAATTACATTAATAACAAATATAGTTTGGATTGTTACTGATTAAGCAGGCAAAACCTAATTGATATTAAATTTATTATAGATATAATCTGTGATTTATTTGGTATTAGTTTAGGTTTTTTTATTTATACAATGTGTAATTGGTTACAAAAATTAAATTAGAGTGGTAAAATAAAAATAAGGGCTTAATTTATTTATAGAAGTTTATTAAGCAAATTATGTAATATAAAACGGAGGAGAGAAGTATGAATAATAATATTAATGGATTTCCTAAAAACTTTCTATGGGGAGGAGCTTTAGCTGCAAATCAATGTGAAGGTGGTTATAAAGAAGGGGGAAAAGGACTAGCAACTGTGGATCTTTGCCCATCTGGAAAAAATAGATTTAAAGTTATGTTAGGTCAAATTAATGAATTAAAACCTGTTGAGGGAGAATTTTATCCATCTCATGAGGCTATAGATTTTTATCATAGATTTAAAGATGATATAAAGCTTTTTGCTGAGATGGGATTTAAATGTTTAAGAGTTTCTATTGCGTGGTCTAGAATATTTCCAAATGGAGATGAAGAAACTCCAAATGAGGAGGGATTAAAGTTCTATGATGAAATGTTTGATGAAATGATAAAACATAATATAGAGCCAGTAGTTACAATATGCCATTTTGATACACCAATTGGAATTATCGAAAAATTTGGTGGTTGGAAAAATAGAAAATTTGTTGATTTTTATTTAAATTATTGTAATGCAATATTTACAAGATATAAAGATAAGGTTAAATATTGGATGACATTTAATGAAATAAATATGATATTACATCTTCCATTTATGGGTGCAGGAGTTAGATTTAAAGAGGGCGAAAATGAACTTCAAATAAAATATCAATCAGCCCATCATGAACTTATAGCAAGTGCACTTGCCACAAAAATGGCCCATGAAATTATGCCAAATTCTATGGTAGGCTGTATGCTAGCCGCAGGTGCAATGTACGCTTATACTTGTAATCCTAAAGATGTTAAAGAGGCTATGGACAAAGAAAGAGAAAATCTATTCTTTATAGATGTACAAGCTAGAGGACAGTATCCAGGATATGCAAAGAGATTCTTAAGAGAAAATGGAATTGAAATAGAAATGAAACCTGAGGATGAGAAAATATTAAAGGATAATACTGTTGATTTTATAGGGTTTAGTTATTATTCAAGTAGATGTACAAGTACAGACCAAGAAGTCCTTGGAAAAGAAACTTCAGGAAATGTATTTAAAACAGTTAAGAATCCTTATTTAAAAGCATCAGAATGGGGATGGCAAATAGACCCAATAGGCCTTAGAATAACTTGTAATCAATTATTTGATAGATATCAAAAACCTTTATTTATAGTTGAAAATGGATTAGGTGCAGTAGACACTGTTGAAAAAGACGGTTCTATAAATGATGATTATAGAATTGAGTACTTAAGAGAACATGTTAAAGAAATGAAAGAAGCAATAAAGGATGGAGTTAATCTTATAGGGTATACTCCATGGGGATGTATTGATTTAGTGTCAGCATCTACTGGCGAGATGAAAAAGAGATATGGTTTTATCTATGTTGATAGAGACAATGAAGGAAATGGAACACTTGAGAGAATGAAAAAGAAGAGTTTCTATTGGTATAAAAAAGTTATAGAGTCAAATGGAGAGGAAGTTTAATAAAGTTAAAAGTGTTTAATATAAAACAAGCTGTTAATGAAATTAATTCGTTAATAGCTTGTTTTTTATAGAGTTAAATTAAACATACAAATATAGAATTATATGGTTATATATAGTATCATATAGATGATATAGGATTAAAGGGGGATAAGTTATGGAATATTTAGAAAACATATTAGTTATTTTAGTTCCAATAGCAATTGTAATAGCTTTAATTTTGCTTATGTGGAAAAAGGCTCCACAGGACAAAGCTATAGTAGTAACAGGGTTAAAGAGAAGAGTAATAAGTGGAAGAGGTGGAATAGTAATTCCATTTTTTGAACAGTGTGATAGAATATCATTAGAAAATATGAAAGTTGAAGTTAAAACTCATGAATCATTAGATAAAAATGGTGTTCCAATTGATACAGATGGT
The DNA here is from genome assembly GCA_030526875.1 of Clostridium perfringens. Lineage (GTDB taxonomy): Bacteria > Bacillota > Clostridia > Clostridiales > Clostridiaceae > Sarcina > Sarcina perfringens_A. The sequence goes on along the minus strand of JAUNBX010000011.1, from coordinate 2,339 downwards.
GTAGCCATTATTAAAGTAAAATCAGATACTGATGGAGTATTGCTTGCTATGGAACAGTTTAATACAGGAAAAGAAAGAGGGACTATTGAGGTCATTAAAGGAACAGTTCAAGATGTTTTAGAAGGGAAACTTAGAGAAATAGTTTCTAAAATGTCTATTGAAGAAATTTATAAGGACAGAGAAATGTTTGCTAATGAAGTTGAAGAGGTAGCAAAGTCGGACCTTCAAAAGATGGGTCTTGAAATTAAAACATTTACCATTAGAGATATAGATGATACTAAGGGATATTTAACAGCCCTTGGTGCAAAACAAATAGCAGAGGTTAAAAAGAATGCAGCTATTGCAGAGGCTGAGGCAAGACGTGAAGAAATGCAAAAAACAGCAGAAGCAAAAAGACTTGGAACAGAAGCTCAAATAAAGGCTGAAACTGAAATAGCAAAAGCTAATAAAGATAAAGAATTAAGAGTACAAGGATATAAAGAAGAGGAGAAAAAGGCTCAAGCTAAAGCTGATTTTGCTTATGAAGTTGAAAAAAATACAGTTCAAAAGCAAGTTATAGAGGCACTTAAAAATGCAGAACTTTTTGAAGAACAACGACAAACAGAAATAGCACAACAGCAAGCAATTAAAAAAGAAAAGGAGCTTGAAGCAAACATTAAAAAGGTTGCTGAAGCTGAAAAATATAAGGAAGAGCAAGAAGCAGATGCAGAAAGATATAAACTTATAAAACAAGCAGAAGCAGAGGCTGAATCAATTAAGATAAAAGGTATGGCAGAGGCTGAAGCTATTAGACTTAAAGGAGAAGCAACAGCAGATGCTATGAAAGCAGAGGCTATTGCAATGAAAGAAAAGGCAGAAGCCTATAAAATGTATGGAGAAGCTGCAATAGTTCAGATATTAGCTGATAAATTACCAGAGGTTGCAAAGTATGTTTCAGAACCAATAGGAAAAACAGAAAAGATGATAATAATTGATAATGGAGGAGATGGAGGGGCTTCAAAGGTAACTAAAAACATCACAAGTATAATGTCAGAAGTGCCAGAAGTTATAAATTCATTAACAGGAATTAATATAATTGATTTAGTAAAGAATTTAAAAAATAATAATATAGAAGAGAAAATGGTTAATCATAAGGATGAAATAGATTATAGTAATAATGAATCTTAAAAAAATTCTATAAATACTATATTTTAATAAAAAAGCTTTTATCAAGGTTTTAACTTTTACAGTAAATAGAGATGAAATTGTTGTTTATGTAAATGGAAATGAGGTTAGTAGAGAAGATAAAGATATATCATAGTGTTTTTTAGAAAATTTTTTAGCTAAGATGACAAATGTTAGAATAGGAAGCGAGAGGATATATGGTCTGATATGGATATAGCAAAGGCTAAATTTGATAATATCGAGGTAATAAGGCGTTAACTTCAAAACAAGTTGAAGCATTTTATAATAAAGAATATAATTCTATTTAATACATCAATTATTGACATTTTATTATAAGTAGTAGGATAATTATAATAAAGTTTGATATATTTAGGGGGATTTAATCATGGCAATTTTAGAGTGTAACATGTTTTCAAATTGTATAGGAAGAACTATAACTTTTAATGCTGTAATTCCAGTTGGTAAAAATAAAATGTTTGACAAGATTGATGATGAAGTAAAACCTTTTAAAACTTTATATTTACTACATGGAATTTTAAACAACCATATGACTTATTTAACAAGATCTAGAATTCAAGAACTAGCAGAAGAGCATAACTTAGCTGTAATAATGCCTTCTGGTGAATATAGTTTTTATGTGGATAATCCAAATGGATGTAATTTTGGACAATTTATAGGAGAAGAATTAGTTGAAGAAACAAGAAAAATGTTTAATCTTTCAAAAAGACGTGAGGATACATTTATAGCAGGTTTATCTATGGGAGGCTATGGAGCTTTAAGAAATGGATTTAAATACAATAAAGTCTTTAGTAAAATAGGTGCCATGTCATCAGCTGCAATTTTATGGGATATTATAAATACAACTGACCATAGCATTATACCTCCTGTTGGTAGAGGGTTTTATGAAAGTATTTTTGGGGATTTAGATAAGTTAGATGGTAGTGATAAGGATTTAAAGGCACTAGTGGTAAACTTAAAAGAGAAAAAAGAGATAATTCCTGAAATATTTATGGCTTGTGGAACAGAAGATTTTCTTCTTGAGAACAACAGAAAGTTTGCAAACTTCTTAAGAGAAGAGGGAATACAATTCATATATAATGAAAGTGCTGGTGCACATGAATGGGTATTTTGGAATGAATATTTAGAGAAAATTATAAAATGGCTTTTATAATAAA
>JAUNBX010000060.1 GCA_030526875.1 Clostridium perfringens | reverse complement strand
TTAGATTAAGGGTGTATATTATTGTTAAGAAGTAATATTAATGTATTTTTGCTATGGAGGGGATTAAATAAATGACAATAAAGGAAGCAGCAGAGCTAACAGGAGTATCTATTGATAACTTACGTTACTATGAAAGAATTGGGTTGATTCCACCAGTTCCAAGGTCAAAATCTGGAATAAGAAATTATGATGAAGTTTCTATACGTTGGATTGAATTTGTAATGAAGTTTAAAAAATCTGGAGCAAGTATAGAATCAATTATAGAATATATTCGTCTTGCTCAAATAGGAGAATCTACAAAGGTTGCAAGAAGACATATACTTATAGAAATAAAGGAAGCTATTGAAGAAAAAATGAAAGAACTTCAAGAATGTCTTGATATTACAGATTTTAAAATAAATAATTACTATAATGTCTGTGAACCAGTTACAAAAGAATTAATAGAAGATTGGAAGACTAGAGAAAATAGCAAAGAAGAGTAGAAATGATGAAGTAGTTTTACATAGTTAGTAGAATTGCTTCACCATTTTTATAAATAAAAATAAAGTAACTATTGACCTTAAGTTAACTTAAGGGTTTATAATTAAATTATAGAAAATAAAGGAAATGAGTTTAATATATAAATTTGGGAGGGTATTATTATGGAATATATAAAATTAGGTAATTCAGATTTAAATGTATCAAGAATTTGTCTTGGATGTATGGGTTTTGGAGATTCAACTAAGGGAATGCATTCATGGACTTTAGATGAAGAAAAGTCTACAGAAATTATAAAAAAGGCTCTTGACCATGGAATTAATTTTTTTGACACAGCAATTGGTTATCAAAGTGGCACAAGTGAACAATATCTTGGACGTGCTTTAAAAAAGTTAGCTAAACGTGAGGACGTTATAATTGCTACAAAATTTCCAGCTAGAACTAAAAAGGAAATTGAGGATAATGTTAGTGGAAGAGAACATGTTCAAAATATGTTAAATCAAAGTCTAGCTAACCTTGGAACTGACTATGTTGATTTATATATCTGTCATATGTGGGATTATGAAACACCAATTGAAGAGATAATGGAAGCATTAAATGATGAAGTAGAGGCAGGAAAAGTACGTTATATTGGAATTTCTAACTGTTTTGCATGGCAATTAGAAAAAGCAAATGCTATTGCTGATAAAAATGGATGGAGTAAGTTTATATCAGTTCAAAATCATTATAATATGTTATTTAGAGAAGAAGAACGTGAAATGGTAGGATGCTGTTTAGATGGAAATATTGCTATGACTCCATATAGTGCCCTTGCATCAGGTAGATTGGTTAGAGACCTTTCAGAAACAACTAAAAGATTAGAAGAAGATTCATATGCTAAAGGTAAATATGACTTAACAGCAGATCAAGATAGAATAATTATAGAGCGTGTTGCAGAAATTGCAGAAAAGAGAAATATGACAAGAATTCAAATAGCTTTAGGATGGTTACTATCAAAAGTAGAGTCACCAGTAGTTGGTGCAACAAAGTTTTCTCATATTGAAGAGGCAGTAAAAGCTATTCCAGTAAGATTAACTGAGGAAGAAATAAAATATTTAGAAGAGCCTTATATACCTCATAAATTAGTAGGGGTTATGGCACAAAAACAATATGATGTAATTTCAAAGAAGTTAATGTTAGATAAAATTATTTCAAAACCAGAGAAAAAGTAATTATAGATAGATTAAAAAGAAGGTATAATTTTATAAATTGTATCTTCTTTTTAATTTTTAATCTGAATCACATTAATTAATATTTCTTATGGTTATAATAATAATTAATTAAAACGTGTTAGATAATTGGAGGTGCATTATGAGTGATTTAAGATGGAAGGGATTTAAAGAAGTTAGAGTAGTAGAAAAGGAAGAAGAAGGTAAGGGAACATATTCTTATTATCTAAAAGGTATGAATGATGAAATACTGCCAGAATATGTAGCAGGTCAACATATAGCTATAAGAATTAAGAATAAAGATAATACATACACAGCCCCAAGAAGATATACTTTATCTATAGATTATAGAGCAGATTTTTATAGAATTAGCGTAAAGAGAGAAGAGAACGGATATATTAGCAAAATGCTAGCTGATGAAATTAACGTAGGAGATACTGTTGAAATTACAGCTCCTGTAGGTAAATTTGTACTAGAGGATAATAATAAAGATATAGTTCTAATTTCAGGTGGTATAGGAATTACACCTATGTTAACTATGGCTTATGAAGGAGCCAATAAAGGAAAAAACATACATTTCATATATAGTACACAAAATCCAGATACTCATAGCTTTAAGGATGAAGTAGAGCAATTAGTTAATGAGAATACTAATATGAAAAGTACAGTATTTTATACTGAGGCAGGTGAAGGAATTAACACTGACATTAAATATATCTCTGGAAGAATAGATAAAGAGTGGATAGAGAAGAATTTAGATAAAAATAGTGAATTCTATTTTTGTGGTCCAGTAGGGTTTATGAAGGCCGTATATCATGGGTTAATAGATATAGGAGTAAATAAAGAAAATATACATTTTGAGATGTTTAATAGTTCAGTTGACATAACAAAGTAATTTACGTAACATATGTTACTTAATGAAAATAAAATAAATACTATAATTAAAAAGAGTAATTAGAGTTATATTCTAATTACTCTTTATTTTGTTAGAAAAATTTTATAGAAGGTTATGTAAAGTATCTTAGGAGTGTGTAATATGGATAAGAATTATATGAATTGTTGTAATGGATGTAGAGGAAAACATTGTGCAAGTAAGGTTCCTATATTTGAGAATTTAGAAGATGATGAGCTTTTACAAGTAGTAAATAGCATTGACCATAGAATATATAATAAAAATGAAATATTATTTGATGAAGGAAGTTTAGCAAATAGTATGTTTTTTGTTAATGAAGGAAGAGTTAAATTATATAAATATACAAAGGATGGAAAAGAACAGATATTACACATATTATCTGAAGGGGATTTTTTTGGAGAATTAAATTTAATAAGTTCTAGTATACATAATTTTAGTGCTAAAGCTATAAGAAATTGTAAAATATGTGTTATTAGCAATGAAGTAATGAAAGGGGTAATGGTTAAAAATCCTCATATTGGAATAAAACTTTTAGAGAGTGCTGGAGAAAGGTTGTCTAATGTTGAGAATTTAGCACAAAATTTAGCTACTAATGATGCAGATTCAAGGGTAGCATATTTACTTATGGATTTATTAGAAAAATACGGTGAAATTAATTTAGGGAAAAAGGAAATTAAAGTACCAATGTCAAGAGAAGATATGGCTAACTGTATTGGAGTAACAAGGGAAACAATGAGTAGAAAACTTAAAAAATTTGAGGATGAAGGACTAATAAAAATACCTAAGGTAAAACAAATAGTTATCTTAGATGAAGGTGGATTAAGAGACTACATATAAAATTTCATTTTTTAATTTGAATCATATTTTTAAATAAGCCCAAGTATTATAATTAACTCATAAGTTAAGTCTTAGAAAAAGTAAATAGTAAGGCTTAAGGATAAAGTATTAAATTTAATTAAGGATTATAGCAAAAGGAATTGTTATAAGTTTATATAAATAATTAGTAAGGAGATAATAAAAGATGAAAGTAATTTATTGGAGTCAAACAGGAAATACAAGAAAAATGGCTGAGCTAATAGCTAAAGGAATTGAAGAGGTAGGAAAAAAAGCAGAAGTAATTGAACTATCAGGGGTTTCAGTTAGTGATGTAAAAGATGAAGAAGTAATTATATTAGGTAGCCCTGCATCTGGAACAGAAGAATTAGAAGAAACTCAAGTTGAACCATTTGTAAAATCATTAGATGGAAATATACAAGGTAAGAAAGTTGCCCTATTTGGTTCATGGGGATGGGGAGATGGAGATTACTTAAATGATTTAGAAGAAAGAATTAAATCATATGGTGGACAACTTGTAGGTAAAAGTTTATCAATTATGGAATCACCAGAAGGTGAAGATGAAGCCAAATGCGTTGAATTTGGAAAATTAATAGCGCAATAATTCAAGTTTTAATTAAGTAGAATAGTTTATATATAAAATGGATTTGCAATAGCAAGTCCATTTTTCCTTAGTAAATATATTATTTTTCAATTTTGAGTTGAATCACATAAAATTTTTAGATAAAAAAATATAATTTACTCATAGATATATTTAGTAATAAAGCTAATTATTTAATTTAGGAGGGAATTTAATGAACGGAGAAAATATTTATTCTGTAGGAGTTATAGATGACAGAAAGGTACCATTTCATAGACTAATATTAGAGGACGGAACTACATACAATAGTTACTTATTAAAGACAGAAAAACCAACAGTAATAGATGCCGTTGATTTTATATATACAAAACAATATTTAGAAAACTTAAAGAAGCTTATTGATTTAAAGGAGATACAATATATAGTTATAAATCATACAGAACCAGACCATTCAGGGGCATTAGGTTCACTTGCAAAACAAGCATCTAATGCAACTATAGTTTGTGCTGAAAAGGCTGTTTATCACTTAAAAGAGTTATACAAATTACAAGATAGAAATTTCTTAGTTGTAAAAGATGGAGATACTCTTGATATTGGTGGTAAAACACTATTATTTAGAATTACACCATATCTTCATACAGAAGAAACAATGATTACTTACTGTCCTGAGGATAAAGTATTATTTCCATGTGATATATTTAGTACACATTTAACTGCAAAAGAGTATTTTGTAAGTAAAGCAGACAAAGATATAACAGAAGCATTTTCTGTATACTATGACCTTATAATGTCACCACACAAAAAATACGTAAAACCTATGATATCTATAGTAAAAGAATTAGACATAGATATGATAGCACCATCTCATGGATATATTTTAGATGAAGATATTGATAAGTATATCTCTATATATGATGAAAAAAGTAAAGAAACTAAAAAAGGTAAAAAAGCTACAATAGTTTATACAACAATGAGAAATTCAACAAAGAAAATTGCTGAAAAGTTTAAAGAATTATTTGAGGCTGAGGGAATCAAAGTTTCTGTATTTAATGCAGATAAAACTGATGAAAATGAAATATTAGAATCTATTAAAAAATCAGATGCAATATTATTTGGAACATCAACAAAATACGGTGATTTAATAGGGTCTATTGAAAATATATTAAAAAAATTAAAAGATATGAACTTAGAAGGTAAGGCTGCAGGAGCATTTGGTTCATTTGGATGGAGTGGAGAGCCTATTGAAATAATTCAAGACTATTTAAATGAAACTAACGCTAATACTTTAAATACATCTTCAATAATAAAGTCAACAGGAATGATAGATGTTAATTTCCCAGTAAGGGTTAGATTCTCATTAAATGAAAAGTCAGAAAAAGATGTAGAAAGGGCAGCAGACTATATAAGTTCAATATTATAGAAACTTATAAATTAGAATAAATAATTAATAAAAATCCTAAATATAAACAATTAATAAAATTTTAATAACATTAACAAAAAATAAAAAGCACAACTATTCTTAGATGAATAGTGTGCTTTTTATTATTCTTAAGAATATTTAGAGTAATTAAAAACATATAAGAATTAGGAAGAAAAAAGGAAAATAATTTTAAGGTATTGCCTTAGAGTTAACTCTAGGTGATAGAATATATATAAAGAGTGTCAATTCAAAATAATTTATAAAGAGAGATGATTAAAATGAAAAAAGTATTAGTATTATCATCAAGTCCAAGAAAAGGTGGAAATTCAGATCTTTTATGTGATGAATTTATTCAAGGAGCTAAGGAAACTGGAAACGAAGTTGAAAAGATTTTCTTAAGAGACAAAAAAATAAACTATTGTGTAGCATGTGAATATTGCATGAAAAATAATGGGAAATGCGTTCAAAAGGATGATATGGCTGAAATCTTAGATAAAATGATAAAAGCTGATGTTATTGTTATGGCAACTCCTGTTTATTTTTATACAATGGATGGACAAATAAAAACATTAATTGATAGAACTGTTGCAAGATATACTGAAATTAAAAATAAAGAATTTTATTTTATAGCTACAGCAGCTGTTGGAAGTAAAGCACCAATGGAAAGAACAATAGATGGCTTTAGAGGTTTTACTGACTGTTTAAATGGCGCAGTAGAAAAAGGGGTTATTTATGGATCAGGAGTTTGGGCAAAAGGCGAAGTCAAAGGTAATCAAGCTATGAGAGAAGCCTATGAAATGGGAAAAGGCTTATAAAATATAGATATAAATAGATTATTAATGATTTAATTATAAGATTTAGCTTAGTATTAAAAAAATAATAAATGTTAAAATAATAAGGTGATTTGGAGGAATTATTATGGAAGCAAAAAAATTAGGATTTGGACTTATGCGTTTGCCATTATTAGATCAAAATGATTCAGCAAGCGTTGACATAGAACAAGTAAAGAAAATGGTAGATACTTTTATAGAAAAGGGATTTACTTATTTTGATACAGCATACATGTACCACATGGGTAAAAGCGAAAATTTTGCAAAGGAAGCATTAGTAAGTCGTCATAAAAGAGATACTTTTACATTAGCTAGTAAACTTCCAACAATGTTTTTGAAAACACAGGAAGACCAAGAAAGAATATTTAATGAACAACTAGAAAAGTGTGGAGTAGATTATTTTGACTATTATTTATTACATGCTTTAGGAGCAGAAAATTATAGAATAGCTGAAAAATTTAATAGTTTTGCTTTTGTCCAAGAGAAGAAGAATGAAGGAAAAGTTAAAAACTTTGGATTCTCTTATCATGATGATGCTAAGTTATTAGATGAAATATTAACAGCTCATCCTGAAGTTGATTTTGTTCAATTACAAATTAATTATTTAGATTGGAATAGTGAAAGTATACAATCAAGAAAATGTTATGAAGTAGCGAGAAAGCACAATAAACAAGTAGTAGTTATGGAACCTGTTAAAGGCGGAACTCTTGCTAAGGTGCCAGAAAAAGCAGAAAAATTACTTAAAGAGTATCATCCTGATATGTCAGTACCATCATGGGCTATTCGTTATGTAGCAAGCCATGAAGGAGTTATGATGGTTTTAAGTGGAATGTCTAATATGGAGCAATTATTAGATAACACAGGATATATGGAAAACTTTAAACCATTAGTAAAAGAAGAATATGATGTTATTGAAAAGGTAGTTGAAATTATTAATGAAGCTATTGCTATTCCATGTACTGCTTGTGAATATTGTGTAGAAGGATGTCCAAAAGGCATAGCAATTCCTAAGTATTTTGCTATATATAATGCAGACAAGCAAACTGGAGGAAATGGTTCCGTATTACAAAAGATGTACTATAATAACTACACAAAAACTAATGGTAAAGCATCAGATTGTATAGGTTGTAAAAAGTGTGAAAAGATTTGCCCACAACATATTAAAATCACAAAATGGTTAAAGGATGTTGCTAATACTTTCGAAGGATAAATTATAGTTTATGATTATAAGGAGATAAACACTATGACAATTGCAGAAGTAAGTAGAAAATACCAGCTTTCAGCTGATACACTTCGCTATTATGAACGTGTTGGGCTAATTCCTACAGTAAATCGTAATAAAAACGGAATTAGAAACTATACAGAGGAAGATTGTAAGAACGTTGAATTTGTTAAATGTATGAGGGGAGCAGGACTTCCTATTGAAATATTAATTGAATATGTTACATTACTTGGACAGGGTGATGTAACTATTGAAGCTAGAAAAGATATATTAATAGAACAACGTAAAGAGTTAGTAAAAAAAATGAAGGAAATAAAAGATACAATAGAGAGATTAGACTATAAAATAGATAGATACGAGAACTTTGCAAAAAAAGAAAAAGAATTAAAAATGAATAAAGAGAATTAACTAATTAAAGATTTATAAAAGGCTATATCAAAGGAAAAAAATGAATTTTGATATAGTCTTTTTGTTTTAGGCAAATTTATATAGGTATATATTACATTAATTTTATTAATTTACCAAAAGTTATGAAAACAATAAATTATAAGGTTTTATATACAAATGTTATAATAATAGAAGAGTTAGATATTTTAGTAAAAATAAATCAATAATAAAACTTATATAGTTTAATTTTTTAGAGCTATATAGACGAATATATATTTAGAGGTGAATTTATGGATGATTTTTTTTATCAGGTAAAAAGAGAGAATAAAAATTTATTTTATAAATTGTACGTACATAAAATTAGTTCATTTCAATTTAATTGGCATAAAGAAATACAAATCAATATTATTTTAAGGGGAAAAGCTGAGATTTGTATTGAAGGAAGAAAGTATTTATTAAGTGAAGATGATATTATAATCATTAATTCAAATAGTGGTCATGCCACATTAGCAAAAGAACCAAATACTACAGTTATGGTTTTGCAATTAGATCCTATATATTTTAAGGAATATTTTAAAGAGTATGAAAATTTAAGATTTGAGGAATTTGTAAGTATTAGTGAAAAAGAAAATGAAAAGTGTAATACTATAAAATATTTGTTAGCTTTATTAATAAGTGAATTTAAGGATAAATCTAAGGAAAATCAAATTGGGTGTGACAGTATTCTTTCAGTAATTGTTTTAAATATTCTAAAGGGCTTTTCTAATTCTATTGAAAAAACAGGAAAGGTTAAAAAATCTAAGAATCAAATAAAAACAATATCTAAAATACTAAAATATATTCAAGATATGCACAAAGAGAAGATATCCTTAGATAAAATAGCAGGTATGTTAGGTTATAATTCTAATTATTTTTCTCAATTTTTTAAGGTTAACATTGGGATAAATTATTATGAGTATCTTACAAGGGTTCGTATACGTGAAGCAACTTTTGAACTTATAAAAACAAACCGTTCTATTTCAGATATAGCTTTAGAACATGGTTTTTCAGATGCAAAATCCTTTAACAAATATTTTAAAGAAAGCTTTGGTAGAACGCCAAATCAGTATAGAGGTGAAATACTAGAAAATGACTTAACCAATGAATTTTCTCTTGATAGAATTTTAGTTTCAGAGGATGATGAGTATGTAATTTATAAACTTAAAGAATATAAGGGATTAATAAAAGAAAATATATTTGCATTAAATAAAGAAAGCTTCCACAATGAAGATTTAATAAAAAGAGAAATAAGTATTAAAAGATATGAGGATAAAGTTAGGGAACTTGAGGATAAAATTAAGGAATTAAATGAAAAAATTACCCTTATTAAGGGCATATTAAATTAAAAATAACCACTTTTAATTATTAGGTTTAGTATAAATAATCTACAAAATTTATTTAGGGAAAAAATTCAGATATTTTTTAGCTACTTATGTTATAAAGTTATTCAAAAGTGAAGATTTTTCTTTGATTTATATATGGAGTAAATGTTTAGATGATATTTTCGGTATATAAAAATATATTGTGTATTTAGTATAGATATAAAAACTTAGAAGTTGTGGATTATTGGAAAGACATATGTGTATATTTTTTATAAAATAGTTTTAAGAAAACATTAATTTATACCTTATTAATAAAAAGAAATACATAGACAATTGGTTAAAACACATATTCATATTGATAATGATTATAACTCACAGCTATAAGTCATAAGATGTGTAAAGCTTTTAGATTATAATCATAACAAAGTAAAAATAATTTTAGTAGAATAAGCTAGATAAAATAAATAAAGGAGGACTTGAATATGAACTTGATTGAAAATCTAGATTACTTAAATATAAAAGATTATAAAGAAATACATAGAAATACTAGTGTAGCTAAGTTAGTAGAGTTTGCAATTAAAAGAGGCGAAGGAGTTTTATCTGACAAAGGAGCCTTTGTTGTAAATACTGGTAAATACACAGGGAGATCTCCAAAAGACAGATTTATTGTAAAAGATGAAATTACAAAAGATATTGTAAACTGGAGTGACGTAAATTTATCAATAGATGAGAAAGTTTTTGATAAACTTTATAATGATGTAACAGAATACCTTAAAGAAAAAGAGTTATTTGTATTTGATGGACATGTTGGTGCGTTAAAAGAGTATACTATGCCAATAAGAGTTGTATGTGAATGTGCTTATGAAGCTATGTTTGCAAATAATATGTTTATTAGACCTACAGAGGAACAACTGTCTGACCATAATCCATACTTTAATGTAATTTCAGCTCCAGGATTTAAAGCTAAGGGTGCTGAAGATGGAGTGAATTCAGAAGCTTTTGTTTTAATGAACTTTACAAAGAGAATAATCCTTATTGGAGGAACAGCTTATTGTGGTGAAATAAAGAAATCAGTATTCTCAGCTATGAACTTCTTATTACCACAAAAGGGAGTACTTCCAATGCACTGTTCTGCTAATGAAGGTAAAGACGGACAAACCGTTATATTCTTTGGTTTATCAGGAACAGGAAAAACAACTTTATCAACAGACCCAGAAAGAAAGCTTATTGGAGATGATGAACACGGTTGGTGCAAAGATAGTGTCTTCAATTTTGAAGGTGGATGCTATGCAAAAGCAATAAACCTTGATAAAGAAAAAGAAAAAGAAATCTATGGTGCTATAAAATTTGGAACAATTCTTGAAAATGTAGTTTTAGATGAAAAAAGCGTTCCAGATTATACAGATAAGAAGTATACAGAAAATACAAGAGTATCATATCCTCTAGAATATATAGAAAATATAAAAGAAAGTGGATATGGAAATACTCCAAGTAAAATTATATTCTTAACAGCAGACGCAACAGGAGTAATGCCTCCTATTAGTAAATTAACTAAAGAAGCTGCTATGTATCACTTTATGTCAGGATACACAAGTAAAGTTGCAGGAACTGAAAGAGGAATAACAGAACCTAAAGCTACATTCTCAGACTGTTTTGGAGGACCATTCATGCTTATGAATCCAGCAGTTTATGCAAAATTACTTGGAGAAAAAATTGATGAATGTAACACAGAAGTATACCTTATAAACACAGGCTGGGTAGCAGGTGGATATGGTGTAGGAGAAAGAATTAAGTTATCTTACACAAGAGAGATGGTTAATGCAGTAATTAACGATAAATTAGGTGATGTAGAGTTCTATGAACACTCAGTGTTTAAATTACTTATACCATCTACATGTCCAAATGTTCCAACAGAAGTTCTTAACCCAAGAGAATTATGGGATGATAAAGAAGCTTATGATAAAAAAGCTTTAGAACTTGCTGAAAGCTTTAAAGAAAACTTTAAGAAGTTTAAAAATGTTTCAGAAGATATTGCAAATGCAGGAATTAGATAATTAGTAGTCCGTTAATAATTTTTTAATAGTATAAAATTGCCTCACATATAAATATAATTATATAGATAAGATAGCCTTAGTTACCTAACCTCAGTAGACTAAGGCTGTTTTTATGTTTGTAGTAATTAATTACTTATTTTATATATAAATAATTTTTCATTGATATACTATGGTACTTAGTATTTTAAAGAGAATTAAGGAATTTTAAAATTATTTTAATTTTGTAAATCATATTTTAAATAATAAAGGATATATTTAAATAGAAAATTAAATTATAATATAAAATAAGATTAAACTAGGAGTTTAAAAATGGTTTAAATAAATTTAAGGAGGCATATTTTGTTAGATAATACTGATAAGAAAATTTTAGATGAGCTTAAAGAAAATAGCCGTATTACAATGAAAGAATTAGGAGAAAAAGTACATTTAACTGGTCAAGCAGCATCAGCTAGAGTTTTAAGACTAGAAGAGAAGGGGGTTATTAAAGGATACACAATTGATGTAGATGAAAGTAAACTTGGAAACTCAGTCCATGTAATGCTAGAAATCCATACTAAAAGTACACATCATAATCCATATCTTTTCTTTATAGACTCCCAAGAAAAGTATATATTACATAACTATAAAGTTAGTGGAGATTGTTGCTATGTTCTTGAGTGTAAGTTTCCATCTAACGAAGTTTTAGATGAATTTTTAATAGAGTTAAATAG
>JAUNBX010000059.1 GCA_030526875.1 Clostridium perfringens | reverse complement strand
ACATTTCCTCACCAACTGTTTAGAGTAATGCTACTTGAGCAGATTTATAGAGGATATAGAATAATGAAGAATGAACCTTATCATAAGTAAGTTTTCCATGAAAGATGGATTACTTTTTTAGCTTAGTTTGAATTTTACTAAAATCTTTAAATGTTCAATAAAAAAAGAGAAGTCATTTTTATTGAGCAAAGACCTCTCTCCACCTTAATTATAGCATATATAAAATAGAGATATAAGTCTATATTTTCCTATTTATATGTATTAAAATGGTGTAACTATAATAAAAAGAGGAGGAGATTTTATATGAGTATTGAAAATAAAGAATCTATAAAAATTAATTCAGATATAGTTTTAGATAAAGGACCTTTTTATCATGGAACAAAGGCTAATCTTGAAATAGGAGATCTAATTAAAATAGGATTTTCATCTAATTATGGTGAGGGTAAAAAAGATAATTTTGTTTATATGACAGCAACTTTAGATGCAGCCATTTGGGGAGCAGAGTTAGCACTTGGTGATACAGATGAAAAAATATACATAGTTGAACCTACTGGTGAATTTGAAGATGACCCTAATTTAACTGATAAAAAGTTTCCAGGGAATCCTACACGTTCTTACCGTACATCATCTCCATTAAGGGTAATTGGAGAGGTAAGGAAGTGGAAGGGACATTCAGAAGAAGTACTTAAAAATATGAAGGATAATTTAAAAAAACTTAAGGAACAAGGAATTGAAGCTATTAATTAATAACACAGCTTCTTATAGAGTAGGGAAAGCAGTGCTATAAATCTAATAGAAGCTAGTAAAAAGAATATGGGTAAAGCCTAAAATAGTAAAAAAACTATAGTTATAAGCCCTTATAATATATTAGTTTTAAGTGCTTATAGCTATAGCTTGAAATATATAAATACTTTTATGAATTAAGTAATAAAGCTTTAAGTTCATCAAAATTAGAAACTTCATAGGTAGGTTTTATTGAAGTTTTGTTTGCAATTTTTTTAGGATTATACCAACAGGTGTCTATACCAAAGTTTATGCCACCTTGTATATCGGAGCTTAAACTATCACCTACTATTAAAATTTTGCTTTTATCAGAGAAGTTTATCTCTTTTAAGGTATGTTCAAAAATCTTAGGGTTTGGTTTTGATATTAATATTTCCTCTGATATTACGATAGTTTCAAAAAATTTTGCTATACTAGATTTTCTTATTCTTTTATCTTGAACTAAAGTAAGACCGTTAGTTACTATAGCAAGTTTAAAAGATTTATTTAGAGTTTCTATAAGGTCTGTACTTTTATCATATAAAAATGATGCATCAGCTAAATGTTCCATATATACTTTTGCAAGGTTAGTCTCATCTAAGCCTAATTCTAATCTATCTGATAATCTTTTAAATCTTTCTATCTTTAATTTTGCTTGGGTGATAAGTCCTTGCTCAAATTCTTTCCATATAGCTGTATTTATTTCCTCATAAGTTTTTAAATGATAATTTTCATCGTATTTTATGTTAAATTTAAGCATTGTATTTTTAAATGCTTCCCTTTCAGATTTTTTAAAATCATATAATGTCTCATCTGCATCAAATAATATAACTTCATATTTCATAATATATCCTCCGAATTTTATATAGATAATTTAATTATTAAGGAATTTAAGTTATTTTTCAACCTAGAAAATAAACTAAAAAAGTGTTATTTATTATGGAAGTATTACTAGACTTGTAACAATTCATATTTCTCATAGAAATAAAAAAATATAGTATACACTTTCTTTACAAGTTTCTATAAATAAAATAATATATTTCTAAAGGTGAGAACATGACATAGGTCATGTTAGGAGGGGCTATGAAAAGAATTTTTGATAATAAACTTTTAACTACATATATTAAAAAGCATAATATAGAAAGTATATTTGATGATGAAATATTAAAATATGCACAACTACATTTTTACGAAGGTGAAGAACGCATATTAAAATCTGGAGAAGTTCTAGAGTATTACTATTTACTTGCTTATGGAAAGATTAAAATTTATTATCTATTTGAGAATGGAAAGTCAATGACGCTAAAGTTTTATAAAGATTTTAACACAATAGGGGATTTAGAACTTTTTAAAAATATGCCTATACTTTGCAATATTGATGCAGTAGAAGATACTTTTTTAATAGGAATACCTTCTACTATACTTAGGGAAAAGTATTTTGATAATGTGAAACTTTTACACCATTTAGTAGATTCTTTAAGTGAAAAGCTTTATGGAACTATTAATAATAGCTCATATAATTATGTGTATCCACTTATAAGTAGAGTGGCTAGTTATTTACTTGAATATCTAACAGATAAAAATTATATAGTTTTAAATTCATCATATCTAGATATTGCTGAATTTTTAGGTACAACATATAGGCATTTAAATAGAACCCTTAAAGAAATGGAATCAAGATTAATTATAAAATGTGATGATAAAAAAATATACATATTAGATATAAACAAACTTAGAGAATTATCTAAGAATAATTATATAAAACCACTTTAAAATATAACTTTAAATAATTTCATATAAAACAATCTATATTAGAATTGTAATGCAGAGTTATATCATGTAGTAAAAAATAAACTATCTAAAATTGTAGCAAGAAAATTTGTACATTCTAGATGGTTTATTTTTGTTTAATATTAATACAAACTAAAAATTAAGTCTAATTTTTATACATTCCTCCATATTTGTCTATACAAAAATAAAAAGCCAAGGATTATAATAAATATAAGCAAATTGGAAGTTAAACATCTAAATAATGTTGGTATGTTTTTGATTTGTAAAATGATAAAATACTAATCCACTTAGTTGAAGTTAGTTCTATGGATTGTTAAATCTATAGATGATATAGAATATAGAGAAAGCATAAGGAGGAATAAAGTATGGCAAAAAAGACAGGAAAGTTAGGTACAGCAGCATTATTAGTAGCAGGGGCAGGTATAGCAGCAGGAGCTGCTATGGCAGTAAAGGCAAAGAATAAAAAAGATGAAGAGAAAGAAATAATAAAAGAAAAAAGAGCCAAAGAGCATGAAGCATATAGAAATACAGAGCGTGGTACAAATAAAAGAAATAGTAAAGGGATATATTATTCTAGTGGTAATTATGAAGCATTTGCTCGCCCAGAAAAACCAGAAGGAGTAGATGAAAAATCTGCTTATATTGTAGGTAGCGGACTTGGAGCACTAGCAGCAGCATGTTTTCTTGTAAGAGATGGACAAATGAAAGGTGAGAATATTCACATTTTAGAAGCTATGGATATTGCAGGTGGTGCTTGTGATGGTATTAATGATCCAAGTAGAGGTTATATAATGCGTGGCGGTAGAGAAATGGAAAACCACTTCGAATGTTTATGGGATTTATTTCACAGCATACCTTCATTAGAAGTACCAGGAGCCTCTGTTCTTGATGAATTTTATTGGCTAAATAAACATGATGAAAATTATTCTTTATGTCGTGCAACAAAAAACAGAGGTGAAGATGCTCACACAGATGGGAAGTTTAATTTAAGTCAAAAAGGCTCTATGGAAATCATGAAATTATTCTTTACAAAAGATGAAGACCTTTATGATAAGACTATTGAAGATGTATTTGATGATGAAGTATTTAACTCTACTTTCTGGCTATATTGGAGAACTATGTTTGCCTTTGAAAACTGGCATAGTGCTCTTGAAATGAAACTTTATTTCCAAAGATTTATTCACCATATTGGAGGATTACCAGATTTCTCAGCACTAAAATTCACAAGATATAATCAATATGAATCTTTAATTCTTCCAATGAAAAAATATTTAGAAGAAGCAGGAGTTCACTTTAAGTTTAATACTGAAGTAACTAATGTATTATTTGATTTTGCTAGTGGAAAGAAGATTGCAAAAACCATTGAGTGTAAGGTTAATGGAGAGCCTCAAGAAATTTATCTTACAAAGAATGACCTTGTGTTTGTAACAAATGGTAGTTGTACAGAAGGAACAATCTATGGTGACCAAGACCATGCACCAATTGGAGATGCAGAAGTTCGTACTAGTGGTTGTTGGAACCTATGGAAGAATATTGCCATGCAAGATGAATCCTTTGGACACCCAGAAAAATTCTGTTCAGATATTGAAAAAACTAATTGGGAATCTGCAACTGTTACTACTTCTGATGATAAAATCATATCTTATATTGAAAAAATCTGTAAGAGAGATCCAAGAAGTGGACGTGTTGTTACTGGAGGTATTGTAAGTTGCCAAGATTCTAGCTGGTTACTAAGCTGGACAATTAACAGACAAGGACAATTTAAAGAACAAAAGAAAGATGAAGTTTGTGTATGGGTATATAGCTTATTTACTGATGTTCCAGGTGACTATATTAAGAAACCAATGAGAGAATGTACAGGTAAAGAGATTACAGCAGAATGGTTATATCATATGGGAGTTCCTGTGGAGGAAATTGACGACCTTGCTGAAAACCATGCAGTTTGTGTACCAACAATGATGCCATATATTACAGCATTCTTTATGCCAAGAGCAAAAGGTGATAGACCAGATGTAATTCCAGATGATTGTGTAAACTTTGCATTTTTAGGTCAGTTTGCCCAAACACCAAGAGATACTATATTTACAACAGAGTATTCTGTTCGTACAGCAATGGAAGCTGTTTATGGATTACTTGGTGTTGACCGTGGAGTTCCAGAGGTTTGGGGAAGTGTATATGATATTAGAGATTTACTTGATAGTAGCGTAAAATTAATGGATGGTAAATCTCCACTTGAAATTGAGCTTCCAGGACCACTTAATGTATTAAAGAAACCTCTTTTAAATAAAATAAAGGGAACTGTTATTGAAAAAGTGTTGAGAGACCACAATATAATTAAAGACGAAATGTTATAAAATTTAGAAGACCTCTTAAGGGATTTATCCTAAAAGAGGTCTTTTTTATAAAGATAAAGCCTATAAAAAAGAATATTTTCATAGACTTAGAGTTCTACCAAGGAATAATTCCATCTTTATTTGAAAATGTTCCTGTTGGGCCATTTTTGTCTATAGTAGCCATTCTTACAATAGCATCAGTTCCTTCTTGAAGAGTTTGAATACCATGAGTAAATCTTCCACCACTGTTAGTTGGACCAGGATCTACAACATTAATTTTCATATTAGGAAGTGCCTTAGAATATTGCAATGTAAGCATTGAAACAGCTGCTTTTGCTGAACTGTATACAATGGCATTAACTTTTGATTCTATTTTTTCTGGATCTAGTACCATTCCAAATGATCCAAGACCACTACCTACATTTACAATAGTAGGCTCATCTGATTTTTTTAGTAGGGGAATAAAGTGTTTAGTAACACGGACTATTCCAAAAACGTTTGTATTATAAACTTCTAACATCATATCTGAAGTAACATCCTCAGCTTTTATTAAAGGGCCAGGGATTCCTGCATTATTTATAAGAACATCTAAATGACCTTCTCTTTGATTTATTTCTTCAGCTGCTTTAACAATAGAAGCTTCATCTGTAACATCTAAAACAACGTAGTCTACTCCTAAACTTTCTGAAGCTATTTTCCCTTTATTTTCATCTCTTGAAGTGATATAAACTTTATGACCTAATTCTTTTAAACGTCTAGCTGATTCAAAACCTAAACCAGCGTTTCCACCTGTTATTAGTATAACTTTCATAATAACACTCCTTCATATATGTACTAAAGTAGAACAATCTACCTTAAAAGCATTATAGGGCATTTATGATTTGTTGTAAAATAAGATGGAATATATTAAATCATTAATATAAATTTTACTTTTTCTGTTTAAATAGTAAATTATAAGTTTTATAATGGTATAAAGATATAATTTATTAGGGGGAGATAAAGTGGAATTAAGAGAGATAATAGAAAGACAATACAGTGGAAAGTTATATTATTGTAGTGATGAAGAACTACTAAAAGAACAAGGAAAATATGCAGATTTATTATATGATTTTAATCAAACACGCCCATCAGAACAAGAAAAGAGAAGTAAATTATTAAAAGAGATGTTTAATGAAATAGGTGAAAACTGTTATATAGAACCTCCATTTAGAGCCAATTGGGGAGGAAAAAATGTTCACTTTGGTAATGGTGTTTATGCAAACTTTAACCTTACTTTAGTTGATGATGGAGAAATATTTGTTGGAAACAACGTTATGTTTGCTCCAAATGTAATCATAGCAACAGCAGGACACCCAATACACCCAGAACTAAGAAGAAAACAAGCCCAATTTAACTTACCAGTACACATTGGAAATAATGTTTGGATTGGTGCAGGTGCAATAGTCCTTCCAGGTGTAAAAATAGGAGATAACACTGTAATAGGTGCAGGAAGCGTAGTAACAAAGGATATTCCATCAAATGTAGTAGCTGTTGGAAATCCATGTAGAGTTTTAAGAGAAATTAATGAGAGGGATATGGAGTATTATTATAGGGAGATGAGGATTGATATTGAATAAGTATTTTTATATTTAATTAAATATAAAATTGAGCTATTTATTAAAATTATGGATTCATAAGTTATTAATATTTTAGTGGTATAATTGTGAATATATGAAATGATAAGTTATATGTATTTATATAATAACAAAGGAGAGGAATAATGGAAAAAAAGTTTGAGGAGTTTCTCGGTAATGATGCAATAATTGTTTTTGATACTAATGTATATTTGAATTTATATGAATATTCTCCAGAAATAGCAGATAAGTTTATAGAAGCTATTTATAATATAGAGGATAGTATATATATACCAAGTACAGTTAAGAGAGAATTTTTAAGAAATCATAAAAATTGTTGGGGAAGGCAAAAAAAGAAATTTAAAAAAGCTTCCGAAAACTTAAAAAATTTGACTGATAAATTATCAAATCAATTGAACAAACAATTAAGTATACTTGATAAATTTAACTTTCCAAAGATTGATGAGTTAACAACTAATAGTTTGAAAAAAATATCTGAATTAAAACAAATCTTCAATGAATATTTAAAAGAAGATGATATATATGAAGTTATAAATAAGAGATTTTTAGAAAAGGATAAGATTAAAGAGTTATTTAATAAAATTATAGATGACAAGAGATTTTTTGAGGAATTAACAGTAGATTTATTATATGATATTTGCTTAGAGGGGAAAAAAAGATATTATAATGAGACGCCACCAGGATTTAAGGATGGAAAAACTAAAGATGGTATAGATAAATACAATGATTTAATTTTATGGAAAGAAATTTTAAAATATTGTAAAGAAAATAATAAAGATATAATATTTGTAACGGATGATGTAAAACCCGATTGGTGGATAGATGAAGGAGGAGATAAGGAATTCCATTATCTACTATACAATGAATTTAAACAAATTACATGTAAAGAAATTTTACCATTAAATTCTACTAAACTGTATGCTATTCTGGGTAGTTTATATGGTATATCCACGCCAGATACTATTGAAACTATTTTACAATATAGCCTTCCACAGTATGTTAATCAATTAGAAAATTCAGATTTAATATATGATATTGAATCTGAAATAGTAAACTCAGGAGAAGAGTATGTTGATACAAAATCTCTAACTAATTATGATGGTGAATATTTTAAACTTGATGATGAAGTAGAATGGGGAAATTTATTTAATTCTACATTAGAAGATTATCAGGGTGGTATTGCAACTTATAAGATAGTATACGATATAACGATAAATGCGATATCGAGATATTATTGTGGTAGAGATGAGGATACAAAGGATATAATATTGTCAGATAACTATTATATCCATAAACTTTCGGGAAAACTTACTATAGAAATAATGAGAAAAATAGATGGTGAGTATATTAGTGAGAATGTAGATGAGAGTATAAAGGACATAGTAAATGAGTTTGATTATTCAGAATTTAACATAGATCTAGAGCTACAAGAAGTTAATTGTGTTGATAGTTTTGATCTATGTGTGCAATGTAGAAAAAATATAGGTGAAGTTCCTTATAATAATGATGAGGGGATGGTCTGTTTTCAATGTGCTGTTGGCGATAGTGAAGGCGAAATATGTCCTATGTGTGGAAATAAGGTATCTTATGAATATATGGCTGGAAATGGTTTTTGTATAGAGTGTACAAATGAAAGTGATTATTTATAATATAGTCAAACCATTGGAGATAATTACATCAAATAAAATTGCTTGTTAAAACAAAATAAATGAATAAATAATTTAAACCATTTATATTTAATCTTTAATTAAAAATAAATGGTTTTTTTCATCTAAGTAAGATGATAAGTCGATGGTTTATTAAACTTGCATTAGGTTAACTAGGGCCATTTAAAGCTTAATTTATAATTCATACTATGAATATGGTATAATAAAACAGAAGTTTAGTAAAAAAATAACAATATGAATAATAAAATTATTTGATAGCTGGAGGATAAAAATGAATCCCAATATAGAAAAGTTAAAGGAAGATTATTTGAACGATAAAATAGTTCCTTTTATAGGTGCCGGATTATCTGCGCCATTTAAGATTCCAACCTGGGAAAGATTAATTAAAGAAATTACAAAGACATATGCTGTTGACAGGAACGAATTTTTAATAGATGCAGTTAATATACAATTAGAAAATTTAGATTTTTGGGGGGCAATAGATACATTAAAAAAATTTGCAAATTTAGATGATTATGATATAAAAGAAGAGATTGTAAATATAATTAAAAGAGAACAAATCAAGCCATCTAATGATTATTCACATAATTATAAAGATTTGGCAGATATGAATTTTAAAACTTATTTAACAACTAATTATGATAATTTAATATATGAGTATTCAAATTGTGAAAATGTACCTATTTGTTTAAAAGATATTGATTTTAATATACAACATTTATTTGATGAGCAAAGGATTTTTCATCTTCATGGAATGATGAGTAACTGTGGAACAATAGTTATTAGCAAAGAAAGTTATGATGAATTATATAAAAATAAAAAATATAAGAATTTATTGAAGGCTGTAACAAGTAATAAAAAGCTATTATTTTTAGGATTTTCATTTGATGATCAGTTTGTTAAACAATTGATTTCAGACCATAAAGAATTTTTTAAAGGAGAACATTATATTATCTTGGACAACCCTCCTGGTTCTAAAATAAAAGAATTAAAGAGTAATTATGGTTTAAGGACCATAGAGTATGATTCTAGTAAAATTCCACATCATAAAGCGATTAGACAAATTTTAAATAAAATAAGAGACACAGATACTGGGTTAGATGAGGAAAATTTATTAGAAAATCAAGATATTAAATCACCTATAATTGGTGCTAAATTAGATGACTTAGAGAGAGATTTAGAAAAAAATTTATTTTATCAAAAATTAAAAATTGAGAATATAGATAATGCTTTTATCGACTTAAGCTCTATATTTTATATAGCTGCTGAAACATATATACGTGAATTAAATAAATGTGGGTTTTCTTTGGATGTTATAAATGCAATGCTAGCCAAGGTGTTAATGAAGTATAAAGAGCAGTATTGTGAAGTATATTCACAATGTAAAAACAGTGAAGAATTTATAAAAGCGGTGCATAATTCTTTGAAAAACATTGATTGGGGGAGATATTCACAATTTTTTAATAAGGGGCAGTTATCAAGCGAAGAGGAGAATAGAGGATTAATACACATTTTAGCTGATGATAAAAATAAAGATGTTTGGTGGGGGGATAATAGAATAGAATGAAAGAAGTAGGAAATATGGTTCCTCAAAATATAAGATTACTTTTTGAAAATGAACAGCTTAGTATTATAAAAGTTCTAAGTCTTTTACAGGTTCTTAGAAATAAAAGTAAAAGAAAATATTACACAATTGAAGATATTACATTTTATTATAGTATAGTTAATTTTGATTTAATAAAGATATTTAGTAAAGACATTAATATAAATGATTTAATGAAAAATAGAAATAAGTATCTTAGATTTAGTAAATCAGTAAATCAAATTATTTTAGAATTAAGTAATTTAAAATATATAGATATACGAGGAGATATTTTTTATAAAAAGGAACAGTTAAAAATAAAGCTTAATGAAAAAGGTGAAACTTTTATTAAAATATTCAATAGTGAATATTTTATAGATATACAAGAATTATATGAAGATGTTATAGAAAATATTGTGAACAATTCAGCGAATAAAAATAAGGTTAAAGGATTATTAAAATGAGCAAAATTAGAATAAAAAGATTAGTTCTTATAGGATATAATTATAAGAGAACCTTGGAATTTAATGATGGCTTAACGATAATTAGAGGTGAAAAAACATCAGGGAAATCTTTAGTACTAAGCTTAATTGATTATTGTTTTGGAAAAAGTGAGGGCATAAAGTTAAATGTTCAAAAGCAATTAAGTGAACATTGTGATTATGTTTTATTGGAAATAGATATAAATAGTGAGACACTTATATTAAAAAGAAATATTAAGCAAGATAAAAATAAACTTAGTATTTATTTTTGTACTTTAGAAAAGATGTGTGATTACACTCCTAAAGTTGTAGATATTCAAGATGCTATGTCAATTATAATGAGAAAATTAAAAATTAATGAATATAGAATCCCTAAAAATAAGGCCCATAGTACTAAAAAAGCATTAGAGAAAATTTCATTTAGAGATATCTTTAGATATGTATATATTAATCAACATATGTTAGGCACTGAAGATTTTCTTAGCACCAAATCTGCTTTTAAAAAATATAAAAATCCATATGCTTTTGAATTAATATTTAATTTGATAGAACAAGACAATGATGAATTAAATTGTCAGTTAGTAGATACAAATAATAACTTACAAGATATAAAAAACGAAATATTTGGATTAGAGTCTTATTTAAAAGATAAAGAAGCACAAGATTTCTTACTTTTAATTTCTGAAGAAGAATCTTTAAAAGAGAAGATTAAAAAACAACAACAAGAAAAAGAAATGATAATAAGAAATAGCAATAGTATAAGTGATGAAAATAAAATGTATATCATGTTAAAAGAAAAAATGATTGATATTACAAATAAAAGAATAGATTTTGAGGAGAGAAAAAATGATATTAATATGTCTGTAGCATCAAAAAAGTTATTATTAGATGATTATATACAGGAAAAGAAAGATATTGAGGCTACTTTGGAAGTTAATTATAAATTAACTATAAGTAATCAAATAATGAAATGTCCTTTATGTGCTTCTGAAATTCATAGTCAAATACAAAAATCAGATGAACAATCTCAAGATACCTTAAAAAAGGTTAGAAAAGATATAGATAGTAAAATCAAATTAGTTAATTCATTAATTGAAAAAGATTTAGATAAACTCACAGATATTAATAGTAAAATTATTACTTTAAGTAATGAGAAGGAAATATATAATAAAGCTATTAATAAATTTTTGGTAAATATAGAGGTGCCTTATTTATCTGAAATAGATAGTATTAATAGTATTATTAATAGTTATAATACGAAAATGGAGAGTATTAATGAATGTATTAAATTGCACAATAAAATTAATGAAAAAAATAAATTTGTTGAGGAGCTAAAGTGTGAAATTACAAGCTTAGAAAAAAAAATTAAGGATTTAAAAATTAATGAAGATAATAAATTAGATATATTTAATGTGTTAAATAAAAAATATAAAGAATATATGAGAAGATTTAAATATGATGTAAATGATAGTTATATAGATATAAATAGCTATATACCTTATCATGATGGAGCAAGTGTATTTGAACATGAAAGTGGAGGGTTACTTGAATGCATGCAAATTTCTTTTTTATGTGCGATTATAGCAAGTAAGGATAAAGGATATGCAGAAGGACACCCAGGACTTATATTAATGGATACAATAAGTAAATATATAGGAACAATTATATCAGATGAAGATATTAAGCGTAAGATAGATGATCCAGAGATTTATGAGGAAATTTATAAAATTTTTATAGAGCTTAGTAGTAAATATCAGTTTATAATAATTGAGAATACTCCTCCAGTAAAATATAATAAATATGCAAAATATACTTTTTTAGCTGGTGAAGAAGGATTAATAAATTTAGAATTAAACGAATTAGAATTTGAACAATAGTTATTACTATTTATATAGTAGTATAAGTAAAAATATAAAGTTAATTTAAGAAGTATTATCGTATATTTTTCCCATTTTCAGCACAAACTATCTTCAAAAGTAAATAAAGCCCTAGATTTTACAGGTGCTGTAACAC
>JAUNBX010000058.1 GCA_030526875.1 Clostridium perfringens | reverse complement strand
GATTATAGCAAAGGTTCTTCTTTTTTTAATTTCATCTATTAAACTCAAAACTTTTCCTCCTAATTATAAAAATTTTAATAAAACAAAAATGTTTAAATATAATATCAATAATTTATATAAAATTAATTATTTACATTGGAATATCTCCATTTAAAAACCTATATTATTATAGATTATTTCTAATAGCAAAGATTATTATAACATAAAAAATAAAAATGTCATAAAGCTTATAATATAAGCCTTATGACATTTAGTATGACAATTAAAGTGTTTTAAATCTCTTTCTATAACCAAAGTAAATTAGTATAGCACTTATTACAAACACTATAGTAAATATCATAAATAAGTCTTGATATCCAGAGGCACTATAGAAGAAAACTTTTTTCCCATAAAGCCCTACAAGAGATGATATAATTCCATCTAGTGCTACTGTTGATGCAACTAAAAAAGCTCTTAAATTTTTCTTAACAAGAAGTAGTTCTAAGCTATTTTGTATTGGATGAGTAGCCATAGTAAATCCATATCTAAAAAATAGTGCAAAACCTATAACTAGTACCATAGATGAACCAAATGAAGTACTAAAAGTTAAAAGCAACATTAATGGAGCTGAAAAAAGTAAAAGTAAAGAGAAGGCTTTTATAGCACCAAGTTTTTTTACTAAAAAAGGAGTAATAAGTAAAAGTAAAACTTCCCCAAAACTTTTTGCAGATATTAAAGTTGAAACAACTCCTCTTTCAATATGTAAATAATTACTTAAGTATACAGCTAAATTAGGAGATATTAAGGTTGAATCTAAGCTCATAAAAGTAGAGTATACTATCCATATAATAATATATTTATCTTTAAAAATTCTAAAATCTATATAAGTAGTTATTTTTTCTTTCCAATTATTAAATTGTATAGGATCTTTATAATCACTTACTTTTTCTTTTATAAAAAGTAAAAATGATAAACTTAAAATTGTAAGAATAATACCTAATATTATTACAATTTTATAAGAAGTTAGATAACTGTGTAATTGAAAGGCAGAAAATTTATCAATATTTTTTGATAAAATATTTGCTTTTGCATATGTGATATTTAAAAAGTTTTTAAATATATAAATAACTAATTTACCATCAAACATAGATACAATGGCCTCTATTAAAACATATAATAAAAGTGCTCTTGCAAATCTAAATATTCTATTTCCTTTTGAACTATAAGATACCATAACAAGTATTATTATAAAATTAAATGCTTTATAGCCAAGTTGTAATGCTACTATATCAAAAGGTAATATGTATGAATTAGGAATAGTTATAGCTGTAGCGAACGCTATCATAATTAATAATTCTAAAAAAATTAATATTTTTTTATAACCAAATTTATTTATAGAGATTATAACTAGAGTAAGTATAATCATAGCTATCCCGATATAAATGGTAAAGTTTTTAGATACCACAGGATTAATAATCCTTATGTAGGATCTAAAGGCATCATTTATTAATCCAAAAATACCACCCATAACACCGAAAGACAAGGTGAATAAAAAGGCATTTTTATCTATTCGTTTAATTTCATTTAAGTCCAAAATTTCACCGCTTCCCAATAATGTATTTTATAATTGTTAATAAAAATTACATATTTATCTTACCATTAATGAAAATCACTTTCAATAGGTAGGGGTTTTTATTAGTATAAAATAATAATTATTAGTAAGATAAAAAATTATTGTAAAGTAGTGCTTTAGAACTAATAGAATTTGGGCTGACTTTACAAATATTTAAAATTAACTACTTACAAAATATAGTGAAATAAAAAGATGTTAGTAATAGTTTTTTACCATTACTAACATCTTAAAATTTATAATTAATCTATATTCATAATCTTTTTGATTTCATTTTTATAAGCATCAGCTTTTGCACCAAAGATGGCTTGAATTCCCTTACCAACTTCCATAACACCAGCTGCCCCTAAAGCTTTAAGTTTAGCTTTATCAACTTTAGATTTATCTTTAACCTCAACTCTAAGTCTAGTTATACAAGCATCAACACTTACTATATTAGATTCTCCACCTAAAGCTTCTAAAACAGAAGGAGCTTTTTCTACTATTTCGTTACTTCCAGAGGTAGAATTAGATTTACTTGCTGCAGTTTGTCCCTTAGCAGCTTGGAAATCTGCTTTAGTGTAAAGCTTAGTTTCTTCACTATCATCTCTACCAGGAGTTTTTAAGTTAAACTTAACAATTAAGAACTTAAATAAGAAATAGTAAACTAGTGCATAAACTACGCCAACTGCTAGTAGCATATACCAGTTAGTAGAAACTCCAGCACCAGCAGGTAATAGTCCAAATAAAGCAAAGTCAATGAATCCACCAGAGAAAGTCATACCTACAAATACACGTAATATATCCATTAAGAAGAATGATAACCCTGCAAGTACACAGTGAACTGCGTATAAAACTGGAGCAACAAATAAGAATGTAAATTCTAAAGGCTCAGTTATACCAGTTAAAAATGATGTTATAGCAGCAGAAGCTAAAAGGGAACCAACAACTTTTTTCTTTGTAGGAGAAGCTGTTTTATACATAGCAAATGCAGCAGCAGGAAGACCAAACATCATAAATGGGAATTTACCAGCCATGAATCTTGTAGTTCCAGAAACTATAGTTCTCATAACTTCAGGAGATGCATTAACTAAATCTTGCATGCTTCCAAGTTGAGCAAAGTATGCATAGTTTGCACCAGCAATAACAGTTTGAGTACCATCAACAATAACGTTAGCTTCAACAAAAGAACTATACCAAAATGGAGTATAGAATATATGATGAAGACCAAATGGAATTAATGCTCTTTCAATTAATCCATATAAGAATGTTCCAATGCTTCCAGCGTTATTAACACCAAGAGCAATTATAGCTATACCATCTTGAACAAAAGGCCAAGCAAAAGCTAAAACACCACCAACAACAGCCATAGCTAAAGAAACAACTATAGGAACAAATCTAGTTCCAGAGAAGAATCCTATAACAGGAGGTAGTTGAATATCATAGAATTTATTGTGAAGAATTGCAGTTACAACACCAGTTATAATACCACCAAACACTGACATGTTAAGAGTAAATATACCTAAAGATGTAGTAACGTAGTTTTCATATCCAGGAGCAATATTATCTGGAGTTAAAACACCAAGAGTAGTTACACCAAGTCCAAGTAGTGTGCCTATAACTTGGTTCATTATTAAGAAACCAAATATAGCAGCTAAAGCTGAAGTTCCTTTTTCTCTATTTGCAAGACCAACGGCAACACCTACTGCAAATAAAATAGGAAGGTTTCCAAAAACTATATTACCAACGTCATTCATAACTTGTAGAATTATAGTTACAACAGGAATATTAACAAAAGCTATTAATGGTTGATAAACAGCAGGAGCATCAGTTAAAGATGCAATACTTAAGAAAGCACCACCAACACCTAAAAGTATACCTGCAATTGGAAGAGCAGCTATTGGAAGCATTATAGCCTTACCAATTCTTTGTAAATATTGTAGCATAAAAATTTCCCCCTTAAATTTTTGATGATTTGTATTATGCAAATACAGGACTTTAATTTTTTAGTACTAAAAATATAATTACCTATGAATTTATTAAAATAAAAAGGGCCAAAATGTTCACTTTGCCTATATATAGAGATATATAAGTAAAGTAAATATTTTGACCCATGCCTGCATTATCAGTAACACGTCATATCATCTTATGAAAAGATAATAACATATATTTTAAAAAGTGTAAATGTTTTTAATCTAATTTTTTGTATAAATTAAATTATTTAGAAGTCTATCAATATGAATAGCAATAAAACCAATTTCTTCATCAGACAAGTCTAATTCATAACTTTCAAAAAGAAAATTCCCTAAAGATTTAGCTATGTTATAAGAATAAGATAACTTCTCTTTTATATTATCAAGGAGGGGATTAGCTTCGCAGCTCCCTTTCACAGCTCTATTTATGGCTAGCTTAATATGAATTGCAAGCCTATTATAATAGAGAGAATTTTTATCCATCTCAACATCAATAATTTCTTCTAAAAAAGCAATAGCATTTTTAACAATAATAGCATTTTTTCCACCATCAATAGGAGAGGTTTTGTTTAATATACCATTTATATGCATAGTTACAAAAGCTATTTCATCATCATTTAAATCTATTGAAAGAGAATAATTTATAAAATTAATTGCTTTTTCAGCTAAAAACCATTCATCTTCATAAAGGGTTTTAAGTTCATGTTTAAATTGATTTTCAAGAAAAATATCTTCATAATATCTTTCAATAGCAAAAACTAAATGGTCTAAAAGAGCCATATAGGCTTTAGAATTTATAGTCCAATCAATGTGCTCTGTTAAAATAGATAAAGCTTCAGTTGCAACTCCTATAAAATTAGGATTTAAAAAATTATAAAGTTCTTTAAGATTATCTTTTTTATCATTATGAACTATAAAAGTTTTTTCTACCTTATTTGTGGCTTCAAAGGATGTACCAGGTTTTGCATTAAAACCAATGCCTTTGCCTAAAAGTATATATTCATTTTTATCGTAGATATCAGTACAAAGAATAACATTATTATTGAAACTTTTAATTATTCTAAACATAATTACTCCTTTTCCAATAATCTAATAAACATATAAATTATAACAATTTAACCGTTAACTTTCAATAAAATAAGACTAAATTTTACAAAGTAGTACATATAATAAAAATAGATTATCTTCGTTAATATGACTTTAAATTTGTTAATATGAGTTAAAATTAAATTTTAATACATAGATATAAATGATATAATATTAAAGATTATTAGATTCGTTATTATGTATAAAATGTTCAAATTTATAAATTAGGAATAAATAGGAGGTACTTATGTACAAGTTAATAGCATTAGATATGGATGGAACTTTATTAAATAGTGAAAAGAAAGTTTCAGAAAAAACAAAAGAAGCTTTAAAATATGCAGTAGATAAAGATGTTAAAGTTGTAATTGCAACAGGTAGACCAATAGATGGAGTGGAAAGATATTTAGAAGAACTTGATTTAATATCAGAAGATGACTATGTATTAAGTTTTAATGGAGCTTTAGTTAGAAACGCAAAGACAAAAGCAGTTATAAGTAGAGATGTAATTAAGGGTGCAGAT
The DNA here is from genome assembly GCA_030526875.1 of Clostridium perfringens. Lineage (GTDB taxonomy): Bacteria > Bacillota > Clostridia > Clostridiales > Clostridiaceae > Sarcina > Sarcina perfringens_A. Next base: position 7,333 of record JAUNBX010000058.1, on the reverse strand, counting down.
TATAAATATTTATATGAAATAAGTAAAGATTTAAATGTGAATATACATGCTTTTTCTCTATATGGATGTCATACTCCAAGGATGAGTAAATACAGCGAAGTTGAAGGTAAATTAAATCAAATAAACATAGGAATAAAACCGGTAAGTGAAGTTGACGATGAAGAGGATATAATAAAAGTTATGATGGTTGACGAACCAGAAATACTAGAAGAGGCAGTAAAAAAACTACCAAAAGAAGTTTATAATAAGTATACTGTTGTTAGAAGTACACCATACTTTTTAGAATTCTTAAGCAAAACTTGTAATAAGGGTGAGGGGCTTAGAAAATTAGCAGAACATCTAAATATAAAACAAGAAGAAATAATAGCTTGTGGTGATGCGGAAAATGACCACCACATGATAGAATATGCAGGTCTTGGAGTTGCTATGGGAAATGGAACAGAAAAAACTAAGGAAATAGCAAATTTTATAACTAAGACTAATAATGAAGATGGAATAGCTCATGTAATATATGAGTTTATAAAATAATTATAACGTATTTATACTTAAAAAATATTTAATTTATCGTGTCAAAATACTTCTAAAAGAATAGACTAAGAATAGAGGCAGAAAGCTAAAAGCTTTTTGCCTCTATTTTTTATAGTTGAGATTATATTCTATTTTATGGTATTATATACGTAAAATAACATTATTAATTTTATAATACATTAAAACTAAATGTTAATATATTATAAATTAATTGTAAATATATTTATATATGTAATTTAAATAGGATTAATTTAATCATATTACAAGATGTATTTCATTAAAGTAATAAAAATAGAAAAAAATTACATATATGTAGAATGATAAGGAAACATTTAGATTAAACTTTTAAAAAAATAATGTTAGAATTATAACATAAAAATTAGCATATATAATCTAAATTTGGTAATTAGGACTTATATGTAATTTAAATAAAAATAAGGGAAAATTAAATTAGGAGGATTTATGCAAAATATAAATGAGATTAAATTAAATTCTAAAATAAGCAGTAAAAGCTTTTTAGTTTATAATTTTTTCAAAAGAGGTTTTGACATTATTAGTGCAAGTATAGGTCTTATAGTTTTACTACCAGTATTCATTTTGTTGGGTATTTTAATAAAACTAGATTCAAAAGGGCCTATATTTTTCTCTCATAAAAGAATTGGAAAAGATGGAAAAGTAATTGGGGTTTATAAATTTAGATCAATGGTATCAAATTCAGAGGAAGTCTTTAAGAATTTTACAAAGGAACAAAAAGAGGAGTTTGAAAAGAATTTCAAATTAGATGATGATCCTAGAATAACTAAATTAGGTAAGTTTTTAAGGAAGACAAGCTTAGATGAATTACCTCAATTGTTAAATATAATTAAGGGTGATATGAGTGTTGTAGGTCCAAGACCTATAGTAAAAGCAGAAATTGAGAAGTATGGGAATTGTGCTAATAAATTATTTAGCGTAAAACCAGGACTTACAGGATTTTGGCAAGCTAATGGTAGAAGTGATACAAGCTATGAAGAGAGAGTACAAATGGATATGTATTATATAGACAGCAGATCTTTTTTACTAGATATAAAGATAATATTTAAAACAGTTATATCTGTAATAAAGAAAGAAGGGGCAGTTTAAAGGGGGAAAATATATGTTATGTGCTTTAATAATGGCTGGTGGAAAAGGGACAAGATTTTGGCCCCTTTCTACAGCTGATAAACCAAAACAGTTTTTGAAATTACTAGGTTCAGAAACTATGATTCAAATGACTATAAATAGAATAAATAAGCAAATACCATTAAATAGAGTTTTTGTATGTACAACAGAGGGGTATGTGGATTTAGTAAAAGAGCAATTACCAAACTTGCCCATTGATAATATAATAGTTGAACCAGAGGGAAGAAACACAGCACCATGTATTGCTTTATCTGCAATGGTAATAAAGAGAAGGTTTAAAGACGCTAATATGGTGGTACTTCCATCTGACCATTTAATAAGGGACGAAGAAGATTTTTTAGAGAGCATAAAGTGTGCTAATAATTTTTTAAATGTGAATAAAGAAGCAATTATAACTCTAGGGATGAAGCCAGACAGAGTAGAAACCGGTTATGGTTACATTAAAATAGGAAAAGATTCTTATGAAAAGAACATAAAAGAGGTTCATGTTTTCGTAGAAAAACCAACTTGGGATAAAGCAAGAAATTATTTAGAAAGTAATGAGTATTTATGGAATGGTGGAATGTTTTTATGGAATATAGACAATATAATTTCATTAATAGAAGAGTTTTTGCCTAAAACCTATGAAGCTTTAAAGCCTGTTTTAACTACTAGAGAAGATAAAATATATGAAGAAGTTAAAAAAAATTATAATAAGACAGATGCAATTTCTATAGATTATGGAATATTAGAAAAAGCTAAAAATATATATGTTATCCCTTGTGATTGTGGATGGGACGATGTAGGAAATTGGACAAGTGTAGAGAGGTATAGTGATAAAGATGATGTAGGAAATGTCTTTAAAGCTCAAGGAACTTTATACAATTCAAAAAATAATATAGTGTTAACGCACAAAAACATACTCTTAAATGATGTTGAAAATTTAATAGTTGTGGAGACAGATGACTATATTATGATTTCATCTAAAAAACAAGAACAAGACATTAAAAAGGCAAAAGAGCTACTAGGGGGTAAGATATAATATGTCCATAACTGTAATATGTCCACTATATAAGGGGAGTGGGTATTTAGATAATTTGCATAAATCAATAATCTGTCAACAAAATGTAAAAATAAAAGATATAAAATACATTCTTACAGATACAAATGATGATACAGAAAGTAAATTAAAAAAGCTTAAAAAATGTAACTATACAGTAGTAGCAGCAAAGGATTTTTCACATAGTTTAACTAGAGAAAAAGCAGCTATGGAAGCAGATTCAGATATATGCGTTTTTATAACTCAAGATATAATTATAACGGATAAGAAGTGGTTATATAAGCTTACTAAACCATTATATGAGAATAAATGTCAGGCAACTTTCTCAAGACAGGTTTGTGATAATAAATCTATTGAAAAATATACAAGAATGAAAAACTACCCAAATGAATCTAGAATAACAAGTAAAAAAGATACAGAAAGCCTTGGAATAAGGGCATTTTTCTTTTCAGATGCAGCCTCAGCTGTAAACTTAAGTGTTTATAAAAAGTTAAATGGTTATGATGGGTTAGACCTTTTAACTAACGAAGATATGTATTTAGCATATAAGCTTATAAATAATGGATATAAAATAATGTATAATGCAGAGGCTTGTGTAGTTCATTCTCATGATTATGAATTTAAAACATTATTTAAAAGATATTTTGATCAAGGGGTGTTTTTAAAAGATAACTCATATCTTTTAGATTATAAAGCAAATGATAGTGCAGTAGATTTATTGAAATTTGTAGCAATAGAATCAATAAAGGAAAAAAACTTAAAAGCATTTTTAAGTATAGTTCCAAACTTTGGAGCAAGGTTTTTAGGGAATAAATTTGGGCAAAGCTATCAAAGGCTTTCAAAAGAAAAGGTGAAGAGATATTCATCTAATGTAAACTATTGGAATAGAAAATACAGTTAAAATTTAAGGGGGATAAAATTATGAAGGGAATTATATTAGCAGGTGGGTCAGGAACAAGGTTATACCCAGTAACAAAGGCAATGTCAAAGCAGATGGTACCAATATATGATAAGCCAATGATATATTATCCAATGTCTGTACTTATGCTTGCCGGAATAAAAGAAATATTAATAATATCCACAGAGAGAGATTTACCAAACTTTAAAGAGCTTTTTAAAGATGGAAGTGATTTGGGATTAAGCATAGAATATAAGGTTCAAGAAAAGCCAAATGGCCTTGCAGAAGCATTTATTATAGGAGAAGAATTTATAGGTGATGATAATGTAGCAATGATTCTTGGAGATAATATATTTTATGGACAAAGTTTCACAAGTCATTTAAAAGAAGCTGCAAGTTTAAAAAATGGTGCAATGGTCTTTGGATATTATGTTCAAAATCCAAAAGCTTTTGGAGTTGTAGAGTTTGATGATTGTGGAAATGTTATTTCTTTAGAAGAAAAACCAGAGAAACCAAAATCAAAATATGCAGTTCCAGGGCTTTATTTTTATGATAATTCAGTTATTGAAAAAGCAAAGGCTTTAAAGCCATCAGAAAGAGGAGAGCTTGAAATTACTGATTTGAATAGAATTTACATGGAAGAGAAAGGCTTAAGGGTAAATCTTTTAGGACGTGGTATGGCATGGCTAGATACAGGAACTCATACTTCAATGCTTCAAGCATCAAACTTTGTAGAAGCTGTTCAAAATACACAAGGAACATATATAGCTTGTTTAGAAGAAATAGCTTATAGAAATGGATGGATAACAAAGACTCAAGTTGAAGAAAGAGCAGAATCTTTAATGAAAACAGGTTACGGAAAATATTTAATGGATATTATAGAAGAAGTTAAGCCTAAGGATATAGAAAATTCAAGGACTATTAAGCTTTAAGTTAGGGGAGTTAATAATGGGTAATTTTAAATTTATAGAAACCAAAATAAAAGATTTATATATAATAGAGCCTAAAGTTTTTGGAGACAATAGGGGCTATTTTATGGAAAGTTACAACAAGAAGGATTTTAACGATGCTGGTCTTACAATGACTTTTGTCCAAGATAATGAGTCAAAATCTAAGAAAGGTGTTTTAAGAGGTCTTCACTTTCAAACTAAGAACACTCAAGGAAAGTTAGTTAGAGTGACTAAGGGTGAAGTCTTTGATGTTGCAGTAGATTTAAGAAAAGGGTCACCTACTTTTGGACAATGGGAAGGTGTTTATTTAAATGAAGAAAATAAAAGACAATTTTATGTTCCAGAAGGCTTTGCTCATGGTTTTTTAGTTTTATCAGAAGAGGCCGTATTTAATTATAAATGTACAAACCTTTATTCACCAGAATATGATAGTGGACTTTTATGGAATGATAAAGATGTAAATGTGCAGTGGCCGTTAGATGGAATAAAGGAGATATTATTATCAGAAAAAGATAAAAAGCAAAAGACTTTAAAGGAATTAAAGATACCTTTTGTATATTAACAAACTTAGGATGAGGTGAGTTTTTGAAGATATTATATATAACGCCCTTTGTTCTAAGAAACAATGCTAATCAGGCAGGGGTTAATTGTAGTTATAACTTAATAAAATTAATTAAAGAGCAGTATAATGCTTCAATTGACATAATTGGAACAATAAATTCCCATGAAATAAACACAGATTATAAAGATATAAAGATATATACTGATAATCAATACTTTTATAATATTAATAGAAATATTAAGTTGAAAAATATATTAGTTAATATGAATAAACCTGTACTAGCCACAGTTAGGTATGATGTACGAGTTAAAAACAAAATAAAAGAATTAGTTAAACTAAATAATTACGATTATATATTAGTAGATTATACACAAAATTCACTATATATAAATGATATAAAGAAATGCAATTATAATGGAAAAATTATATTAATAGAACAAGATGTATCTTTCCTTGGATATAAAAGAAAATATGATAATGCTAAATCAAAATTAAGTAGGCTTATGTATAAGTTTGAGTATAATAGATTAAAAACATTTGAGACTAATATAGCTAAAAGATTTGATGTAGTTTTAACATTAAATGAAAAAGACGCTAAGCTTTTAGATAGTAATAATATTAAGATAATAAAACCTTTTGTGAAAGATTGGAATGTTAAACAAAGAGAGCATACTGGGTTTAATATAATGTTTTGGGGAGCGATGAATCGTAAAGAAAATGAAGAAGCAGTATATAATTTTGTAAATAATATATGGCCATTAGTTCATAGAGAAAATACTAAATTTTATATAATAGGGGCTAATCCTAGTGAAAAAATAAAAAGGTTAGCTTGTGAAAGTGTAGTAGTTACAGGATTTGTAGATAGTCCTAAAGAATATTTTGAAATTATGGATTTATCAGTTGTACCACTAACATTAGGAGCAGGAATAAAAATAAAAGTTTTGGAAAGCTTAGCCAATGGTATTCCAGTGGTAACAACATCAATAGGAGCAGAAGGAATTGAAACTAGTTCACAGATGTTTGTTACTAATGATTGGAATGAATTTGCTAGGAAAGTAAACTTTTTTAAAAAAAATAATAGCTTGGAGGCTCATAAAAATATTAACGATATAGATAATATGAAGAACAACTATTCATTTTCAAGCAATGTTAAAGTGCTAGATGGCATATTTAGAAAGTAAGTGATATTTAATATGAAAGAAAATAATAAAATTGGCATAATTTTAGTTAATTATAATGGAGCTAAATACAACAAAGAGTGCATTGATTCAATAAAAAATTCAACTTATAAAAATTATGAAATAATAGTAGTAGATAATGCTTCACAGGATAATTCAGTAGAATTGCTAAAAAAAGATTATGAAGATTTAACTATAATCGAGAGCAAAGAAAATCTAGGTTTTTCTGGGGGAAATAATTTAGGTATAGACTATGGGTTAAAGAATAATTGTGAATTCATATTGCTTTTGAACAATGATACAAAAATAGAAAATAATATGTTAGAGAATATGATTAATGTGTCAATAGAGAATAATAAAGCGGTTATATCTCCTAAAATATATTATTACGATAATAAAGAGATAATTTGGTCGGCAGGTGCAAAGATGTTTTGGAAAAGAGGTATCCCTGCTCAAAATGGAATAAATGAAATAGATACAGGAAGGTATGATTTGTTAGATGAAGTTGATATTGCTACAGGATGTTGTTTGCTAATTCATAAGGATATAGTTAAAAAGGTAGGATTGCTTAGTTTAGAGTATTTTCTTTACTATGAGGATACAGATTATATTATGAGAATAAAAGAAAAAGGATTTAAAGTTCTATATGATCCAACTTCAATAATGTATCACAAGGTAAGTGCATCAACAGGTGGGGAAGAATCAGAAAACTATATCTACTATAATACTAGAAATAGATTGATATTTAATAATAAATTTAATAGAAAAAATAAAATTTATTATGTACCTTATTTTGTTTTAACTAGAGTTGTAAAAATATTTATGTGGTTAGTACAAGGAAAGTTTAACTTAATTAGTGCAACTATATGTGGAATTAAGGATTATATTCAGGGAAACATAGGGATAAGATTAATTGAAGAAAATTAGGGGGAAAGTAGCATATGAAGATATTAATAACTGGTTCTAAAGGGCAACTAGGAAATGAATTACAAGAAATAATAAAGAGTGGCAAATGTG
>JAUNBX010000057.1 GCA_030526875.1 Clostridium perfringens | reverse complement strand
CTTAAATTATCTGTTTAATTTTCAAAGACCATTGTTTTTCTTTTTTGCTGTCACCATCAAGCGACTTTCTTAGTTTATCACTTTACTTAATCTTTGTCAATAACTTTTTTTATTTGTTTTAAAAATTATTTTTCAAAAACTTTATTTCCTCAAGCGACTTTCTTAGTTTAACATTTTGATTTATTTATGTCAACATATTTTTTATAATTTATTATAATTAATCAAAATTCATTAAATCTTTAAAACATTTAATCACTATTTACATTTTTAAAAATCTTATATACAAAAAGAACTCCACTAAGAAATTTATCCTTAATGAAGTTCTATAAATACAAACATATATTTGTTTATGCTATACCAAATGGAAGATTAAACATAATCCAAACTATTAAAAGAATTGACCATCCTGCTAGCAATGCCATAGAGTATGGTATCATAGTTGAAATCATTGTTCCAACACCTGATTCCTTATCATATTTCTCCGCAAAGGATACAATAAGAGCAAAGTATGTCATAAGTGGTGATATTATATTTGTAGTCGAATCACCAATTCTATAAGCCATTTGAGTAATCTCTGGATTAATTGACATTTGCATAAGCATTGGTACAAATACAGGAGCCATTATTGCCCATTTTGCTGAAGCTGAACCCATGAATAAGTTTATAAATGCAGTAACAAGTACAAAACCTATTAATAATGGAATACCACTAATTCCAGTTGCTTCTAAAAAGTCTGCACCTTTAACAGCAATTACAGTACCTAAATTAGTTTTAGCAAAATATGCTACAAATTGTGATGCGAAAAATACTAATACTAGATATCCACCCATTGTAGACATAGTCTTTGACATTTGTGCTACTATATCTTTATCACTTCTTATAGTTCCAGCTCCAATACCATATCCTACTCCTGCTAAAAAGAATAGTAATGCTATAGTAACTACTATACTATCCATAAATGGAGATTTTAAAAGTGCTCCTGTCTCTGCATTTCTAAGTGGAGCATTAGCTGGTATTGTTAAAAATCCTATAAATATAATTCCAACTAAAAAGAATAGTCCAGCGAATTTAAGACCTCTTTTTTCCCTCTTATCTAGAGGATTTAAAGCATCTTCTTCAAAACCATCTATAGCACCTTTATATTTTCCAAGTCTAGGTTCTACTATTTTTTCCGTTATTATAGTTCCTATAATTGTTATTAAAAATGTAGAGGCTATAAGGAAAAACCAGTTAGATGTTACAGATACAGTTGCTGTAGCATCAATCATTCTAGCTCCTTCAGTAGTCATACCTGATAATAAAGCATCTGTAGATCCTGGGAATAAATTAGCACTAAATCCTCCAGAAACACCAGCAAAAGCTGCTGCTATACCAGCTAATGGATGCCTACCAAAACTTAAAAATACTACTGCGCCTAAAGGAATTAATATAACGTAGCCTGCATCTGATGCAATACTTGACATTACACCTGCAAAAACAACAACAACTGTTATTAAACTTTTAGGTGTATTAAGAACTATTTTTCTTAATGCAGTTCCTATAAAGCCTGTCCCCTCAGCAACACCTACTCCTAACATAGCAACTAACACTGTTCCTAAAGCTGCAAACCCAGTAAAGTTAGTTATTAGTGATGTGAAAATATATCTTATCCCTTCTGGTGTTAACAAACTTTCTACACTAACCGTCATATCCTTTATTGTATTACCATCTGCTCTATCCATTCCTGTATAAGTAACGTGTACTCCCATTTGGGCTAATATATGGGACAAAATTACTATACCAACACAAAGAATTATAAAAATAGTTGCCGGATGTGGCAATTTATTACCTACTGTTTCAATTGTATTTAAAAAACTAAACTTTTTTTTCTTTTTTTCCTTTGCAATCGCCATTAAATTCCCCCCTTTAATTTAATAATTAACATTTTTATCATCTAATTATAAATATAGGTCTATTATACCAGTATTTATCAAAAAATCAATATATTATTATAAAACTGAATGATTTTATTTTTAATGGCTATATTATTTAATATTATTCATTTTTTAACGTATCTAATATAATAAATTATTAATTTTTAAATTCCAAATTTTACTGTTTTTTATACTTGATAGTCTAATTAAATTGTATAAATATGTTCTTAACTTGTATAAATTTTAATAATTATTTTGTCTAATTTTATAATTAAGTGTATAAAAAAAGACTAGCCTAAAGCTAGTCCCTTAATTTAATAAATTTTAACACTATATTTTTAACATATATTATTATAAAACCAAATGTTCCTCCTACAGTGTCAATACATACATCGATAAATTTTCCCGCTCTTCCTTGGATAAATAACTGATGAAACTCATCTGTACATGCATATAAAAATACAATAATTATAGGATAAAGATATACACTCTTACATTTAATATATCTCTTTATAAGATTATAACTTAATATATATAAAATCATATATTCTAAGAAATGGGCTCCCTTTCGTATCATAATTATAGAAACCTCTGCAAATCTTACATCTAAGTTTATTCCTATATACTTTATGATGTTATATACAAGATTACTCTGAGATGAAGATTCTTCCCCTGATTTACCTGACATATAAAATATTAATATCATCCATGATATTAATAAAACCCACCCTATAATCTTTTTATTACGTTCTTTATTGTATTTCATAAAAACCTCATATTAATTTATCCTAAAAACAACACTTAAATATATAAGTATTGCTTATAAAAGTGTGGGCTTTTTTATCACTACAGGATACATTTCTAATCCTATAACTTTTTCCTCTTCCCTTATAACAGATGCCTTATCTGCTATTACTCTATCAACTTGCGCATCACTCTTTATTACAGTTTCTTGCATTATTACACAATTTCTAACTACTGCACCCGCTTCTACATAAACTCTTCTACCTATTATAGAATTCTCAACAGTACCTTCTATACATGAACCATTAGCAATTACGGAATTAGTAACTATACTTTTTTCTGTATAATGAGTTGGTGACTCATCCTTAGATTTTGTATATATAGGTCTATCCCCTAAAAATAATTCTTTATATACACTAGGAATAAGTATATCCATATTAGTTTTATAGTAAGCTCTTAATGAATTTATACAACTTAAATATCCATCAAATTTATAAGAACCAACCTTTAAATTATCTAGATTTGAACTTATATAACTTTTAACTTTCTTGTGAATTCCTTGTCTTATACATTCATAAATCATTTCTATTAGTAAGTCAGTTCTCATTATATACATTTCCATAGATATATTAAGGTGAGATTCTCGTCCTATATTTCTACCTATGCTTTGAACTCTACCATTTCCTAATAAATTTAAAACATCACACTCTATAAAGTTTGAATCCCCATCAGTAATATTCTTATATACAATTGTTATATCATTATCTTGATCTTTATGAAACTTTACTAATTTTTTATAATCTATATTACAAACCATATATGATGGAGCTATTAAAACATACTCTTTTCTACTTTTAGTTAGAAACTCTATATTATCAGCAAAATTATACATATCATCGTATTGAGGATCTTTATCTCCAAAATTGAATACTCTTAATCCATGTTTTTTTCTATGAAGATCCCAAGGTCTCCCATTTGTTAAATGGTCTACTAATGAACGTGATTTATTCTTTGTAAATATTCCTATTGAATCCATCCCTGCATTAGTCATATTAGATAAAACAAAATCTATTATTCTATATCTTGCAGCTAAAGGTACAGACGCTAAAGGTCTATTTTTTACTAATTCACTCATTTTGCTTTCATTTTCATCTAAATTTATTATACCTATACAATTGTTCATTTCTATAATCCCCCTACCAAAATGCTATTCAACTACTTTTTCTACTATATTTTCACTAGATGCTATAACAGCTATACTATCTCCATTTCCTACTTTACAATTACTTAGTATATGAACTTCGCTACCTATTATAGCTTTTTCTATAATTGAATTTTTCTCAATTATGGTATTAGGCATTACAACAGAATTTTTTATCACTGTTCCTTCTCCAACATGAACTCCTTGGAATAAAACAGAATTTTCTACTGTTCCATGGACTATACAACCCTCAACTATTAAAGAATTCTTAATCTTAGCTTCAGGTCCCATATATTGCGCTGGTCTAACTGGATTTGCTGAATATATTTTCCATTCATCATCATGAAGGCTTAATTCATTTTCATCCTTTAATAAATCCATATTTGCTTCCCAAAGACTTTCTATAGTTCCAACATCCTTCCAATACCCCTTAAATGGATATGCAACTAATTTTCTTCCCTCATTAAGCATTTTAGGAATTATATTTTTTCCAAAATCATTGGAAGAAGTCTTATCTAATTCATCCTCTTCTAATACTTTTTTTAATTCTTTCCAATTAAATATATATATTCCCATTGATGCGTTTGTACTCTTAGGATTTTTAGGCTTCTCTTCAAATTCATATATTGATAAATCTTCATTAGTATTCATTATTCCAAATCTACTAGCTTCCCTTAATGGTACATCTATTACAGCAATTGTTGCATCTGCTTGTTTTTCCTTATGAAAATCTAGCATTTTGTCATAATCCATTTTGTATATATGATCACCTGATAATATAAGAACATATTCTGGTTCATGCATATCTATAAATGCTGCATTTTGATGAATAGCATTAGCTGTTCCTTTGTACCAATCTCCACCCTTTTCTTTTTGATATGGTGGTAATATTCTAACTCCGCCATCTCTTCTATCTAAATCCCAAGTGTCCCCAATCCCTATATGGGAATTTAATTCCAATGGTTTGTACTGAGTTAACACCCCCACAGTGTATATCCCAGAATTTGAACAGTTACTTAATGGGAAATCTATTATTCTATATTTCCCACCAAAAGGAACTGCTGGCTTTGCCAGGTTTTTTGTTAATACTCCTAGTCTAGATCCTTGTCCTCCAGCTAGAATCATTGCTACAATCTCTTTTTTTGTCATGTAATGTATCTCCCCTCGAAATTCTTCCTTTAACCATATAAATGTTAAACATTTCTTTTATAACTATATTATAACATATTTTACTATATATTATTATTTTTTACATAATTTTTTTTATACAAATAATCTATAAAATTCTACATTGTGCAACATATTTCCACATAATTTTTGTTCTTTTATATCCTTAATTAGCATTAAATAAAAAGAAAACCTATCTTGATAATAGCTAACTAGTTTTAATACAAAACTTTTTTAACCATTATTTTAAGATAGGTCTTTACACTAATTAGATAAAAACTTTGTTATATACGCTAAAGATTGCTCTAAAAGATTTTGACCACTTTCTAAACTATTAATCTTCCCATCTAGACTTTGCAAATTTTCATTAAGTCTATAAAGATTATACTTCATATCATTTAATATTTTTGATTCATAAGATACTTGTACTCCATCATCATCTATATAAACTTTTTCAGGAGGATTTCCACATTTAATACATTTTAAAAAAATATTATCACCCTCTGTATCTTTAAACACCTTAAATGTTTCATTATTACATGAGCAACAGTTAGATAACATGGTAAACATTTGTCTATTTCTTGGTATACTCCAGGACTTATTACACTTTATGCAAGTTAATTGTAATTCCTCATCCCCATCTTTTACATAAAAGCTGTTTCCATCACAACCATCTTCTTTACATACTATAGTCGTTATCATTTATTATACCGTTACAATTCTATATAGTTTTGTAACGTTCCTCCTTTCTTAACTAAATTTATATTTATAAATTTTTATACATTACATTAGAACCCCAAATTCCTGTTGCGTATTCTAAAATAGTTCTATCAGATGAAAATATTCCAGAATGAGCTATATTAATACCGCATATTTTTTGCCACTTCTCTTTGTCGCTATACAGTTTATCTACTTTGTTTTGAGCTTCTAAATAGGATGAAAAATCTTTTAAAACAAAAAATTCATCATTATATGTTAATAAATTTTCATATATACTTTTAAATCTATTTTTATCATTATTGTAAAAACCATTTATTAAATCATCAGTAACATTAATTAATCTTTTATCTTTATTTCTAATATCCCAAGCTGAATAACCGCCCTTATTATAATAATCCAGTACTTCTTTTTCAGTTAATCCAAATATTATTATATTATCATCTCCAACTTCATCTCTTATCTCAACGTTAGCTCCATCTAATGTAGCCATTGTTACTGCACCATTCATCATAAATTTCATATTAGATGTTCCTGATGCTTCCTTTGTAGTTGTTGATATTTGCTCACTTAAATCTGTTGCCGGAATTATTTTTTCTGCTAAAGATACATTATAGTTTTCTAGGTATACAACCTTTATCTTATCGTTTACTCTCTTATCATTATTAATTTTATATGCTACCGAATTTATAAGTTCTATTATATTTTTTGCTAAATAGTAAGCTGGTGCTGCTTTTCCTCCAAATATAAATGTTCTTGGAACTATATCTAGACTAGGGTTATCTAACAATCTTTTATAAAGTTCCATTATTCTTAAACAATTTAATGTTTGTCTTTTATATGCATGTATTCTCTTTATTTGAACATCAAATATTGAATCTATATCAACCACTATACCATTTTTATTTAGTATAAATTTAGCTAATTCTTCTTTGTTTTTTCTTTTTATTTTTGCTAACTGATTTTTTACTTCCTTATTATCAACATAGCTTTGAAAGTTCTCCATATCAGTTGGATGTTTTATAAAGCTATCTCCAATAGTTTCTTTAAGTAAATTTGTAAGATTAGGATTACATTTTAAAAGCCATCTCCTATGAGTTATCCCATTGGTCTTATTATTAAATTTTGAAGGATATAAATAATAAAATTCTTTCATTTCTTGTTTTTTAAGTATTTCTGTATGAAGTTTAGCAACACCGTTTACACTATGACTTCCTACTATAGCTAAGTTAGCCATCTTTATATAGCCATCTGCTATAATTGCCATTTTAGTTATTTTATCATTTTGTCCTTTATAAAGCTGTTCTAATTTTGCACAAAACCTCTTATTCATTTCCTCTATAATCATATATATTCTCGGAAGAATAGTTTTAAACATATCTACTGGCCATTTTTCTAATGCTTCTGCTAAAATGGTATGGTTTGTATATGAAACTGTATTTGTTGTTATTCTCATAGCAGTTTCCCAAGATAAACCCTCTTCATCTAATAATATTCTCATTATTTCTGGTATAGCTAGTGTTGGATGGGTATCATTTATGTGAATTGCTATATGTTCATCAAATTCTAATATGTTGCCCCCATGTTTTTTAAAGTGTCTTATTATACTTTGAACACCTGCAGATACAAAAAAATATTCTTGCTTTAATCTTAATCTCTTACCTTCATAGACAGAATCATCTGGATATAAAACCTGTGATATAGCTTCTACTGAGTTTTTATATGAAATGGCTTTTAAAAAATCACCTCTACTAAAAGATGAAAAATCAAAGTCATTTGATAGAGCCTCTGCATTCCAAAGTCTTAATGTATTAACAACTTCATTCTCATACCCTACAACAGGAGTATCATAAGGAACTGCTAATATAGATTCATAATTTATATGTTCAAAGGTTAATTTTCCATCAACCTCTTTCATATTTACATCTCCACCAAACTTAACTATTTCAGATTTATCAGCTTTCCTTATTTCCCAAACATTTCCTTCTCTAAGCCAACTATCTGGTGCCTCAACTTGAGTTCCATTTATTATTTTTTGTTCAAAAAATCCATATTTATATCTTATTCCACATCCATGTCCAGGAATATTTAACGATGCCATAGAATCTAGAAAACAGGCGGCTAGTCTACCTAAGCCACCATTTCCTAAACCTTGATCTTTTTCATAATTCTCCAGTTCTTCTAAATCTATATTGAGTTCACTAAGGGCTTCTTTACACATATCTCTTATTCCTAAATTTAAAAGAGTATTGCCTAAAAGTCTTCCTAAAAGAAATTCCATAGAAAAATAGTAAACCTGTTTTTCCCTAGTCTTATTATATTTCTTATTAGTATCTAGCCAACTCTCGGCAACATAATCTCTTATTAAACTTCCTAAAGCTTCGTATTTATAAAGGTTATTTCCATCTTGCATGTCAATTCCATGCATCTCTAGAAATTTTTTTTCATAATCCTTTTTAAACCTTTTTTTGCTTACAGATATCATATAAGTTTCCCCCTATACTTTTATAAATTATCCCCAAATAATTCTTTCGTATAGATTTTTATATTCATTTGCAGATTTACTCCAACTATTATCCGAACTAATTGCTTGATTAACCAAAGAATACCATGCTTCTTTATTATTATAATAAACATCTAATGCATAATTCATAATAAGAGATAAATCTTCTTGCCTATATTCTCTAAAACTAAAACCTGTTCCAATCCCTGTTGTTTCATTATATGGTATAACTGTATCTTTTAATCCACCAGTTTCCCTAACTAGTGGTATTGTTCCATATCTTAAAGCAATAAGTTGTCCAAGGCCACATGGTTCAAACATTGATGGCATTAAAAATATATCAGATCCTGCATAAATTCTATGAGCCAGTCCATTATCAAATTGTATATTTGCTGATACTCTATCTCTATATTTATCTTGTAAATATCTAAAATAATTTTCGTATTTCTCTTCTCCTGTACCTAATACAATTAATTGGGCTCCTCTTTGAAGAATTTGTTCTATTGAATTTATTATAAGATCAATGCCTTTTTGATTTGTTAACCTCGATACAATAGATATAACTGGGATATTCTCATTTACAGGTAATCCTAAAGATCTTTGGAGATCCTTTTTATTTTCAAGTTTATCCTGTAAATTGTATATGCCATATTTTTTACAAATATGCATGTCATTTTCTGGATTATACTCGTTATAATCAATTCCATTTACTATTCCGATTAAATCGTTAGATCTATAAGATAGTAGACCTTCTAGATTTTCTCCGTACTCTTTAGTCTTTATTTCTTCAGCATAAGTCTTACTTACAGTAGAAACCTTATCAGAGAAATTTATTCCTCCTTTCATGAAGCTAACATTACCATTTAACTCTAAACTCATATTATCATAAAGACCATAATCGTATCCAAACAGTTCAGGTAGTACACTAGGAACATAATTCCCTTGAAATAATAAATTATGAATTGAAAAAACAGTTTTTATATTTGAATAAAAACTTTCCTTATAATATTCTACTTTTAACATAACAGGTATCATTCCTGTTTGCCAATCGTTACAATGAATAATATTAGGACACCAACCACTCTCTCTTAAAAAATTTAAGACTGCTCTACTAAAAAACGCAAATCTTTCACCATCATCTATATGGCCATACATTTCATTTCTATCAAAATAATAATTATTATCTATAAAATAATATATAACATTATCATAAGTATATTCAAAAACATTACAATTTTGGTTTCTCCAACCAACAGGAACATTAAATGATCTAATATATACCATATTTTCAAATAGATCTTTTCTTATATTCTTATACCTTGGTATTATTACCCTTGCATCAACATCTAAATTTTTCAACTCTTTAGGTAGTGCACCTATTACATCTCCAAGTCCACCACTTTTTATAAACGGATGTGCTTCTGATGCTGCAAATAAAATTCTCATAATAAACTCCTTCTCCCCAATAATATTAATTCTCTTCCTTCGATTTACTATCTATAACTTCAATATTAGATTCATCTATATTAATATTTGTATTTAAAATAACTTCTGCTTTTTTATTCTTTGAGTTGATCTCTTCGATCTCTTCTATTAAGAGCTCACTTACTTCCTCTTTATCTTTGATTAATTCCGATGATTTTTTTATTACTAAAACTGCCATCGGAGGTACTTTAACTAAAACTTTGTATGGTTTATTATTACATGATTCTTCTATAGATTCCATTTGAGTTCCCATTATTTGATTTGAGCCACCATAAAGAAGATTATCTGTATTAAATACTTCTTTATATATACCTTCTTCAGTAACTCCAACCTCAAAATCATAATATACTACTGGAGTAAAATTACAGATAAATACCAGTGTATCTTCTTTACTTTTACCACGTCTTATAAATGTTAGTATACTTTTTTCAGCATTATCAGCATCTATCCATTCAAATCCCTTAGGGTCATAATCACATTCCCACAAAGCTTTATTTCCTAAATAGAACTTATTTAATTCTTTAAAGTAATTATGTGTCTTTTTGTGTATATCATATTTATCAATTACATGCCACTGAATCTCTTGATTTTCTTGCCATTCAACAAATTGACCAAATTCACTGCCCATAAATAATAACTTTTTGCCTGGATGCCCCATCATAAATGCTGAATATAATCTTAAACCTGCATACTTATTCCAATTATCACCTGGCATTTTAGCTATTAATGACCCTTTTCCGTGTACAACCTCATCATGTGAAATAGGCAAAATAAACTTCTCTGAATAATTATAAACCATGGAGAAATTTAATTCATGATGATGATACTTTCTGTGTATAGGGTCCTTTTCTATATATCTTAAAGTATCATTCATCCATCCCATATTCCATTTAAAATCAAATCCCAATCCACCATCTTCAACTGGTCTTGTTATTCCTGCCCAAGATGTTGATTCCTCTGCAATAGTTATAACCCCTGGAAAATTAGTTTTTACTACAGTATTAAAATTTTTAAGAAATTCTATAGCCTCTAGATTTCCATTTTGTCCGTATACATTTGGCTCCCACTCACCATAACTTCTTCCATAGTCTAAGTAAAGCATATTAGATACAGCATCAACCCTTAGCCCATCTATATGAAATTCACTTATCCAGTAAACTGCATTAGAGATCAAAAAGCTTCTTACTTCTGGTCTACCTAAATCAAAATTGCTTGTACCCCATCCCTTATTATCTGCTTTCCAACTAGCAGCATACTCATAAGTAGCATTACCATCAAAATATGATAATCCATGCTCATCTTTACAGAAGTGACTTGGAACCCAATCAAATATTACTCCTATATCTTCTTTATGAAGACTATTAATTAAATTTTTTAACCCTTTAGAATCACCAAATCTACTACTTGGAGAATAATACCCTGTAATCTGATATCCCCAAGAAGCATCTAATGGATGCTCGTTAACAGGCATAATTTCTACATGTGTATATCCCATTTCTTTAATATACTTTGGTAATTCTTTACTTATCTCATCGTAACTTAAAAACTTTCCACCATTAGTTTTCCATGAACCTAAATGTAACTCGTATATATTCATAGGATTGTCAAAATGATTTATTTTTTCTCTTTTATTTAACCATTTTTTATCTCCCCATCTATATTTAGCTTTTTTTATTAGTATTGATGCAGTATTAGGTCTTAATTCTGATTTAAAAGCATATGGATCTGCTTTTAAAACTGTCCATGTTTTCCACTCATTAGTAATAGAAAACTTATATTTCATCCCCTCTTTTAAACCTGGAATAAATAAGCTCCATAGCCCACTTTCATTTACTTTTATCATTTCATACTTAGAATCTTCTTTCCAATTAGAAAAATCTCCAACAACAGTTACTTTACTAGCTTTTGGAGCCCATGTAGTGAATCTAAATCCCTTTTTTTTATTTTCTGTTACATAATGCGAACCCATAAATTTATAACAATTTATATGTGTTCCTTCTTTAAATAGATACTCATCTAGATCTGTAATAACCTTTTCTTCATTATTTTTCTTAGTAACATTTTTATTATTTATAAATAATTTATCTGAATTTATATTTATAATGTCGTTATTTATATCTAAATCATTTTTAACTAACACACTCTCTTTTTCTTCTTGTTTCTTGTTATCAGTGCTATTTGCAACCAATTTTTTTGATTTAAAAGTTTTTTTATTTTTATTAGAACTAACTTCATTTCCGCACCCATTTGATGAAGTATTGTTATTGTTATTTTCATTTTCAACTAGATTCTTTTTAGTTTTTTTATTTTTAACTTCCATTCCTTCCATATAAATCCTCCAATTCTTTATAACCCATAACTAACTATATTAATAATTACTCTAAAAAAGATTATAGCATTATTTTAATTTAAAGTAAATATTTGGTTTAATTGCACAGAATAATACATTTAAAAAATAAAAGATAGAATCAAACTTGATGCTATCTTTTATAATGTATATTAAATTGGCAATGTTTTAATCTTTATAGTTAAATAATTTGTGCACTACTTGAATCAGTAATTTGTTTTTCGATTAGGTTTATTAACTTATCTACTTCTTTTGTATCTTTATTTGCCAGTATAAAACTTCTTTTCTTTAACTTTAGCTCAACTAATTCATCTTGTAATTCTTCTAGGTCCACCATAACACAAATACACTCCCTATCATAATATCTCTCTTTATCTATACCAATAAACAACCCTTTTAATATATTTATTATACGTTAAATTTGAGATAATTTACACAGAATTAATAATAAAATATTAATTTTATTAATTCTATTGTTAAAATAAAAAAAGAACTACATAACTGTAGTTCTTTTGGTGGAGGTAAAGAGATTCGAACTCTTGACCCCCTGCGTGCAAGGCAGGTGCTCTCCCAACTGAGCTATACCCCCAAATATGGTGGACCTTCAGGGACTCGAACCCCGGACCTACCGGTTATGAGCCGGTTGCTCTAACCAACTGAGCTAAAGATCCTTAAAACCTGGCAACCACTTACTCTCCCACATAGTCTCCCATGCAGTACCATCAGCCTCTAAAAGCTTAACCTTCGTGTTCGGAATGGAAACGGGTGTTACCTTAAAGAGCATTATCACCAGATTTTCTTGAAAGAATCAACTTACATAATTATTATAGTGTATTTAAATTACTTTGTCAACACTTTTTTTATTTTATTCTTTCAAAATTGCACTAAGTATTAACTTTGAGTTAATTGGTCAAGCCCTCG
>JAUNBX010000107.1 GCA_030526875.1 Clostridium perfringens | reverse complement strand
CTTGCAAAATCAGCTAACATTAAACCTCAAACTGCAACTTCTCATTTAAATAAAATGTTAGATGGTAATCTTATAATAAAAGATATCTATGGAAAATATCATTATTATAAGTTAGCTAGTAAAGAAATAGCTAATTTTCTTGAAACCATGCTTTGCTTATGTGAAGAAGATGAAATAACTTCATTAAAACAATCCATGCAATCTCAGGAGTTAAAAAATGCTAGACTTTGTTATGACCATGTTGCTGGAAAACTTGGAATCCTAATAAGAAATCGTCTACTTCAAAAAAGATATATAGTAAAGAGAGAAAATAAGTTTATACTAACTTCTAGAGGAATTACTTTTTTAAAAAATATAGATATAACTTCTTTCAAAAATCTTTCTCATGATAAAATAAAAGAGGATTTTGAAGGATATGAGTGCTTGTAACTATTAAAACTTTTAATAATCTACTATATTGAGCGATGAAGAATTTAATAATATACTTAGTTAGTAATAAATTAAAAAGGAAAGGAAATTTATTTATGAGTGAAATAAGTAAAAGTCCATGGCCAGGACCAAAAGGATTAATTCCTGTAACCAGTGGAAAGGCAGAAGATGCCAATGTATATAATAGAAATTTTTTAGATAGCATACATATGGAGATGCGTGTTATTGACTCCATAGAACCAAATTTAACTACTAGAATTTTTGGGGAAGAGTATGCATCTCCTATTATGATGCCAGCCTTCTCACATTTAAATAAAGTAGGTAAAGATGGTAAAAAACCTATGATAGAATATGCTAAGGCTGCTAAAGAGTTAAATCTGTTAAATTGGGTAGGAATGGAACCAAATGAAGAGTATGCAGAAATTTCAGTTGCTAATGCAAAGACAGTTAGAATCATCAAACCATTTGCAGACCATTCCATAATTATAAATCAAATAGAATTTGCAAAAGCACATGGAGCAGTAGCAGTTGGTATAGATATTGACCATGTAGCTGGAACGGATGGTAAGTATGATATAGTAGATAACATTCCAATGGGACCTGTTTTGTTAGAAGATTTAAAAGAATATGTTAAAGTAGCAAAGATCCCATTTGTAGCAAAAGGTGTTTTATCTGTACAAGATGCTTTAAAAGCAAAGGAGGCTGGGTGCAAAGCAATCGTTGTTTCCCATCACCATGGAAGAATTCCATTTGGAATAGCACCCCTTCAAATCTTGCCACGTATTAAAGATGCATTAAAAGATAGTGGAATAACTATCTTTGTAGATTGTTCTATTTGTACAGGATATGATGCATATAAGGCATTAGCTCTAGGAGCAGATGCTGTTTCAGTAGGACGTGGAATTTTAGCACCTCTTTTGAAAGAAGGAAAAGATGGAGTAGTAAATAAAATAAATAGAATGAATGAAGAACTTTCTGAATTGATGATTTATACAGGCATAAAGGATACCAAATCTTTTGATTCATCTGTTTTATATATTGGATAAGAATTAGATAGCTATTATTACTAAAGATTCAATTATGAGAAATAGATTAACTAAGTATTAAAAATTTTATATTCTGTAAAAGAAGTGGTAGCACCTGGTTCTTCAAAAAGAGCCAGGTGCTATGTCAACTGTAATACAAGTGTAAAAAATGTTTAAAAGGCTTTTTAAAAATTATTGCTGCTCTCTAAAGTCTACCTTCTCATATTTCATCTAAAGAAGTAGTTGTATAATCTCTATAAAAGTGTGTATTATTTTATGTTCAAATTGACCATTATGGAAAAGAATATATTGAATACTACACTAAATTTTCCTCGCTCCATCGCCTCATTTCTTTTACTAAAGGAATAAATTTCAGTCCAAGCTCTGTGAGTGAATATTCAACTCTTGGAGGAACTTCCCTGTATACATATCGTTTTACAAAACCGTCTTGTTCTAATTCACGTAACTGTTTTGTTAGCATTGACTGTGTAATATTAGGAATTAAGCGATTTAATTCACCAAAACGCATTGTATTTAAATATAATGACCATAGTATATAAATTTTCCACTTTCCAGATATGATTCTTTGTAGTTCTAATAGACCACATTTAGTCTCTGACGATAAATCTTTTTTCATATCTTATACTCCTTACTTCAAGTAAACACACAATAGTATTATTTATAATAGTATCTACTCTTTATGATAGTACTTTTAAAAAGAATTATATCATGATAAACTAAGTTAAACAATACAATATGATAGGGAGATAAATAAAATGAAGATAATTGCGATAAATGGTAGTCCAAGAAAGAATAAA
>JAUNBX010000010.1:56825-59553 GCA_030526875.1 Clostridium perfringens | reverse complement strand
AGAATGTCAGCCTTCCAAGCTGAATACCTGGGTTCGATTCCCAGTACCCGCTCCAAAGATAAAACAGTTTGATAATCCAATTATCAAACTGTTTTTATTTTATATATAAATAGATTTATATTAATTTTATGATATATAGAATTATTTTAAGTCAAATTTAATATATAAGTGCAGTTTTAATAGTATTTATTGAAATTTAAGTGTAAGATATTTAGATAAATTAACTTTAATACTATCAAAGTTAATTTAAATGTTAGTAAAGAATTGATTTAAATATATTAGTTACAGATAATAAAATTATGAAAGGATAGCCTATAATAGGGCTAAGGTAAAATATGAATTATATAAAAAGAGTTGCAGCTATACATGATATATCTTGTTTTGGAAAGGCTTCATTAACTACTATAATACCAATTTTATCTGTTATGGGAAGTGAGGTTTGCCCTATGCCAACTTCTATACTATCAACCCATACAGGAGGCTTGGGAAAGCCTGCTTTTGTAGATTTAAGCAGTTTTATGGAAAAAACTAAACTACATTGGGAAAGTTTAAATTTAGAATTTCAGTGTGTTTACAGTGGATATTTAGGAAATCCGTATCAAGTTAATTTTGTAATTGATTTTATAAAAACTTTTAAAAAGAAGGACACTCTTGTGGTGGTTGATCCTGTAATGGCGGATGGTGGTAAATTGTATGGTGGAATAGATTTTAATATGGTTGAAAGTATGAGGAAGCTTATAGCTTTTTCAGATATTATAACACCTAATATAACAGAAGCTTGTTTTTTACTTGGCAAAGAATATAGAAATTCATTCACAGATGATGAAGTGAAAGAATATGCTATAGAACTTAGTAATTTAGGAGTGAATAAAGTTGTTATAACTAGTGTGGTAGATGAAAGTGATACAAATACTCTAAGCACTATAGCTTATAATAAGGGGGAAGAAAAATTTATTAAAATAAAGAATAGAAGAATAAATGCTTCCTATCCTGGAACTGGGGATGCCTTTACTTCAATTTTAATAGGTTCTATCCTTCAAGGAAAAAACTTTGAGGAATCTATAAAAAAATCTTGTGATTTTCTGCAAAGAGCAATAGAGTATAGTAGTAATTTTGATTATCCTAAAAATCAAGGTATACTCCTTGAAAAAGTTTTAAAGGAAATTTAAGAGAATGATTATAAAAAATGCAGAAAATACATATAAATTATTGTTTGACAAATTTTATAATAGATGTTAATATAAATAAAAATCGAATAATTCTTATCAAGAGTGGTGGAGGGACTGGCCCTATGAAGCCCGGCAACCAATATTATTAATTTGGTTCATTAAAGATCTATTATATATAGATTTCTATTAGTGATTGTTAAAATATAGTGGTGCTAAATCCTGCAGATTTCTGAGAGATAAGTAATGAGTATTAAAGCATAACTTCTGTCTAAATCGGCAGAAGTTTTTTTGTTTTTAATAGTTAGAATTTATTTTTATAAGTTAGCATTATAAAGTTTGAAAAGAGTTATTAAAATAGGATTTATTATATTAAATTAGAGTGTTTGGTTTTAAAAGTTTTAAAAGGAGATGATTTTTATGAAAAAAAGTAAGGGAAGTGCTTTAGCATTACTACCATTATTGATTTTTATGGGAGTGTATTTAGGTGGAGGAATAATACTAAATGACTTTTATGCTATGTCAGTTTTAGTACCAGGATTAATAGCAGCAGTAGTAGCTCTTTTTATGAATAGAAAAAAAGGATTTGAAAAAAGTTTAGAAACATTTTGTAAAGGGGCAGGGCATTCAGATATTATACTAATGGTATTTATATTTATCTTAGCTGGGGTTTTTGCACAAGTTGCAAAGTCAATGGGTGCCGTTGAAGCAACTGTAAACTTAGGGCTTACAGTTATTCCAAGTAACATTTTAGTAGCAGGAATATTCGTAATTTCAGCGTTTATAGCAATATCTTTAGGAACTTCAATGGGAACAATAGCAGCAGTTGCACCAATTGCTGTGGAAATATCAACAAAAACAGGGCTAGCTACACCACTTATAGTTGGAGCTGTAGTTGGAGGTGCTATGTTTGGTGATAATTTATCTATGATATCAGATACAACTATTGCAGCTACAAAAACTCAAGGTTGTGAAATGAGAGATAAATTTAAAACAAACTTTAAAGTAGTTTTACCAGCAGCGATTGTGGCAATAGTAATTTATATTATTTTAGGTAGTGGTGCACAAGTTACATCAGCTTCTTATGATTTTAACCTTATAAAAGTTATACCTTACGTTGGAATACTTATAGCAGCACTTCTTGGAGTTAATGTAATAATGGTATTAACAGGTGGAATAGTTTTGGCTTCAGGAATAGGTTTCTTAACTAATTCATTAACTATAAATAGCCTTTTAGATTCAGTATCTACAGGTATTGCAGGAATGAGTGAAATAATTATAATTTCTCTTTTAATAGGTGGAATAGTAAATGTAGTTAAAGAAAATGGTGGAATAGATTTTGTATTAAATTTAATAACAAGCAAAATAAAAACAAAAACAGGAGCAGAACTTGGAATAGGAGCTTTAGTTGGAGTTGTAGATGCTTGTACTGCAAATAATACAATAGCAATAGTTACAGTAGGACCTATAGCTAAAAATATATCAAATAAATATGGATTAGAGTCTACTAGAATTGCAGGAATATTAGATATGTGTTCTTGTGCAATGCAAGGGGTTATACC
>JAUNBX010000010.1:34398-56725 GCA_030526875.1 Clostridium perfringens | reverse complement strand
CCTTTGCTATATTACTCCTCATAGTAGGTATATAAGAAGCCATTTTAGGTGCTTGTGCAATAATGGTAGAGTCTATATTCAATATTTTAAAATTATTTTTTTCTAATAATTCACCTACATGAGTTAAAAGTTTAATACTACTTATTCCTTTGTATTTTGGATCAGTATCAGGGAAGTGCTTACCTATATCACCTAGGGCAGCAGCACCTAGAAGGCTATCCATAATTGCATGGAGTAAAACATCAGCATCAGAATGACCTAAAAGACCTTTTTCATAAGGAATTTTAACTCCTCCCATTATTAAATCTCTATTTTCTGTAAGTTTATGAACATCATAGCCCATTCCTATTCTCAAAAAAACCACCTCTTTTAAAATTTTACATTATTTTAATTTTCAGGAACTTAATATAAATGTATAATATTAATATATAATATTAACATAATTTTAGAAAGGGAGAATTTTATATTTTGAGATATAAATTAAAAAGAATATTAGGAACAATTTTTATTTTTATAGGAGTAGGTCTTATTTCTATTACTGTTTTTATGAAATATGAAACATATAAAAAACAACAGGAAAGCTTAGAAAGTTTTAAAAATATGGATTCTTATATTGAAGATGATAAAGGTGAAGAAAATATAGAGAATAATAATGAAAAAACAACTATTTCTATTTTAAAAATACCAAAAATAGATTTAGAAATAGCAGTAGTAGATGGGGTAGAAAAAGAGGATATAAAATATGTTGTAGGTCATTTTAAAGATAGTGTTATGCCAGGAGAGATAGGAAATTTATGTGTTGCAGGACATAGAACATCAAATTATGGTCAACCATTTAAGGAAGTTGATAAACTTAAAGAAGGAGATGAAATAATATTTATTTATAATGGAGGGGAGTATGTATATACTGTAAATAAAAGCTTTGTAGTTACTCCATATGATACTGATGTATTAGATAATACAGAAAATGAAGCTACCATGACTTTAATAACATGTACATTAGATAGTAAAGATAGATTAATAATAAAAGGAACATTGAGAGAGTAAAGTTTTAAAAATGGGGGATTAAGAATTTATGGATATACAAGATTTTGTTTTTATTAAAGATAAATATGTATTTTCTAGAGAAAGACATATAAGAAAAGTGAGAAAAAACATATCTAAAGAACGTGTACGTCTTCTAATAAATGAACTTAGACGATATAATATATCTTTGATTAAGTTATCTAAAAAAGAGGTTAATCAGAAAGAGAAAAATTTAATATTAAATGTAGCATTATATATATATGAAGATGAAAAACTATTAGGATTAATAAAAAAAAATAAGAATATACCTTTTAATAAATTATCAAGAGAAACAAATATAAATATGGATTTTTTAATAAAATGGAGGGAGTATATATTAGCTTATGTCATATTAGCTTCTGATGATAAATATATAGACATTTATGATTATCTTGATGTAAACTTTAAGGAGTTAGAAAATAATAATGGTAGAAGAGTGTATGTAGACATTGATATTTATAGGGGAGTTGTACTTGACACATGTAAAAAATATACTATAATACTAACAAGTTCAGGAGAGTTTGTACGTATAAATAGGGGAAATGAAATAATTGGTTCAGATATATGTGGAAGAAAAAAATTAGGTTTTAAACCTTATAAAAAATTAACTACAGTTATTATTCTAATATGTCTTATAATAGGAAGTTTAGGATACTATTATTATGAAAAAGAAAAATCTACTATAGTAATTCAGGGAACATCACAGATAAAACTTAGTTTAAATAATTTTGATAAAGTCACTTATGGGTATTCAGCTACTGAAAAAGGTAAACTTCTTTTAAGTGAAATAAAATGGGAAAATAAAGGTGTAAAGACAGCTTTAGATAATATTTTTCTCAAATTACAAGAATTAAATATGATTCCTGCAGATAGAAAACTTGAAATAATAATAACTGGTGAGGAATTAAAAGATTCTATTATAGAAAATATTTTAGAATATGTGGAAAATGTAAATAGTGATGAGGATAAAGAAAATAATGTTAAAATAACCATAAATAATGTAGGGAATGAAAAAGTATTAAAGTAAACTATAGGAAGAAAGGTTTTGTTAATATGAATAAAAGTTTAAATATTAATCAAAAGGAAGAAAAACAAGAAGTAAGGTTAAATAAATATATAAGTGATACAGGGTTTTGCTCAAGAAGAGAAGCTGATAAATTAATAGAGGGAAAAAGAGTAAAGATAGATGGTGTTTTAGCTACTATGGGAACTAAGGTTTTAAAAGGGCAAAAGGTTACAATAGATAACAAACCACTAAAATTAGAAGAAGAATTAGTTTATATAGCTTTAAATAAGCCTAGAGGAATAACTTGCACAACAGAAAAGAAAATAAAAGGAAATATAGTAGATTTTATAGGTCATGAAAAGAGGATATTTCCTATAGGAAGATTAGATAAAGATTCAGAGGGGTTAATATTTTTAACTAATGATGGTGATATAGTAAACAAAATTCTAAGAGCTGGAAATAATCATGAAAAAGAGTATATAGTTACAGTAAATAGGGATATAAATGATAAATTCATAAAAGGAATGAGTAGTGGTGTACCTATTTTAGATACCATAACTAATAAGTGTTATGTTGAAAAGTTAGGTAAAAATAAATTTAAAATAATATTAACTCAAGGATTAAATCGTCAGATAAGAAGAATGTGTGCTTATTTTGGATATGAAGTTTTAAGACTTGAAAGAATAAGAATAATGAATATAAACTTAGATAATTTAAAAACCGGAACTTGGAGATATTTAACCTTAAAGGAGTTAAGGGAGATAAATAGATTAACATCAAATTCTATAAAAACAGAAGAGGCATCAAAGATAAAAAAATAAGACTTCTACTAAATAAAAGAAGTCTTATTTTTTATTTAATTAAAATGTTTATTTCATATAAGCTTTAAAGAGGCGTTAGTGTTTAGAAAAATTACTATTATCTCTTTCATAAGAAATGTTAGAGCTAGTATCATAGCTTAGGGCTTTTTGGATAAAATTAAAAACTTTTTCCGCGTAAGCTTCTTTGTTAACTTGGACAGCTTCAGTATGTGCTGCGTTATCAACTAGAAATATTTCTTTAAGACCATTTACTTTAGCTTTATAGAATTTTTCACACATATACCAAGGAACAAAAGTATCTTTATTACCATGAATAAACATTATAGGTATAGATGTATTTTTCACTATCTTTATAGGGCTAACATCTTGAAATCTAAACTTTGCTTTAACTTTTATAATAAAGTTTGTAAATTTCAAAGATAATAGCAATGGATAATGCAAAATTTTATTAAATCTAAAGTGTAATTCATATAGCATAAGTTCATATAAATCTGAATAGCCACAATCCTCAATTACAAATTTTATATTTGGATTTAAAGGAATTGTCTGAATAACAGTGCTAGCACCCATAGACTCACCATGAAGTCCTACTATTATATCTTTTCCAAATCTATTTACTAAATAATTTATCCAAAGATTAACATCATATTTTTCAAAATAACCGTAGGTAGAATACTTACCTTCGCTTTTTCCATGTCTTCTTTGATGCATAATAAGAACATTAAAGCCTTTATTAAAAAATATATCTAAATACTTTAAAGATCCTACATACCCTATAGAAATTCCATGAACTAAAATTATAAATTTATTTGTTTTTTCCTTATTTAAAAATAACATAGAAGATAGTTTAAAACCATCTATAGACATCATTTCTATATCTTCTTTATCAAGTGATTTATATAACTCATCATTTATAACTTTTTTATTCAAAAAAAAGTTATAACTTTCATTTTCATCTCTTAACCTACGAGTTATACAGGATTTAAATATCATCATAGAAGAAATAATTAAAAAAATGATAGCTAAAGCTATAAAAATAAGTAAAAACATATCTAGATAAATCATAAAAACCTCCTTTGTTTGTAAATATAATCTAAAATTATAAAGAATAATATGAAAATAATTATAAATAATTTTAGATTTAATTAATAATAGATATTATATAATAATTTAATCATATAAAATAAACAATTAAATTAAGATTGTATAAATAATATATATTCAATAAGGTAATATAATGTAAAAAAACCTATTAATTTAATTATCTCAATATAGTAAAATTATATTCCTAAAACATTATAGTATAATTTCATTGTATAAAAGTATTATTATAATTATAAAAACCATGGATATTTTGTAAAAAAAAGTTCATAATGTTATTTATATGAATATGTTTTAGAGGATTTGAAACAAAATAAAGGTAAATGTATTTTAATAAGGGTAATTAAAGATATTTTTCAACTAGAGAAAATAAGGGTATTAGTATTATATGATGTAATATTAAAGAATGGATATTAAAATTTTATAAGAGTAGAGTGTATATATGAAAGCATGAGGAGAAACGTTATGCTTTTATTTTATACACTAAATTAATAGGGATATATGAATTTATGCACACGATAAATATAAATAAAATATATAGACAACGTCAAAGGATAAGATTTATCAACTAATTAACAAAAATTCCAAATAATTTAAAAAATATATTGTTCACGTGTTCATAAGATGTTATAATTAGTTGAAGTAATAATTAAAAATCTAAGTTTGTTAAAAACTTAAAAAATATAATACTATAAAACTTATAGAAAAGTAAATGGTTAAAATGTGGGAGGTTGGTTTTAGTGAAGTTAAATAAAGAAATCTTTGAAGGATTTAAACGTTATCCTGAAAGAATAATACAATTTGGAGAAGGGAATTTTTTAAGGGGCTTTGTTGATTGGCAAGTTCAAAAAATGAATGAAAGAGCAGATTTTAATGGAAGTGTTGTAGTTGTACAACCATTAGAAAACGGAATGGTAGAGATGCTAAACAATCAAGACTGTTTATATACATTATATTTACAAGGTATAAAAAATGGGGAAGCTGTTAAAGAACATGAAATTATAAATAGTATAAGTAGGGGATTAAATCCTTATAAGGAATATGATGAGTTTTTAAAGGTAGCAGAACAAGATGAAATAAGATTTGTTGTATCTAATACAACTGAGGCTGGGATTACCTTTAATGAAAACGATAAATTAGAGAATAAACCTCAAAATACTTACCCAGGAAGGTTAACGGCTCTTCTTTATCATAGATTTAAAGCCTTTAATGGAGATAAAGATAAGGGATTAATAATTATTCCTTGTGAACTTATAGATAGAAATGGTGAAAAACTTAAGGATATAGTTTATAAGTATGCAACTCTTTGGAATTTAGAAAACGAATTTACAAATTGGCTTGATGAGGCTAATACATTCTGCTGTAGTCTAGTAGATAGAATAGTTCCAGGATATCCAAGAGACACTATTTCTGAAATAACACAGGAATTAGGTTATGAAGATAATCTTGTAGATGTAGGTGAACAATTTCATCTTTGGATAATTGAAGGACCTAAGGAGATAGAAAAAGAGTTCCCAGTAGGAAAAGCTGGTTTAAACATAAAATTTGTTGATGATATGACTCCTTATAGAACTAGAAAGGTAAGAATTTTAAATGGAGCACATACATCTTTAGTTCCAGTTGCTTATCTTTGCGGACTAGATACTGTTAAAGATTCAGTTGAAGATAATTTAGTTGGACAATATTTACGAGAAACTATATTTGATGAAATTATACCAACACTAGATTTACCAGAAGAAGAATTAAAACAATTTGCAAGTGATGTTTTAGAAAGATTCCAAAATCCATTTATAAAACATTATTTAATGAGTATAGCATTAAACTCTATGTCGAAGTTTGAAACAAGAGATTTACCATCATTATTAGAATATGTAAATAGAAAAGGAGCTCTTCCAAATAAATTATGCTTCTCTTTAGCAGCATTAATAGAGTTTTATAAAGGTAAAAGGGGAGACGAGGATATTGCTTTAAAAGATGGACAAGATATCTTAGAACTTTATAAATCGTTATGGAGTGAACATGATGGAAGTGATGAAGGTTTAAGAAATATAGTTAGAAATGTTTTGGGATATAAAGGAAATTGGAAAATAGACTTAAATGAGATACCAGGATTAACAGATAAAGTTT
The DNA here is from genome assembly GCA_030526875.1 of Clostridium perfringens. Classification (GTDB taxonomy): domain Bacteria; phylum Bacillota; class Clostridia; order Clostridiales; family Clostridiaceae; genus Sarcina; species Sarcina perfringens_A. Next base: position 50,605 of record JAUNBX010000010.1, on the reverse strand, counting down.
CTGATTACTTGATAGATATTGAAAATTTAGGCATTAAAGAAGCTATAAAAAAAGTCATGAATTAATAGGAATATCAGAAAGGAGTGCAAGGTAAGCTATTAAGATAAATAGTGATTTACTGATAATTTTAGTTATCAGTGTCCTTGCTAGATTTATGAAAAGTATTATTAAAATAAATGAAAATGATAATGTTTGTGTAGTACTAAAGGACTTGAAAAAAGATAGCATTATAGAGGTTAATGGCTTAAAAATATCTGTTAAAAATGATATAAAAACTGGTCATAAAATTGCTATAAAAGATATTAAAGAAAATGAGGATGTAATAAAGTATGGTTTTCCCATTGGACATGCACTTTTAAATATCGAAAAGGGAAGTTATATCCATACACATAATATAAAAACAAATTTAACAGGAGTTCAAGATTATAGTTTTCATCAAAATCTAGTAGAGAATAATATAGAAAATCAAGGCTTAACTTTTAAAGGGTATAAAAGAGAAAACGGCGAGGTTGGTATAAGAAATGAACTTTGGATAGTACCAACAGTTGGCTGTGTAAATGGTATGGCTGATAAAATAATGGAGAGATTTAAAAGGGAAGTTGGGGAACTAAATCTAGATAATACTTTAGTTTTAAAACACAATTATGGTTGTTCTCAACTAGGTGCTGATCATGAAAACACAAGAATTATTCTTAAAGATGCTATTAAACATCCAAACGCTGGCGGTGTTTTAGTTTTAGGACTTGGTTGTGAAAATAACAATATGACTGATTTCAAAAAATTAGTTGGAGAGATAGATGAAGATAGAATAAAGTTTTTAGTATCTCAAGAAGTTTCAGATGAAATAGAAGAGGGTGTGAAACTTTTAAAAGAAATTTATGATGTTATTAAAGATGATAAAAGAGAAGATGTTCCATTATCAGAACTTAAGGTAGGTTTAAAGTGTGGAGGTTCTGATGGGTTTTCAGGAATAACTGCAAATCCTCTTTTAGGCAGATTTTCAGACTTTCTAATAGCACAAGGTGGCACAACAATTTTAACAGAAGTTCCTGAGATGTTTGGTGCGGAAACAATTCTTATGAATAGATGTAAAGATAGGGATACATTTAATAAAACAGTTCATCTAATTAATGATTTTAAAGAATATTTTATTAAATATGACCAACCAGTTTATGAAAATCCATCACCAGGAAATAAAGCAGGGGGAATATCAACTCTTGAGGATAAATCATTAGGCTGCACACAAAAAGCTGGAAGTGAAAAAGTAGTTGATGTTTTAAAATATGGTGAGAGATTAAAGACTAAAGGACTAAATCTTTTAAGTGCTCCAGGAAATGATTTAGTAGCAGCATCAGCCCTTGCATCCTCTGGTTGTCAAATAGTTTTATTTACAACAGGAAGAGGCACTCCTTTTGGAAGTTATGTTCCTACAATGAAAATATCAACAAATTCTAAACTTTATGAGTTCAAAAGAAATTGGATAGATTTTAATGCAGGTGAATTAGTTCAAGGAAAATCTTTTGATGAAGTTTTAAAGGATTTTGTAAATTATATCATAAAAGTAGCAAATGGTGAATTTGTTAATAACGAAAAAAATGATTTTAGAGAAATAGCTATATTTAAAACAGGGGTTACTTTATAAAAATAAATGAAATGAATAATAGATTGATTAAAATATAAATAAAATATTTGTTAATAGATAAGTTAGGATTAGGGGGAATTATTATGAAGAAATTTATGGATGAAAACTTTTTATTATCAAATGATACGGCGGTAGAGCTTTATCATAAATATGCAAAGGAAATGCCAATAATAGATTATCATTGCCATTTAAATCCACAAGAGATATATGAAAATAAACAATTTAAAAATATAACTGAAGTTTGGTTATATGGAGATCACTATAAATGGAGAGCTATGAGAAGTAATGGCATAGACGAAAAATTTATGACAGGGGATGGAACAGATTATGAAAAATTTATGGCTTGGGTTAGAACACTTCAAGTTGCTATAGGAAATCCTCTTTATCATTGGACACATTTAGAGCTTCAAAGATTTTTTGATATTCATGAACCTTTAAATGAAAAAACAGCAGAAGGAATTTGGAATAGAACAAATGAGATGTTACAAAGAGAAAATTTTAGAGCAAGAGATTTAATAAAAAAATCTAATGTAAAAGCTTTATGTACAACAGATGACCCTGTTGATTCTTTAGAGTATCATATAAAACTTAAAGAGGATAAAGATTTCGATGTTAAAGTATTACCAGCTTTTAGACCTGATAAAGCCCTTAGAATAAACAAAGAAACATTTCTTCCTTGGGTAAATAGGTTAGGCGAAGTAACTGAAAAAGAAATTAGATCTTATGATGATTTGTTAAAGGCTTTAAGAGAAAGAGTTGAATTTTTCCACAGTGTTGGATGTAGGATATCAGACCATGCATTAGATAGTGTGTTTTATAAAGAAGCATCTCATGAAGAGTTAAAGGAAATATTTTTAAAAGGATTAAGTGGAGAAAAAGTCTCTGGAGATGAAGAAAAAGCCTATATAACTGGAGTTTTGAAATATTTAGGAGAACTTTACTCAGAGTTTGGATGGACAATGCAACTTCATATTGCTGCAATGAGAGATAATAACACTAGAATGTTTAATAAAAAAGGTTCAGATATAGGTTTTGACTCTATAAATGATGAAGAAATTGCATATCCTCTTTCAAGATTTTTAGATTCATTAGACAGTATAGATAAGCTTCCTAAAACTATATTATATACTTTAAATCCAAAGGATAACTATGTTATTGGAACTATGCTTGGAAACTTCCAAGGAACTACTGCAAAAGGAAAAGTTCAATTTGGTTCTGCATGGTGGTTTGTTGACAATAAACTTGGAATGGAAGAGCAAATGACTACCCTTGCTAACCTAGGTCTTTTAAGCAATTTTGTTGGTATGCTAACAGATTCAAGAAGCTTCTTATCATATCCAAGACATGAGTATTTCAGAAGAATTCTTTGTAATTTAGTTGGGACGTGGGTTGAAAATGGAGAATTCCCAAATGATATGGATATTCTAGGAAAGATAGTTAGTAATATTTCATATAATAATGCAGATAACTATTTTAATATGTAAATAAAAAATAAGATTATATTTTAGTTTTATACTTTAATTTTTAATGTTTTAAAAAGAACTAATGATTTAAAGGAGAGTTAAAATAAGAGAAAATAGACACTATGGATTTATTAACTTATGGTAAATTCATAGTGTTTATACATGATATATGTATTTTTTAGGTAGTTAGATATTGAAAAATGTGATAACATAAAATAAAGTTTAAGAGTATTAATAAAGAACTTAAATGTATTTAGCTGTTTAAAATAGAAAGGTGAATAAAAAATGAGTATAACTATAAAAGATATAGCTAAATTAGCAAATGTATCACATACAACTGTATCTAGAGCTTTAAATGATAGTCCTTTAATAAATGAAGAAACTAAGAAAAAAATAAAAGAGATAGCAAAGGAACTTAATTATGTTCCAAATTATAATGCAAAGAGTTTAGTTTTGCATAAATCTTATACAATAGGTTTATTTTTTACTAGTATAACTCATGGAACTTCTCCAAGTTTTTTCTTTGATGCAATAAAAGGAGTTAATCTATCTATTAATAATCAATATAATCTAGTTGTAAGAGCTATAGATAGCTATAAAGAATTTTCCTCCATTAATAATAAGAGGTTTGATGGAATAATATTAATGAGTCAAAGTGATGATGATAATGCATTTATATATCATGTTATTGGGCAAAATATACCTTTGGTTATATTAGATAGAGACATAGATATAGAGTCAGAAAATGTGGTAAATATACTATCTGATGATAAAGAGGGTGTATTTAATGCTGTAGAATATATAATTAAAAATGGGCATAAGAATATTGCAATACTAACAGGAAGAAAAGAATTTAAATCAACTGAAAAAAGAAAAGAAGGATTTATTAATGCTTTAATAAAAAATAAGTTACAGATACATGATGAGTATATAGTTTCAGGACATTATAGTTTAGAAGGTGGATATAAAGCTATGACTAAACTTATAAATTTAAAAAACACTCCAACAGCAGTTTTTTGTTCCAATGATGATATGGCAATTGGAGCTATAAAGGCCGTAGTAGATGCAAATTTAAAAATTCCACAAGATATATCTATAGTTGGTTTTGATGATATAAAATTTGCGGCATATACAAGTCCAACATTAACTACTATAAAAAGAAAAATTGAAAAGATAAGTGAAATTGCTGGAGAAAAAATATTAGATATGGTAGATGGAAAGAAAATGAATAAGGAAAAGATTTTTGTTAAAACAGATTTTATTATAAGGGATTCTGTTTTAAATTTAAATAAGTAATTAAAAGGCTGTCTTTAATTATTTTAAATTGAGACAGTATTTATTTCAAATATCTTGTTCACGTGTGCAAATAATGCTATAATAAAATAAACAAAATAAAACAAATTTTCAAATATAAAGAAAGAAAAGGTTTAAATCAAACATAATAATTATTTTAGGGGGAAAAGATAGTGATAGAAAAGATAAATACATTAAATAAAATTACAAGTGTTGGAGTAGTAGCAGTAGTTAGAGCAAATAATATAGAAGAAGCAGAAAAGGTATCAGCAGCTTGCATAGAGGGGGGGATATCAGCTATAGAGGTTACTTTTACAGTACCAGGAGCTGATAAAGTTATTGCAAGTTTAAAAGAAAGATTTTCAGAAGAAGAGTTAGTAGTTGGGGCAGGAACTGTTTTAGATAGTGAAACTGCAAGAATTGCAATTTTAGCTGGAGCAAAATATATAGTAAGTCCAGGTTTTGATTTAGAAACTGCAAAGTTATGTAATAGATATCAAATTCCATATATGCCAGGATGTATGACAATTACAGAAATTATAAGAGCTATGGAAGCTGGTGCTGATGTAATAAAAGTATTCCCAGGAAGTGCTTTTGGGCCAAGCATAATCAAAGATTTTAAAGCACCTCTTCCACAAGCACCTATTATGCCAACAGGTGGTGTTGATTTAGAGAATGTTGAACAGTGGATAAAAAATGGATGTATTGCAGTAGGTGTTGGCGGGAAGTTAACAGCTGGGGCTAAAACAGGTAATTATGATGAAGTTACTAGAATGGCAAAACTTTTTGTAGAAAAAGTTAAAGAAGCTAGAAGTAGTTTATAGGAGGGGCTTTTAGAATGAAAAAGGTTGTTACAATAGGAGAAGTTTTATTAAGATTATCTCCACCAGGCTATGAAAGATTTCTGCAAGCAAGTACTTTAGAGATAATATATGGAGGAGCTGAAGCAAATGTTGCTATAGCCCTTGCAAATTGGGGAATTAATTCTTGTTTTGTTACACAATTACCTGATAATGATATAGGACAATCAGCTATTAATAATTTGAGAAAATATGGTGTAGACACAAGATATATAAAGAGACAGGGAGATAGAATAGGTCTTTATTATTTAGAAAAGGGAAATTCCACAAGAACTTCTAATGTTATATATGATAGAGCTAATTCTGCTATGGTAAATATAAATCCAGATGATTTTGATTTTGAAGAAATATTTAAGGATGCTGATTGGTTTCACGTATCAGGAATAACTTTAGCTTTAGGAGAAAGATGTATAGCATTAGTTGAAAAAGCTATGAATGAAGCTAGAAAGAGAAATATCGGAATAAGCGTAGATTTAAATTATAGAAGCAAACTTTGGACTTTAGAAGAATTTGAAAATGTAATTCCAAGATTTTTAAATAATATAGATGTATGCTTTGGGTGGCTTAGCAGTGTTGAAGGAAAAGAAGGAGAATATAGTGTAGCTAACTTTGCTAAGGATAAAATAGATGAAGATAGATTTACAGATATATTTTCTAAGATGAGAGAAAAGTTTGGAATAAAATATGTTGTATCAACTTTAAGAGAAACTTATTCAGCATCACATAATGCACTATCTGCAATAATTTATGATGGTAGTGAGCTTTATAAATCTACAAGATATGATTTTTCAGTTCATGATAGAGTAGGAGCTGGAGATTCTTTTGCAGCAGGACTTATATATGGATTAGTTAATGGTGAAAGTCATAAAGAAGCATTAGAGTTTGGAGTTGCAGCAGCAGTTATAAAGCACAGTATAGAGGGTGATGTTGATTTAGTATCAGCAAACGAAGTTTTAGAACTTAAAAATGGAAAAGGAATACAAAGTGTAAAAAGATAATACACTGTATATTTCACAAAGCTTTAAGATAAAACATAAGATAAAATAAAGCATTACATGGAGCTGGAAATTGTGATATATGGTGTTATTTTAGCAGGGGGTAAAGGAACTAGACTATATCCACTTTCAAGGCAGAATGAACCAAAACAATTTTTAGAAATTGTTAACAATAAAAGTTTCTTACAAAACACAGTTGATAGGGTTAAACTTTTAGTTGAAAGAGAGAATATATATGTTATTACTAACGAGAATTATGTAGAGAAAATAAAAAATGAACTTACAGGGATTAATAAAAATAATATATTTACAGAACCTTTAAATAAAGAAACTGCAACATGTATAGGACTATCAGCTGTTAGGCTACTAAAAAAAGATAAAGATGCTATTATGATGGTTTTGCCATCTGATCATCATATTGAGCAAAACGATAAATTTAGTGAAACATTAAGACAAGCTTTAGAAATTGCAGAAAGAAGAAGGGGTCTTGTAACAATAGGGGTAGTTCCAACAAGGCCTGAAACGGGGTATGGATATATGGAAATGGGAGAACAAATAAGTGGAAATATACCAAGTTATAAGATATCTAGGTTTACAGAAAAACCTAATATAGAAGTAGCTAAGGATTTTCTATCAAAAGGAACTTATCTTTGGAATAGTGGAATGTTTGTATTTAGAGCTGATGTAGTATTAAGGGAAATAGAAAAGTATGTTCCTAAAATGTACAAGGCGTTAATGAATATATATACCCATTTAGGAGAAGATGATGAAGAAGATATTATAAGGCTTGAATATGAAAGAATAGATGGTATATCAATAGACTTTGGTATAATGCAAAAAACTAGAAAAGCTTATGTTATAAAAGCAGACTTTTTATGGAATGATATAGGTAGCTTTTCAGCCTTAAGTAAATTTTTAAATAAAAGTGGAACAAATAGTATATCTGAAAAAGTTTTTTTAGAAGAATGTGATAACTGTTCTATATTTGGAAAAGAAAAGCTAATAGTGGGCTTTGGAATTAATGACTTGGTTATAGTAGATACAGGGGAAGTAATACTTGTTATGGATAAGAATAAGGAACAGGAAATAAAACAACTTTTAAGAGATATGGGAAAAGATAAATCTCTTATAAAGTATTTATAATTTTAGGCTATAACTCAAAAATGGGGTTATAGCTTATTTTTTATAAAAAATTGCAGTGGATTTCTGTGGAAATTGAGGAATAATAGTATTATAATTATTTTAATATAAAGAGTTAAGAGTTTTAGAAACTAAAAAATAGGGAATAATAAATTGAAATATTGTTTATGGAGGATATGAATAAAATGGATGATAGAGTAGTTGATTTTAATGAGCTTAAAAATAAGGTTAGAGATAAAGATGTAGATAAGTTTGAATCATATATATATGACCTGTATTATTCTGTAGCAACAGGAAGTATGACTATGGGAGATTTTACAAAAAAAGTAACAGAGTATATGAATGATAATAATATATCTCAGGAAAAATTCTTCAATATTCAAAAAGAAATGTTAAAAAGATATGGTTTTGATTTAGGTAATATAGAAGAACAAATGAAAGGTTTTGGTATGAGTATACCTAACGCAGCACCTCAAGATAATTATGAACAGTTTAGAAAAAATGCAAGTTTTCAAGAAAAATATAAAGGGCAATTAAGTATAAAAAATTTAAGTGTCTGTACAATAAAAAATGATTCAAATGATTTAGAAATACTTTTAAATGAAAAAGAATTAATCATAAAGAGCGATAAAAAAGTTAATTTTAATGATTTAGAATTAAATGATTTTATATGTTCTTATAAGAAAACATTAGATAATGATAAAATTAAAGTAAGAGTTTGTGATAGTGAAACAACTTATGAGTATTAAATAAAAGTGGCTAACTTATGGAATTAATTTAAATATTTATTCTATAGGGAAGCCTAATTTTTATTTTTAATGAAAAATTAATAAAATTGATATTAATTTTTAGTAGGTTTTATATTAAAATCTTATAGGCGGTATAAACTAAGGAGAAAAATGTTAATAAGTACACATGGATTAATAACAAGAAATATTTTGAAAAATATGTCTGAAAATAAAAAAAATATGCTTAGTAATCTTAATTTTATATATGGAAGTATAAAACCAGATATATTATCAAAGTATAAAATAAAAAAGCATTATGCAAAAGAATCATATTCTATGATATTAAGTAAAATAAAAATTCTTTCAACATTTAATGTAAGTGATATAGAAAAAAGCTTATCTATTATTAAGTTTAGTCAGGAACTTGGAGTCATATGTCATTTTTTATGTGATTTTTTCTGTATAGCTCATAGTGAAGTGTGGAGGAGAAGATACAAAATATTTACACATATTAAATATGAAAAACATTTGGCTAAAATGGCAAGGAAATTTAATTATGAGCGCTATAAGATTCATATTTTGAAAAAAGAAGATATAAAATCTTTTATAGATAACTGCCTTGAGGAACATGAAAAAGATAGTGGATATAATAATGATATAAAATTTGCATATTATGTTTGTACAAATATTATTAATTATATTTTGGAGTCTATAATAGACAATAGTTTTGAAGTAAAATACATATTGAATTAATTAAAATATTTTTAAGGTTATATATTTTTTAGAAATTTCAGATAAAATTGAGATATTTTATTTCATATATTTAAAATATATAGATATACATTAAATAAAAAAGAAAAATAATAAATCTATACAAAGAAAAATGTCAAAAAGTGTTGACAAAATTATAGCTATTTAATATAATGAGGTAGCAAGAATACTTTCAGGCATAAGTATGGATTGTGGGATTTATTCCCAAGCTTAGATTAATATTCTCTTTTAGAGTAAGAGGCTTTGTGTACGTAGATATAATGGTACACATAAGCCTTATTTTTTTAGAGGGTATGTTATAAAGTGAAATTTTTTAGATTTAAAAAAGTAAACGTACGAAAAATGTTAAAATATAGATAAACTTAGGTATAATATGTTATTATGTAAATAATGATAAATAAATTTATAACAAAGTTATGAATAAAATATGTTTTATTTGAAATAATATAGAAAAAGAGGTGTTTGATTTTGATAGAAAAAAAGAAAAATATATCTATGGCTGTAATTAAAAGGTTACCTAAATATCATAGATATCTTCAAGAACTTATAAATAATGAAGTTGATAGAATATCTTCTAAAGAACTTAGCGAGAAAATAGGTTTTACTGCATCACAAATACGTCAAGATTTAAACTGTTTTGGTGATTTTGGACAACAAGGCTATGGCTATAATGTTAAAGATTTATACAATGAAATTGGTATTATATTAGGACTAGATAAGAGATACAATACAGCAATAATCGGGGCTGGAAATATTGGTCAGGCTATTGCAAACTATACTAAGTTTGATAAAGTAGGATTTGATTTAACAGGAATATTTGATGCTAATCCAAAAATGCTTGGAATAAAAATAAGGGATGTAGCAATAAGAGATATTGATGATTTACCAGAATTTTTAGCAGGTAATAAGGTAGATATAGCAATAATATGTGTACCTAGAATTAGTGCTCAAAGAGTATGTGATGAGGTAATAAAAGGTGGAGTAAAGGCTATATGGAATTTTGCTCCTGTTGATTTAGAAGTACCAGATGATGTTACAGTAGAAAATGTTCATTTAAGTGAAAGCTTATATACTTTAGTATATCAATTAAATGATAAATAACATATTATTCACTTATAATTTATTAGTTATAATTTTTATTGAAGTATTTAATACTTCAATTTTTTTTATTTTTTTGTTAACTTTATAACTATAACTTAGATAAAAGTTTATTAAAGTATTAATAAATTTAAAAATATAGCTTTAATAATGGATATTTAAGTTAAGGATGGAATAGAATTATAAATGAATTTTAGAAATATTTAGGGGGATTAATACAAAGTATGAAAAGATTTACTATTCCTAGAGATTTATATTTTGAAAAAGGCTCTATAGAAGAACTTAGAAATTTAGTGGGGAATAGAGCTGTTATAGTAACGGGTGGGGGTTCTATGAAAAAATTTGGTTTTTTAGATAAGGTTATTGCTTATTTAGAAGAAGCCAAAATGACAGTTAAATTAATAGAGGGTGTAGAACCAGATCCATCAGTGGACACTGTATTAGCTGGTGCAGATATTATGAAAAGCTTTAAACCAGATTGGATAGTTGCTGTAGGAGGAGGGTCACCTATAGATGCTGCTAAAGCTATGTGGATATTCTATGAACATCCTGATTTAGTTTTTGATGATATAAAAGATCCATTTACAATTCCAAAACTAAGAAATAAAGCTAAGTTTGTTGCTATACCCTCAACATCAGGAACAGGAACAGAAGTCACAGCTTTTTCAGTTATAACTGATCATAAAACAGGAAACAAGTATCTTTTAGCAGATTATAATATAACTCCAGATATAGCTATAGTTGATCCAGATCTTGCTCAGACTATGCCAAAAAAATTAACGGCCCATACAGGAATGGATGCATTAACTCATGGAATAGAAGCCTACGTTGCAACACCGCATTCAGTCTTTACAGACCCATTAGCAATAGAGGCTATAGATATAGTAAAGAATAATTTATTTGACTCTTATAATGGAGATAAAAAGGCAAGAGAAATTATGCATTATGGTCAATGTTTAGCAGGTATGGCTTTTAGTAATGCATTATTAGGAATAACTCATAGTATGGCTCATAAGTCAGGAGCTGTCTTTGGTATTCCTCATGGATGTGCAAATGCAATATATCTTCCATATGTAATTAATTTCAATAAGAAATCAGCTGCAAGTAGATATGGGGCTATAGCAAGAAAGATAGGACTTACAGGAACTTCAGATGATGAGTTAACTAATTCTTTAGTTGATATGATTAAGGAAATGAATAGAAAAATGCAAATACCACTGACTCTTAAAGAGTATGGAATAGATGAAACTGAATTTAATAATAAAGTTAGATTAATATCTGAAAGAGCAGTTTTAGATGCGTGTACATCGGCAAATCCAAGAAGTGCAAATGTAGATGAAATAGAAAAAATATTTGTAGCTGCTTATTATGGAAAAGATATAGATTTTTAAATCAACATTTTTTAACACATAATATTAAATTATAATATAAATATTGGCTGTATCAAATAATGCATAAGCAATAGATTTTTATTTATATGCAAAAATCATTGTAATAATTTGATGCAGCTTAATTTTATGTATTTTAAGTAATTTCAATGCTTATTAATGTTGTGGTAATAAATGTAATAAAATAATTATAAGATGTTATAACTATAAAATGCACATATAAGTAAATTTATATAATATGTAAAAGGGTGAGAGTTTATGTATCAGATAGTTAAAAAGAAAGAGTTAGCTAAAAATATTTATTTCATGGATGTAAAGGCTTCTAGGATAGCTAAAGCAGCAAGGCCAGGTCAATTTATAATAGCTAAAATAAATGAACAAGGAGAAAGAATACCCTTAACAATATGTGATTATGATAGTGAAAGAGAAATTATAACAATAGTATTTCAAGTAGTTGGAGAATCTACTAGGAAAATGTCCATGCTCAATAAAGGAGACTATTTTAGAGATTTTGTAGGACCTTTAGGAGTAGAATCAGAGTTAGTTCATGAAAGTATAGAGGATTTAAAAAATAAGAAAATATTATTTGTAGCAGGAGGAGTTGGTGTTGCTCCTATTTATCCTCAAGTTAAGTGGCTAAATTCTAAAGGAGTAAAAGCTGATGTTATAATGGGAGCAAAAAATAAAGATATGCTAATTTTTGAGGAAGAGATTAAAAGTGTAGCAGGAAATCTTTATATTACAACAGATGATGGTTCTTATGGGGTTAAGGGATTAGTTACTGACAAAATAAATGATTTAATAAATAATGAAGGAAGAAAATATGATTTGGTAGTTGCTATAGGTCCTATGATAATGATGAAATTTGTAGCTCTTCTTACTAAAAAATTAAATATACCTACAGTTGTAAGTTTAAATCCAATAATGGTTGATGGTACAGGAATGTGTGGTGCTTGTAGAGTAACTGTTGAGGGACAGGTGAGGTTTGCATGTGTTCATGGACCAGAGTTTGATGGCCATAAAATAGATTTTGATGAAGCTATGAGAAGACAAAATATATATAAAACTGAAGAGGGAAGAAAGTATTTAAAACATATAGAAGGAAAAACTCATAGTGGTGGATGTGGAATTTGTGGAGGTAAACAGTATGAATAATTTTAAAAGAACTCCTATAAGGGAACAAAAACCAGAGATAAGAGCTAAAAATTTTGATGAAGTATGTTTAGGATATTCTAAAGAAGAAGCTATATTAGAAGCTAATAGATGTTTAGGGTGCAAAAAGCCAAGATGTGTAACAAAATGCCCTGTAAACATAGATATTCCAAGTTTTATAAAGGAAATTAAGAGTGGGAACATAGAAGGGGCTGCTAAAATAATAGGGAATTCATCGTCACTTCCAGCTATATGTGGTAGAGTATGTCCACAAGAATCACAATGTGAGGGGCAGTGCATTTTAGGTATAAAGGGAGAAGCTATTGCTATTGGAAAGTTAGAAAGATTTGTTGCTGATTATATGATAGAGAGAAATATAGATGTAAACTATGATATAAAGAAAAATAATAAAAAGATTGCTATAGTTGGCAGTGGTCCATCAGGTCTTGCTTGTGCAGGAGACTTAGCAAAGCTTGGGTATGATGTAACTATATTTGAAGCCTTACATGAGGCTGGTGGGGTTTTGGTATACGGTATACCAGAGTTTAGACTACCAAAAGATAAAATAGTTAAACATGAAATAGAGAATGTTAAAAAGTTAGGTGTAAAGATAGAAACTAATGTTATTGTTGGAAAAACTGTAACAATAGATAGTCTTTTTCAAGAAGGGTTTAAATCCATTTTTATTGGTTCAGGAGCTGGACTTCCAAGATTTATGAGCATAAAAGGTGAAAATGCTAATGGAGTTTTTTCAGCTAATGAATTTTTAACAAGAAGTAATCTTATGAAGGGATTTAATGATGAGTATGATACTCCTATAAAGATTGGAACTAAAGTGGCAGTTGTAGGAGGTGGAAATGTTGCAATGGATTCAGCAAGAACTGCCTTAAGGCTTGGAGCAGAAGTCCATATAGTTTATAGAAGAAGTGAGGATGAACTTCCAGCAAGGAAAGAAGAGATTCATCATGCCAAGGAAGAAGGAGTGGTTTTTGACCTTTTAATAAATCCAGTAGAAATAATACAAGATGAGAAAGGCTGGGTAAAAGGTATGAAATGTATAAAAATGGACCTTGGGAAGGTTGATGCTTCAGGTAGAAGAAAGCCAATTGAAGTTAAAGACTCAGAATTTATTATGGATGTAGATACAGTAATAATGGCTATAGGAACATCACCTAATCCTCTTATAACATCAACAACAAAAGGATTAAAAACAGATAAGAAAAAGTGTATAGTGGCAGATGGAATGGGACAAACATCAAGGGAAGGTGTTTTTGCTGGAGGAGATGCGGTAACAGGAGCAGCTACTGTTATACTAGCCATGGGAGCAGGTAAGAATGCAGCAAAGGCTATAGATGAATATTTAAGGGATAAATAGTATTAATAAAAATAGTTTATCATATATTTGAATGATGCAGTTATTGGTGTATAATATATTAAACATTAATAATTGCATTATTTTTGTTTTGTAGACCTATTTTTTAGGAGGTTTTTTTATGAGTATAGTAAATAAATTTAAAGAAAAATATAGTAATTTAAAAGATAATACAAAAAGGTATGTAGAAACAGCTAAAGATGCAGCTCACATGACAAAGGAAACTATAGAGGCTGCAAAGGCTGGATATAAGGTGATTAAAGAAGTTAAAAATTTAAATAAGCAATATGCACAAAGCACTGGAAGTAACTTTAATGAAAAGTATTATAATACAAAAAACAATTCTTATAAGAAAGAAAGTATAAATGTTGATAATAAAGATGTAATAGATGTTGATTTTGAAGAGATTTAAATAATGGAGATTAATTATGTTAGTAGACTTAATAAATAAATATTGGGATAAAAAATATGACTTAAATTGTGCTGAATGTATGCTTTATGCTGCAAATGAAGAGTATGATTTAGGTCTTTCTAAAAAGGAATTTAAAATTATGGCAGGCTTTGGTGGTGGTATGGCTATTGAAGGTGTGTGTGGTGTAGCCACAGGTGCAGTAGCTGTAATTGGACTTATGTTTACAAAAGATAGAGGACATGAAAGCGTAATAGTTAAAGAACTTACTAAAGAGTTTATGGAAAGATTCTATGATTTGTTAAAGACGCATAAATGTGATGAACTTAAAGCAAAATATAAAAAGAATGACCAAAGAAGATGTATATATATATTAGAACAAGCAGGAGAGATATTAGAAGATATAATAAAACGGGAAAGGAAAAATATAGTGTTATGGAGCTAGATATAGAGTGCTTTAATGATAAAATAGTAATAAAAAATACAAAAGATTTTAATATAAAGCAAATTTTTGAGTCTGGACAATGCTTTAGATGGAAAAAAGAAACAGAAAATTGCTATATAGGAGTGGCTTTTGGAAAAGTTATAGAGGTTTATCAAGAAGGGAACACTATAACAATATACAATACAAATGAAGAGGATTTTAAAAATATTTGGTTTAAATATTTTGATTTAGAAAGGGATTATTCAATTATAAAAAAGGAATTATCTAAGGATAAGCTTTTAAAAATAGCTGTAGAATATGGTTATGGCATAAGGCTTTTAAATCAAGACCCTTTTGAAATTGTAATATCATTTATAATATCAGCAAGAAATAGTATACCTGTAATATCTAAAACAATAAATAATATATGTGAAAAGTATGGTAAAAAATTAGAGTACAAGGGAAAAGTATATTATGCATTCCCTACTATAGAGGAACTTTCAAAAGCTACTTTAGAAGAAATACAGAGTATAGGTGGTTCTTTTAGAAGCAAATATATAGTAGATACTACAAATAAAATATATAGATGTAATCTTGCAAAGGCGGGTAAGTTAGAGGCGCCTAAGGAGGTTATTGATGAACTATTAGAAAAGTATGATTTAGAAAAAATAAAAAATATGTCAGATGATGATTGTCACAAAGCACTTCAAGAGTTTATGGGAATTGGAGCAAAGGTTTCTGATTGTATAATGTTATTTTCTATGGCGAAATATTCAGCATTTCCTGTAGATATTTGGGTAAAAAGAGCTATGATGCACTTTTATGGTGCAGATGATGCATCTTTAAATAAAATAAGAATTTTTGGAAGAAAAAGATTTGGAGAAATTTCTGGCTTTGCACAGCAATACCTTTTCTACTATGCAAGGGAGAATGGAATTAAATTTTAAAAATATTAGTAAATTTCAATGTTGTATTAAATAAAATAATTATAAAAATTAAGTGATGATATTTAGAAAAGTAGCTTTTTATAATTATTTTATTAGGATACAGCATTTTTTTATTTATAAAGTAAGAGTTAATAACCCTTTTTTCTTACAGCTTTAGATTTTTTTATTTGGATATAGCTATCTCCAGGATGTTTTTTTATGAATTTTAAATATCTAATTATTTTTTCATTATTTTTAAGGTTAGCTATTGAATTTAATTTTATTGCTAATTCTTTATTTGTAAATAAGGCATGAATTTGTTTATGGCAAGGAACGCATAACATTGCGGTATCTAAATTGCGTCCCCCAAGTTCTTTAGGAATAAGATGATGTTCAGTTAAAGATGGAACATGTCTCTCACAAAGTTCACATATTTTTTTATCTTCAGTATTCATAAAATTTTAGGTTTTAACACTTTTGAATTAATTCAAAAGAAAAACCGTAACCTCCTATTTACTTTAGATGTAATTATATTTTTATTTTAAA